>DASXAM010000330.1:0-5623 GCA_036404275.1 Allostellaceae bacterium
GCGGTGGCGATCGTCTTCACCCTGACCTTATGGATGCGACTCGTTGGCGCCACCGCCTCGGGCTGGCTCGCCGACCGGGTCGGGCGCAAATTGCCGCTGATGCTGTCGATCCTCGGCTATTCGCTGTGCAACTTTGTCGCCGGGTTCTCGCCGACCTTTTTCTTCCTGCTGTTTTTCCGCGCGTTGTTGGGCTTTTTCATGGGTGCCGAATGGCCGGCTGGCGCGTCCCTGGCGATGGAGACCTGGCCGATCCGCTCGCGCGGCTTTATGAGCGGCGTATTGCAAGGGTCGTGGGGCCTCGGTTTTCTGTTGTCGAGCCTGATTTACGGTCTCTTCTACAAGCAAATCGGCTGGCGCGGGATGCTGTGGATCGGCATCGCGCCGGCGCTCGCGCTCGTTTATATCCGCTTCTATGTAAAAGAGCCGGCGGTATGGCTCGAAAACCGCCGGCTGCAACGGACCCAGCGGCGGGAGGTAAAGGTGCCGCTGGCCAAAATTTTCAAGCCCGGCATGATCGGCAATACGTTGAGCGTATGCTGGTTTCAGGCGGCCGGCTTCGTCACCTATTACTCCATCAACTCGCTGTTCGCGACGCATCTGCAGCACGACACGCATCTGAGCCCGGCGCTGATCGCCACCCCGCTGATTTTCTCCAACCTGCTGGTGTTTCTCGGCAGCTCGGGCTGGGGCTGGGTATCCGACAAGCTCGGCCGGCGTCCGGCGATGATCATCCCGGCGCTGTGCGCGCTCCCGCTGGTGCCGATCTATCTGTTTGCCGGCAATTTCACCTGGGTGGTGATCGCCTTTATGCTGCAAGGCCTGTTTGCCGGGGGCGCCATGTACGGCCAGGTGCCGAGCTATCTGACCGAGCGCTTCCCGACCGAGATCCGCGGCACCGCCACCGGCTTTTGCTATCACGTCGGTGCCATTCCCGGCGCCATGGTGCCGCCGATCCTGACCTATTTCGCGATCAACCCCGCCTGGAATTTGGGGTTCGCGATCCCGATGCTGATCGGAACGCTGCTCGGGCTCGTCAATTTCATCTTTGCGGTCGCGCTCGGCCCCGAGACCAAGGGCACCGAAATGGTTCCCGATCTGGTCGTCGCCTGAGCCGCTTCCGGATGCGGTCTCCGGCCGGTTGCGCCGGGGACCGCGACGCGAACGGCGCGACCGGCTGATCTGCGCCATCACCGCTGCACGAGCGAAGCTGCGGCGGGCCGGCGGCATTGCCGGTACCGTCGAAATTGCCGCCGACGCCATAGGTTTTGCGCGGGCTCGACAAAGCGGGCGACATTGTCGGCGAGGCGGCGTCCGACGTGTTTTCGGAGGCTCTACTTTCGTCTGCCTTGCCGCTGGTTCGGCAGTCCCGGAGGTCTCCGGCGTTTCTTTCCTAAGCCGATGCGGCGGCGCCTTTCTCTGTCTCAAGTCGCGTCCTTGGGCTAGGATCGAGCGATACGCACAGGGAGGAGAGAATGTTCGGATTGTTGCGGATGAGCGTCGTTGCCGGGTTGGCGCTGGCGGCCGCGGTCGCGGCGCCGGCGCGTGCGGCCGAGCCGATCAAGATCGGTTTCGGCATGGGCCTGACCGGCGGGCTTGCGGCGAGCGGCAAGGCGGCGCTGTTGGCGATGCAAATCTGGGAGCAGGAGACAAACGCCAAGGGCGGCCTTTTGGGCCGGCCGGTCAAGCTCGTCTATTACGATGACCAGTCGAACCCGGCGACGGTCCCCGGCATCTTTACCAAGCTTCTCGATGTCGATCATGTCGATCTGGTGGTCGGCGACTACGGCACCAACCTCCAAGCGCCGGCGATGCCGGTCATCATCGCCCACAAGATGACCTTCTTCGGGCTGTTCGGCCTCGACGTGAACCGCCAGTTCAAATACCCGAAATTCTTTATGATGGCGCCGACCGGCGGCCCGAACCCGGGGCAGAGCTTTTCCGAGCCGTTCTTTGCGGTGGCGGCGTTGCAGACGCCGAAGCCGAAGACGCTGGCGATCATCGCTGCCGACGCCGAATTCTCGCGCAACGCCGCCGACGGCGCCCGCGTCAATGCCAAAAAAGCCGGGTTCCAGGTCGTTTACGACAAGACCTATCCGCCGAGCACGACCGATTTCAGCCCGATCGTCCAGGCGATCCAGGCCAACCACCCGGACATCGTGTTCAGCGCCTCCTATCCGCCCGACGCGGTCGGCATGGTCCGTGCCGCCCACGAGGTCGGTCTCAAAACCAAGGTTTTTGGCGGCGGCCTCGTCGGCCTGCAATACGCCTCGATCAAGACCCAGCTCGGGCCGCTGCTGAACGGCATCGTCAATTACGATTTCTGGGAACCGGCAAAAACCCTGGTCTATCCGGGCGTCGATGAGTTTTTGAAGAAATACCAGGCGAAGGCGCCAGCCGCCGGGGTCGATCCGCTCGGCTATTACCTGCCGCCCTTCGCCTATGCCAATCTTCAGGTGCTGGGCGACGCGGTTACCGCGACCAAGAGCCTCGACCAGGACAAGCTCGCCGACTATACCCGCAGCCATACTTTCAAGACGATCGTCGGCGACATCAAATACGGCCCCAATGGCGAATGGGCCGTGCCGCGGGTGCTCGAAGTGCAGTTCCACGGTGTCGTCGGCAATGGTCTCGACCAGTTCAAAAACGACAGCCGGCAGACGATCCTGTGGCCGCAGAAATACGCGACCGGCACGATGATCTATCCCTATACCGAGGCCGAGAAATAGCGGTAGCCGCCAGCCGGATGGCTTTCTTTGTTGCGTCGGTCCGCCCCCTCCCTAACCCTCCCCCGCCCGCGGGGGAGGGATCAAAGAACCTCCCTCCCCGCGGGCGGGGCGGATCAAAGAACCTCCCTCTCCGCGGGGCGGCGGAGGGATCAAAGAACTTCCCTCTCCGCGGGGCGGGGGAGGGATCAAAGAACCTCCCTCTCCGCGGGACGGGGGTGGGATCAAAGAGCTTCCCTCCCCCGCGGGCGGGGAGGAATCAAAGAGCTTCCCTCCCCCGCGGGCGGGGGTGGGATCAAAGAACCTCCCTCTCCGCGGGGCGGGGAGGAATCAAAGAGCTTCCCTCCCCCGCGGGCGGGGGAGGGGTGGGGGGGGGGTGGCACAGGAGGATTTTATGGACGCTGACTATGTGATCGTCGGCGCGGGCTCGGCCGGCTGTGTGCTCGCCAACCGCTTGACCGAGGACCCCTCGGTCAAGGTCTTGCTGATCGAGGCCGGCGGGCGCGACTGGAACCCCTATATCCACGTTCCCGCCGGCTTTATGAAGATGCTCGACCACCCGACCCTGACCTGGGGCTATTACGCCGAGCCCGATCCGGGCACCGCCGGGCGCGCGATCCTCTACCCGCGCGGCCGCGTCCTCGGCGGCTCCAGCTCGATCAACGGCCTCATCTATGTCCGTGGCCAGCCCGAAGACTTTGATCATTGGATGCAGCTCGGCAACCGCGGCTGGGGCTGGGACGACGTCTTCCCCTATTTCAAAAAGGCCGAGAACTGGGCCGGTGGTGCCAATGAAATCCACGGCGCAGGCGGCCCGCTGTTCACCTCGCCGATGGACCGCTCGCCGCTCTGCGCCGCGGTAATCGAGGCCGGCAGGGAGATCGGTCTCGAATACCGCGACGACGTCAACAATTTGCCGCCGGGTGCCGGCGACTCGATCGGCTGGTGCCAGCAGACCCGCGGCGGGCGGCGCCGCGCCTCGACCGCGCGCAGCTATCTGCGCCCGGCGCTGAAACGCCCGAACCTGCAGCTCGTGACAAAGGCGCTGGTGCGCCGCATCCTGTTCGACGGCACGCGCGCGGCCGGTGTCGAATACGAGCGCGGCGGCACGGCTGAGCGGGCGAATGCGGCGCGCGAAGTGATCCTCGCCGCCGGTGCCGTCGGCTCGCCGCATATCCTGCAGCTTTCGGGGGTCGGCGACCCCGCGCATCTCGGCCGCGTCGGCATTCCGGTGCAGCACGCGCTCGCCGGCGTCGGCCGCAACATGCAGGACCATTACATCGCCCGGCTCAGCTACAAGGTCAGCGGCATCGCGACCGTCAACGAACGCTCGCGCGGCCTCCCGCTCGCTGCCGAAATCCTGCGCTATCTCGTCACCGGCAAAGGGATGCTGACCTACAGCGCTTCGCTCGCCGCGGCCTCGGTCAAGGTGCTCGAGGAATCGGCGACCCCCGATGTGCAATGCAGCATTGCGCCCGGCAGCTTCAAGGACGGGCAAATCGGCGCGCTCGACGATTTTCCCGGCATCACCGCCGGCGCCTGGCAGATGCGGCCCTTGTCGCGCGGCTATGTCGAAGCGAAATCTGCCGATCCCCGCGAGGCGCCGGCGATCAACCCGCGCTATTTGAGCGAGCAGGCCGACCGCCGCGCCATTGTCGGCGGGCTGCGCTTTGCTCGAAAACTCTTCGCCGCCCCCGCACTCGCCAAATATTGCGGGGCGGAGCTTCTGCCAGGCGTAGCGGTCCAGACCGACGACGAATTGCTCGATTACGCCCGGCAGAAGGGCTCGACCGTCTACCACGCGTCCTGCACCTGCAAGATGGGGAGCGACCCGATGTCGGTGGTCGACGACCAGCTGCGCGTGCACGGGCTCCAGGGCCTGCGCGTTATCGACGCCTCGGTGATGCCGGCGGTGACCTCGACCAACACCAACGCGCCGACGATCATGATCGCCGAAAAGGGGGCGGCATTGATCCGCCGCGCCGCCCGCGACGGCACCTCCGCAATCGCTGCCAAAGCCGCCTGAGCGCGCAATCCGGTCGGTGCCGAGGCGGCCGGCACAGCCCGCCGGCGCTTTGCACGTTTGACACGGCGCCGGGCGGGACCGCAAGCTTCTCCCGCAGCAAGGGGAAAAAGCATGGCGCCGCGGGTGGAACCGGTCCGGTCCGACGAAAATTTGCCGGCGCAAGCCGACATCGTGATTGTCGGCGGCGGCATCGTCGGCACCAGCGCGGCGCTGTTTCTCGCCGAAAAGGGGGTCTCGGTCGCGCTCTGCGAGAAGGGGCATATTGCCGGCGAGCAATCGAGCCGCAATTGGGGCTGGTGCCGCAAAATGGCGCGCGATCCGCGCGAGATCCCGCTGATCATCGAGGCGCTGCGGCTGTGGCAGGGGATGAACGAGCGGGTCGAGGCTGAAACCGGGTTTCGCCAGCCGGGCATCATGTATCTCGCCGAAAACGCAGCACAGCTCGGCGAGCTCGAAGCCTGGCTCGACCACGGTCGGCAGTACCAGCTCGACACGCGGCTCTTGACCCGCGCCGAGGCGGCCGAGCTGATGCCGGGGCTCGAGGGCGAATGGGCAGGTGCCCTCTATACGGCGAGCGACGGCAAGGCCGAGCCGCAGCTCGCCGCCCCGGCAATCGCCGAAGCCGCACGCCGGCACGGGGCGGCGATCTTGACAAACTGCGCCGTGCGCGGCGTCGAGACCACGGGCGGCCGGGTTTCGGGCGTCGTTACCGAAAAGGGCCGGATCGGTTGCGCCACCGCCATTCTCGCCGGCGGCGCCTGGTCGCGGCTCTTTTGCGGCAATCTCGGCATCGAATTGCCGCAGCTCAAGGTCTTGGCCTCGGTGCTGCGCACCGAGCCGTTCGAGGGCGGTCCCGAAATCTCGGCCTCCGGCG
>DASXAM010000331.1:0-15249 GCA_036404275.1 Allostellaceae bacterium
ACCGGTGCTTCGCGCGATCGTGCGGCGCAAGTAATTGTCGGCGACCATGACCTCATGGCCGGCGCCGGCGAGATGCAGCGCCGTCGGCCAGCCGAGATAGCCATCGCCACCGAGAATTAAAACCCGCATGACCGGCCTGCCTCCCAAAAGTACCCTTCAGTCGAAGGGGCGAATGCCGCTATCACAAAAAATTTACAGCGCTCCGCGCTCTTTCGCGGCCTAGGCGCGCGCGACGATTGCCGGACCGAGAGATTTGCCAGCACGCCGAGGTACTGTCCCCTTGCAGTCGGCGCGATCAACCCGTTGCATTAGGTGCACAGACAGCGCGGGGCTTGTCAATCCCTGCTTGCGTCGTCTATACCTCACAAGCGGCTGGGGTTTGAGCCGAAGGATCCGTTTGGAAAGCACGTTGCGTATTTGCCGGGACCGTCCCGGTGTCGGGAATGCAGCGCCGAGAGCCGACGCAATCAGGGGGAGATGCGGATGCCGAGGATGCCCGATGACGAGCACGACGGCGCGGCCGATTTTTTCGAAGGTAAACGTATCCTAGTCACCGGCTCGGCGGGCACCGTCGGCTCCGAGCTGGTGCGTCGGCTGCTGCGGACCCGGGCGGCAGAGGTTCGCGGCATCGACAGCCACGAGAACGGCTTGTTTGCGCTGGCCGAATCGCTGCGCCACGAGCCGCGGTTTCATCCGTTCATCTGCGACGTGCGCAACGGCCGCAAGCTCGGCCAGATGTTTCATAATATGGATTACTGTATTCACGCGGCGGCGCTGAAGCATGTCGGCTCGTCCGAGCGCTCGCCGTTCGAAACGGTTCAGACCAACATCATCGGTGTTCAGAACGTCATCCAAGCGGCTCTCGACAATCATCTCGAACGGGTGGTGCTGACCAGCTCCGACAAGGCGGTCAACCCGACCAATGTGATGGGGACGACCAAGCTGATGGGCGAGCGGCTGATGACCGCCGCCAACGCCATGCTGGGCCTTGGCGCCAATGCCGTCTTTACCAGCGTGCGCTTTGGCAATGTCGCAGGGTCGGCCGGCTCGGCGGTGCCGCTGTTCTGCGAGCAGATCGCGCGCGGCGGCCCGGTCACCCTGACTGATGAGCGCATGACGCGGTTCGTTATGACCTTACCGGAAGCTGTCCGGCTGGTGCTGAAATCGCTGCGCATCGCCCATGGCGGCGAAGTGTTTGTGACCCGGATGCCCGTGGTTCGCATCGTCGATCTGGTCGCTGAGTTGATCGAGACCGTGGCCCCGCTCTATCGCCGCAATCCGCGCAAGATCGAGGTTCGCTGCATTGGCCCGCGTCCCGGCGAGAAGCTCTATGAGGAGCTGACGACTGACGAGGAATTGCGCCGCACCCTCGAGCTCGACGAGCTTTATGCGGTGCTGCCGGCGTTTCGCAACATCTACGACCGGATCAGCTACAATTACCCAACGGCGCGGCCGGCAGAAAAAGCGCACAACTCGGCCAACGAGACGCCGGTCAGCCGCGCCTATCTGCGCCATCTCCTGGCCGAGCCCGGCGTCCTGCCGGCCACAGTCACGGCCCTGCTGGAGGCGGACCGGGAAGTCGCCGGCAACGGTTCGGCGTTTCTCGGCGCCACCCGTTCCGTATCGGTCCCCGGCCGGCTTCAGGAAGCGGCGGTTCTGCAGGCGAAATCGGCGTAAGCCGAGCTGCGGCGGCGCATCTCTGCGCGCGCCGATCGACGGAATGACCATTCAGGGGGAGCGGGCTTTGGGGGACCAAGCCGATGTGCCGCCGATAGAGTTCATCGATCTCAAAACACAGCGCGACCGCATCCGCAGCCGGGTCGAAGAGGGCTGGCGCCGCGTTCTCGGTCATGGCCAATACATTATGGGCCCCGAGGTGGCGCAGCTCGAGCATCGGCTAGCCCGGTTCAGCGGCGCCGCCGAAGTCGTGTCGTGCTCCAGCGGCACGGACGCGTTATGGGTCGCGTTGCTGGCGCTCGGCATTGGCCGCGGCGATGCCGTCTTTGTGCCGAGCTGGACGTTTACCGCTACGGCCGAGGTTGTCTGCCTGGTTGGCGCTAGTCCGGTATTCGTCGACGTCGAGCCCGACGGCATGAACATGGCGCCGGCAAGCCTCGAAGCCGCGATTGCGCGGGTGCGCCGAGACGGTGTGCTCGATCCCAAGCTCGTCATGCCGGTCGACCTGTTCGGCACGCCCGCCGATTACGAGGCGATCAATTCGATCGCGCGCCGCGACGGGCTCAAGGTTCTGGCGGATGCCGCCCAATCCTTTGGGGCCAGCCAGGGCAACCGGCGCGTCGGCATGCTGGCCGATGTGACCGCGACCAGCTTCTTCCCGGCAAAGCCGCTCGGCTGCTGGGGCGACGGCGGCGCGATCTTTACCGATGACCCGGACATCGCCGAGATGCTGCGGTCGATCCGCATCCACGGACGTGGTGCGCACGGCAAATACGACAATGTGCGGATCGGCGCCAATGCCCGGCTCGATACGCTGCAGGCGGTGGTTTTGCTCGAAAAGCTCGAAATCTTCGAGGACGAGCTGGAACAGCGGCGGCGGGTGGCCGAGCATTACGCCGACGGACTCGCGCGGTGGGTGAGAGTGCCCCGAACGCCGCCCGGCAGCCTTTCATCCTGGGCGCAATATACCATTCGAACCGAGCGCCGCGCCGAGCTGCAGGATGGGCTCGCCCGGCGCGGCATCCGGACCGAAATCTACTATCCGCGGCCGCTGCACATGCAGGCGCCCTACCGCGACTATCCGGTCGCTCCGGGCGGATTGGCGGTCACCGAGCGACTGAAGGACGAGGTGCTGAGTCTGCCGATGCACCCGTATTTGACCGCCGGCCAATTGGACCAAATCTGCGGCGCCGTGCGGGCGGTCCTCGGCTGAGATGAACGACGTCGGGGGCCCGCCGGGGCGACTGCGCGCCGGAGTATCGGTGTGCATTATCGCTTGCAAAGATTTGTCTCTGAACACCCGGGTCATCCGCCAAGCCAGGTCGCTGTCCCGCGCCGGTCATAAGGTGACGATCGTCGGCTTTGTCTCGCCGGACGCTAAGCTCTCGGCTGGCGAGCCCGCGGCCTCCTTGGTCGCCACCGGCGGACCGGGCTATCCCGGCATCCGGATGGCGCAGCTGTGGGTTGCGCGAAACGTGCTGCGCGACGATGCCCGTGTGCAGCGCGACGCAGCCGCCACCGTGGCGGCGGGCCGCAGCCGCAGCGGGCGGTTCGCTCGCCGGGCCTTGGACAAGCTCGCTCGGTGCCGCTTCGATATCGTCCAGGCGCATTTCGACAAGGCGTTGATTGCTGCATCGGCGCTCAGTCAGCTTTGCGGCGCCAGACTCTTGTTCGACGCCGTTGAGATCCCGTTCGACGAGGAGCTGATCCCGGTCCAGCCGACAGCCCGGGCGCTGCGCCTCGCCGAAATTCGGCGCGAAACCGAGATCGCCCGGCACGCCGACGGGTGGATCACGGTCAACGATTCGCTGGCCGACGCCGCAGTCGCCCGGTTCGGCATCGCCCGGCCGCTGGTGCTGCGCAATTGTCAAGACGAAGGGCCGTGGCCGTCGGACGGCCGCCTGCGGCGGGATGTCGGGCTGGGGCCGCAGGCGCGGGTGCTGCTGCACCTCAACACGTTGCGCCGCGGCGAAGGGGTCGAGGTCGCGATCGCGGCGCTGGCGCAATTGCCGCCCGACATCCATCTCGTCGGCCTGGGTCCGGTGCCGCAGCGCGGCTTTGTGAAAGAGATGCGCCGCTTGGCGTCACAGCTCGGGGTTGCAGACCGGTTTCATGTCGCGCCGCTGCAGCCGCCGCACGCGCTGGCCTCCTATATCGCCGGCGCCGACATCGGCGTCATCGCACGCCAGGGCAATTTGCAGAATATGCGCCTCAGCTTGCCCAATCGACTGTTCCAGATGATCGCCGCCCGCTTGCCGGTGATCGCAACGCCGCTGCCCGAGATTGCCCGGATCGTGCGCCGGTGGGGGGTCGGCACCCTGTTCGACACGCTCGATCCCGCGGCCTTGGCGGCGTCGGTGCGGATGATGGTCGAACCGGCGGCGCGCGCCGAATATCGGATCGCGCTCGATCGGGCGGCGCGCCATTTGACCTGGGAGCGCGAGAGCGAGCCTTATGTCCGGCTGATCGAAGCGCTGGCTGACGGGTATTTGGCGCCGGCGGGGCGATCCGGCCGCAGCGAGGGCGGCGCCCGGCATGGATAGCGCCGCGGCCTTCACGCATTTCTACCGGGCCGGCATCGATTGCGAGGTGCAGCCCGGCGCACAGGTCGGGCTCAGATATCGCGAGGGGTGCGGCCCGGCATTGTTGGGGGACCATGCGAAAATTCGCTCAGGCGCCGTGATTTATGGCGACGTGACCGCGGGCGACTATTTCGAGACCGGCCATCACGTTCTGATCCGGGCCGAGACGACAATCGGCGACCACGTCGTGGTCGGGACCAACACGGTCATCGAGGGCCACGTCACGATCGGCGATTTTGTCAAGATCGAAGCCAATTGCTTTATCCCGACCCATTGCACGCTGGGCAGCCGCGTCTTTCTCGGCCCGGGCGTCACCATTCTCAACGATCGCTACCCGCTCAAGCAGCGCGCGACCTATCGGCCGGAAGGGTGCACGGTCGACGACGACGCGACAATCGGCGGCGGTGCCGTGCTGCTGCCGGGCGTGCGGATCGGGGCGGGATCGTTTGTCGCTGCCGGAGCTGTGGTGACCAAGGATGTTCCGCCTGATCGGCTGGTGGTCGGGGTACCGGGCAGAGTGCGCTTGCTCCCCGCCGGGCTGGACGAGCCCAATATGGCGCTGTCCTGGAAACCGTATCTGCGTCGATAGGAAAGCGACCGGCGTGAGAATAGGCCTCATCGGCTGTGGCGGGAGGGCGATCGAGCATGTCGGCGGTCTTCGCCGTTGCCCGGGGATCGAGATCGTGCTGGCCGATGCGGATACGAAACTCGCCCGCGCTTTCGGCGAAAGAGAGGGGCTCGATTGGGCGCAATCGCCGATCGAGATCTTCGGCGATCGATCGATTGCGGCGGTCGATCTATGCGTCCCGATCGCAGCTCGCGCGCCACTGATTCGGCGGGCGCTGGCCGCAAAAAAGGATTTCTTTTGCGAGCAGCCATTGTGCGAAAGCGCTGTGGAGGCGCGCGAGCTGTGCGAGCTCGTCGAGCGCAGCGGGCGTATCGCAATGACCGGCGGCAGGCACCGCCACGCGCCGGTATTTCAAAAGGCGCGAGCCGCCCTCGCCGATGCCCAGCAAACCGGGACCAGTGCGGTGATCGGCAAGCTGACAGTGGCGATGATGCGCCTCGGCGGGCGCCCGCCGGCGGGCACGCATCAACATTGCGGGGCGGCGGGCGGCGGGTTGAGTGAAATCCTCGCCCAGCTGATCGACCTCGCTGTGTGGTTTTTCGGGCCGATCGAACGGGCTGAGCTAATGGCGTGCGAGATGCTTCGGCCGCGGCCGAGGTTCCACCGCAATCTCATAAGCTCGACCGCGCCAGACTTTGCTGTTGTCCGCTGCCGGACCCGCAGCGGCCTGCCGATCGTGATGCAGGCCGATCTGCTGGCGCCATGCTTTTCGCAGATGATCGAAGTGCAAGGCGACGACGGTGCAATCATGGTTTCGACCGAAGCGGGCATGCCGCAATTCGTGTTCGTGGCTTCCGGCTCGAACGGCTATCCCGCCGGCCGAACCGATCTGAGCTGCGGATCGGTCGATTTTTGCGCGGCACAGATGGCATCCTTTGTCGCCGCGACCCGCGACCGGAGACCGGATCAACGAAACGGCCTCGCCGACTGCGTGCACGTCGTCGAAGCCCTCGAGATGCTGGCAGGCTAACGCCGTGCTGTCTCTCCGAAACCATGATCGGCTGTGGGCGGCGCCACTGCTGCAGCCCCGACCGGTCCGTCCGCTCGCGACCGCCCGCGCGACTACGCCGGCGGCGCTTCATGTCAATCATGTGTTGTCGTCGCGGTTTTTGACCAGCGACATCTTTGCCGATCTGATCGACCGCGCGACCGCGGCGGCGCCGCCCGGGCGGCTGGTAACTCGATCCTGCCGACCGCGACGACGCGCCGATGTCTGGCATTATCACCGCGCCAATCTCGAGCGGCGGCTGCTGCGGCCGGCGGTGGCGACCGTGCATCACGACCCGCATGACGACCGCGGCTGGCTTCGGCTTGAATATTTCCTGCCGCGCTATCGAGAGGCGGCGGTCGTTCATTGCCTCAACTCCAGGCAGGCGTCGGTGCTGGCCACGCACGGCATCACCCATACGCGTATTATCCCGCATGGTGTGGACCGGGATGTGCTCCCGATCCCGGAACAGCCGCGGCAATGGTCCAGCGACCGGTTGCGGCTCGGTGTCTTTTCCCGATGGTACGCGAACGGCGTCAAAGGCGAGCGGGCCTTGGACGTGCTGCTCTCGCATCTCGATCCGCGTCGGATCGCCTTTGTTTTTGTCGGCCGCGGCCGTTGGCGCGATGCCCGGGCGGCGAGGGCCAAGGGCTTTGAAGCCCGGCACTGGGAACGCCCGCCTTATCCGATGATGGCCGAACTCTATTCGACGATCGACGCGCTGCTGATCCTGAGCCCGTTCGAGGGCGGACCGGCGAGCTTGCCCGAAGCTCTCGGCAGCGGTGTTCCGGTCCTGTCCACGCCGGTCGGGATGTGCCGCGACCTGGTGGAAGACGGCCGCAACGGGTTGCTGCTGACTGGGCGGGCGCGCGAGGACGGCGACCGCATCATGGAACTGCTGGACGGCAACGGCCGGCGCTTGGCACAGTTGAACCGTGGGGCTTTTGTGGCGGCCGCAGAAATTCCGGCGTGGGAGACGGTCATGGCGCAATGGCACGATCTTTACGCGGCTGCCGCGGGGTGAGAGCGCACGATGCGCGCGATGCGCGGCGGAACGAAAAGAGGTGCGGCGTTGCCGGCTTGTCGCTAGTGCCGGCGGGCGAATAAAATGCCACCGTCGGTGACTCGAGGTCCGATATCCACCTGCGCCGCGATGCATGAAATAAAAGTCTTGAATGGGGAAGATCTGGTGCCCGAGATCGGCATTGCCTTGGGCACGCGCCCCGGCATTGTTATGCTGGCGCCGATCATTCATGAGTTAAGACGCCGCACCTTGCCGCATTTTGTCGTCCATACGGGGCAGCACTATTCCCCCAATATGGATGCGCAATTGTTCGACGATCTCGATTTGCCCGCTCCCGACTATCGCTTGAGCGGCGTGGCCGAAAAACGAACGCATGGCGGCCAGACCGCGGCAATGCTCGAAGGCGTCGAAAAGATTCTGCTGGAGCGACGGCCCTGCCTGTTTCTGGTCGGTGGAGACGCAAACACCAATCTGGCCGGCGCCCTTGCTGCACGAAAGCTGCACATCGCCGTTGGCCATATCGAAGCGGGCGAGCGCAGCTATGACTGGCGAATGCCGGAGGAACACAATCGCGTAGTGATCGACCACATCTCCGACCATCTGTTTGCCACTGGCGCGCACAGTGTGGGCAATCTGCAACGTGAAATGGTCCGCGGCGCGATTCACCTGGTCGGCAACCCGATTGTCGATGCGTCATTGCGACACTTCGTCCTTGCCGCCGGCAAATCCGATGCGCTCCGGCGCTTCGGATTGGCCGCCGGCGGGTATGCTCTGCTGACGCTGCACCGTGAGGAGAACGTCGATTTTTCCGAGAACTTGCGCGCGGCGTTAGCGGGTGTGTCGGCGGCGGCCGAGGCGCTGCATCTGCCGGTGCTGTTTTTGCTCCATCCGCGGACGCGAAAGCGGCTGGCCGAGTTCGGTCTCGACGCGTGGGCCGCCGAACTGCCCGCGATGATGCTCGCCGACGCTGTCGGTTATCTCGATTTTCTGGCGCTGCTCGGTGGGGCGCGCCTGGTGTTTACCGATTCCGGCGGGGTCCAGCAGGAGGCGTGCATCCATCACGCCGCCTGCGTCACGTTGCGCGACAATACCGAGTGGACCGAGACCTTGGCGATCGGCGCCAACCGGCTCGCCGGGTGCGATCCGCGCCGGATCCTCGCCGCGGCGCAAGAGGCGGTGGCGGCAGAGCGAAGTTGGCCGGTGCCGTTCGGCGACGGGACGAGCGCGCAACGGATTGCCGACGTCGCCGAGCAGCTCGTGGCGCGGATCGCACACGCAAAGCGAGCCGAGTGACCGCCGGCATCGTCCATCGGGCGACGCCCGGACGGAAGGAGGAGGTTGAGCGCCCGCGCGAATTTGGCGTATTCTGCGGCGGCTGGGGGCGGTATAGGGGTTTTCGTTGAGGAGTGCGGCGAGAGTGCCGCACGGCCTTGCCGTTGTGGGCTGGGCCGTGATCGTTGCCGCGCTTGCGGGCTGCGGAATTGTGGCCGGCCCCGGCACGCAGACGGCACCGCCACAGCCCGTGTCGGCGGGCACCCCGGTCACCGCCGACACCGCCCGGATTTTGGCCGACGCGCCTACTGGCGGCCGCCTGACCTATCGCCTCGTTGGCGGATTCTCTGCAGTGCTCGTGCTCGGCCCGATTCAGCAATCGGGCTTGGGGGAGGTTTGCCGCATCGGACGCGTGAACGCCAGCGAGGTCGGCCCGGCGCGACCGACCGCCTATGCGTTCTGCCGTCGCGGCGACCAGTGGTATGAAATGACGCCGGTGGTGGTCAGCGGCTATTGAGACCGATGGGTGTGCGGCCCAGCGGCCAATGCGAGGGGAGTTGTCGAGGGAGGACCGCCGGCGGGCAATTGCGAACCTTCGGCCGGCGGGTGGGGGACGACAATGAGACGCTTATTGGCGGCGGTTGTGTATTTTGTTGCGGCGGGGAGCGCTGCGCTTGCGCAGACCAGCGTCGAAACCCAAGCGCCGGTGCCGATCGGCGGCGCCGATACGCGCAGCCTGCCAAACCGCGCCACGTTGCCGCCGATGTTCGGCGCCAATTTATTCCAGCGTCTCGGCACGACGGTGCAATTCGCCGGGTCGGCGCCGACAACGCAGCCGGCGACGTCATCGACCCAGGCGGCAACCGGCGGGCTCGGTGCGGTCATCAATGCTGCGCTCGGCGGTACCCAGCCCGGCGGCGGAGCCCTGGGCGGGATATTGCCGTCCACGACCACCGCCGCCGTCGGGGCTGCGGCGACGAACCCGACGGTGCCGTCGACCAATGTCCAGCCGCCTCCGGGGCTGGTGTCGTTCGATCCAAACCATGTCCTGGCACCGGGCGACGCGGTGCAGATCCACATCTACGGAGCGACGACGCTCGATCAGCAGGCCACGGTCGACAGCAATGGCGACATCTTCATCCCCTCAATCGGGCCGGTGCACGTCGCCGGCATAACCGCCGGCAACCTGCAACCCGCGGTCGCCGCTGCCATCGCCTCCGTGTACCATTCGAACGCGATGGTTTACGTGACCATGTCGAACGCGGTTCCGGTCAATGTGTTCGTTACCGGAGCAGTGATCTCGCCCGGCCAATATGCGCTGCCCCCGACCGCGAGCGTGATCACCTTTTTGCAATCCGCGGGCGGCGTCGACCCCAACCTCGGCAGCTACCGCAATATCCGGATCTTGCGCGACGGCAAGCCGATCGCCACTGCCGATCTGTATGACTTTCTGCTGCACGGCCGGCTGCCCTCGGTTCGGCTGCGTGATCGCGACACCATCCTGGTCGGTCCGCAAGGCCTGACCGTGGCGGCGGAGGGAGATGTCGGCGGGGTTTTTCGCTATGAGCTTTCCCGCCCCTATTCTGGAGCGGAGCTGATCGCCCTGGCGCGGCCTTACCCCGACGCCACGCGCGCCGACCTGGTCGGGATCCGGGCCGGGAGGCCGGCGGCGTTTTATTACTCGCTGCCCGAATTGCGACGCACCAGCCTCGAAAACGGCGACGTTGTCACCTTTAGTCCGGATACGCCGACCAATGTGATGACGATCAAGATCGACGGTCGAATCGATGGTCCCACCACGCTCGTGGTGGTGCGGCAGGCACGGCTCCTCGATGTGCTGCCCTATCTGCCGATCAATCCCTATTTTTCCGATCCCTCGGCGATTTATGTTCGCCGGGTGAGCGTGGCGCAGGCACAAACCAAGGCCATCAAGGATGCCTTTCAGCGGCTCGAAAGCACCGTTGTCACTTCGCCCACGGTAACTGCCGAGCAGGCGCAGATGCGCCAGCAAGAGGCGCAAATCATTTTCCAGTTCGCCGCACAGCTGACCAATGTGACGCCCGAGGGACGCCTCGTCGTGCAGCGCAACGGCCAGCCGACGAATGTCCGGCTCGAGGATGGCGACGTCATCGTTGTGCCATCGCGCACCGATTTGGTGCTGGTCAGCGGCGAGGTCAGGGTGCCGCAGGCGATGGTCTGGCTCAGCGGCGCCGATGTGAACCACTACATCACGACCGCCGGTGGCTTCACCGAGCGCGCAGACACCTCGAACCTGCTGGTGATCCGACCGAGCGGGGAAACGATCGTCGCTGCGCACCCCCCGGTTCGTCCCGGCGACGAGATCATCGTGCTGCCCTCACCCGACAATTGGGCCCTGCCCTTCGTCAAGGACCTCACTCAGATCATCTATCAGGTTGCCGTGGCGACCGGCGTCGCGCTCCGAGGGTTCTGAGGCGGGCGTTTCGCAAAGCGAGAAAGCGCGCTGGATCCGCCCAAGGCCGCGGCGGCTGCCCGCCTGATTGCCCGCCGCGCCGACCTTTCGCTGCGAGCGGCTTGCAAATTGGTGGCTTTGCGCCCTATAACTCGGCCCGAAGGTTCGAGTTCCGGTTGTGGGAGTGACGGGGGCCTCGGTCCCGCACACGCCAGAGAGAGATCGTGGACAATCGCGACAACATGGTTGCCGCGCCCTTGATCGGGGTGTGCCGATCGGTCCGGCTCGGCGGCATTTAGGAAAACGAGCATGAAGCTGAAGGGCTTTGCCCGCTCGCTCATTTTCGTGCGCACCAACCATCCGGTGCCGGCCGCGAGGCCCGCCAAGGGGACGATCGTGGGCACCGGAACCCGCGTCCTTCCGACCCTTTATGACGGCCTCAGAGCGCGCCGTCGGCGGCGCCGGGCCGCGATGGTTTTATGCGTCGGGCTTCCGACCCTCTTGGCCGTGCTGTATTACGGGCTCATCGCCAGCAACCGGTTCGTGTCGGATGCCTGGATGGTGCTGAGCGACCAGCCGGGATCGAGCGGGGGCGGTAGTGTATCGGGACTGAGCGCTGCGGGCGGGGGCGGCTCGTCGATCCTGTCGATGGTCGGCTTGGGCGGCAGCAGCGGGTCCAGCAGCAGCAACGAGCAAGGGATCGTCACCAACTATCTGGGATCGATGGAGGCGATGGAGGCGCTCGACAAAAAGATCGGCCTGCGGAAGATGTGGAGCGCCGGCTCGATCGACCCCTTGTCGCGGCTTTCCAAGAACGCGTCCAAAGAAGACTTCTACAAATATTACGGGCATCACGTGACCGTGATCTCCGATCCGACCGATCCGGTGATCCAGATCGAGGTTGACGCTTTCACCGCGGCAGACGCCCACTTGATCGCCAAAACCTTGGTGCAGTTGAGCCAGGACAAGCTGAACGACGCGTTTCTTCAAATGCGTGAGGACGCGCTGACTTTCGCTCGGTCGGAGGTCAAGCATGCCCAGCAGGATCTGACCCAGGTCAACGACAAGCTCAGAAGCTTCCGCAACGAGCACGGGGAGATCGACCCGACCGCGACTGCAGCCGCGGTCGGGACCGTGGCAGGCGGGCTGTACCAACAGCTGGCGGACACCGAGGCCAATCTGCGGGCCACCTTGTCTTATGCGCGTGAGGACAGCGCGATAGTGAAGACATTGCAATCGCGTGTCGTCGCTCTCAAAAAGCAGATCGTCGCCTCACGCAACCTGCTGGCGTCGAGCGCCGGTAACAAGACAGCGGGGGCTTTGGCGGACAAGCCGTATGCTGAGTTGCTGGCGGCCTATCAGGATTTGCTGCTCGACCAAACCTTTGCTCAGGACGCATATACCTCGGCAATGGCGTTTCTCAACACCAGCAGGGCGGCCTTGCAGCACCAGCATTCCTATTTGATCGACTTTCTGGCGCCGACGCGAGCCCAGGACGCGACTTTGCCGCACAGCACGCGCAATGTCGTGTTGGTGTTGATCGCCGGCTTCATTGTGTGGCTGACCGGCAGCCTGATCCTGGCCGCGTTGCGCGAGCACTCCCACCATTGACGGCCCCTTGCGGCACGTCGCGCCGCTGGTTGGCCGCCGGCCGCGGGCAGAGCGATGGCTCGCTCGGCAGCCCCGGCAGGTGATCCCGACGCCTTTCGCGCGGGCACGGTGCCACCGCGCGAGCCGGGAGAGGGCATCCCGCCGGATCGAGCAGCGCCGCAAACAGCAATCCCGGCAAAGCCCGCCCGCCTCTCGGAACGGGAGACGCTGGAGACACTGGAAGCGCAAGTCGTATCCTATCGGTACAAGGCCGGCCGGTATGCGGAAATCCGCGACCAAATTGCAACTTGGCAAGCCAAAGCCGACCGATACGACCGGCTGGCCGCAGCGTTGGCCAAGCGTAATCTGCAAGCAGCGGTGGCGAGGTCTCTGCTCCGGCGGGTTGCCGTGCCGCACGATATCGGCGGCCAAGTCGGCGCCAACGACCGCGCCATAGCAAGCCCTGAATCACGGCTGGCTTCGGCTGTCCCGGAACGCGTCGCGGCAGCGCCCGCCGCCCATGCCCGCGAATCGCGCAACAACGCCGTCGCACGCGTATGCATTCTGTCCCGGAAGGACCTGCGGGATATCACGCGGGTTCCCCGCATGGCGAAGGCGCTAATCGACGCCGGATATGCGGTGACCGTCGTCGCGCTGCGTGCGCCGGTGCAGCAATTGCGCGACATGTGTCCGCAGGTAGAGTATCTCTCGGTCACCCCAAGGCCGGTTACTGCCAGGCTGCTCGCGCGGGGCAGCCGGAGCGAGCGTACGCGTTCTTGCAGTTCCGACAGCGGCGGGCGAAGCGCCTTCGCGCGCGCCCTGCGCTTGGCGACATTTCCGGTTTGGTCGGCGAAAGCGGTGCGCCGGGTAGCGATCATCGCGCCGTTCACGCTCGTGCTCAAAAAATCGAACGAAAGCTTTGCCGAGGCTTGGCGCGCCGCCGCCGCCGACAGCACGCTGACGACCTTGAGCCGTTTCGGCGGCCAGCTGCACCAATGGGCGCTGACCCACGCGTTTGCCAAAGCGGCCGACAAAGCGACGCGCGGTCGGCGCTTCGACGTCGTGCAAGCGCATGACAATTATGCGATCGTAGCCGCCGCCCGGCTCGCCGCCCGCGACCGCGCAAAGCTCGTCTACGATGCCGTAGAATTGTCATCGCACCGCCTGGCCCTCGATCTGAGCCGGCTCGAAGCCCTGCGCGAACGGTGCGAAAGGCGCGAAGAAGCGGCGATCTTTCGCAAAGCCGATTTGATGCTCGCGGTCGGCGACGGGGTGGCGAACTGGTATGCGCGCAGCTATGCGATCGACCGGCCCCTTGTCGTGCGCAATTGCCGCTATTACTGGGAATACCGGGCGGACGGAAGGCTGCGCGCCGATGCCGGGCTTGCGGACACGACGCGGGTGGTCGTCTGGTCGGGCTCGGCCTATCCGCAGCAAGGCCTGGAGTTGCTGATCGACGCGGTGCCGTTCATGCCGCCGCATATCCATGTGGCGATCGTCGCCACCGCGCTGCCGCGTTGGACCACCTATCTCAATGACCTGCTGCCACAGCGTGCCGCAGCACTCGGCGTGGCCGACCGCACCCATTTCCTCCCGGCGCAGGAGCCGAACGACCTGGTGCCCTACATCTCCGGCGCCGATCTCGGGGTGATCCCTCGCCCGAGCGAGCATCTGAACAATTTCCTCAGCATGCCCAACAAATTTCTGGAGATGGTGATGGCGCGCCTGCCGGTCGCGGTGTCCCGTGTTGGCGACATGGCCGAGGCGGTCGCGCGCCACGGAATCGGCGCCGTGTTCGACGAGCGCGATCCCGCCAACATGGCCGCAGTTCTCGAAGGCATGCTGGCGCCGGCGGCCTATCGCGAGCTCAAGGCCAATGTGATGACTGCAGCGCAGGAGATGACTTGGGAACGGGAGAGCGTGGCTTATATCAGCGCCATCGGCGCGCTGGTCCCGACCCCGGCTATAGCGGCGCCGGTCAGCAGGCCGGCCGCTGCCGCAGCATCTCGATCGCCTCCATGACCCGCACCGAATCGGCGAGTGTTGCCCCGGCATGCTTGCCGCGATCACGCACCGCCGCAACAAAATCGGCCATTTGCGCTTCGAACAGGTTGACCCGGCCGCTGCCGAGCTCGGTTCTGCCGGCCGCGTAGCCGCCCGCCGATTGGCGGGCGAACACGTATTGCGGCATCTCCGGCTGGATCGATACCAGCAGGCTGCCGTTGTCGCCGTGCACTTCCATAAACTGGGTGAAGGCCGGGCTCACCAGATCGGCCTGGATGACGACTGGCAAACCGGTTTCGGTCCAGAAGCGGGCGAGCACGAAGTCCTCGGCGTCGGCGGTCTCGAGCTGGCCGTCGATGACCCGCTGCGGCCGCAGCAATTCGCTGATCATCAGCTCGGCCCGGGCGATCGGCCCGAAATACCAGATCGCCAGTTCGAGCATATGGACCAGCATCTCGTTCAGCGCGCCGCCGCCCTCGGCCCGGCGATGCTTCCACAGCGCCGCCGAGCCGCGGCCGCCGAGCCGCATGCTCGCCACCTCGAGCGCGCCGAGAACCGGGCTACGCCGGGTTTCCCGGGCACCGTCGAGAATGGCGCGCGCTCGCTGAAACACCGGGGCGAAACGATAGACATAACCGACCATGCCGATGCAGCGCGAGCGTTCGGCGAGCCGGCTCAACTCGCGCGCCTGCGCCGCGGTCTCGCAAGACGGCTTTTCGCAGAAGAAATCCTTTCCGGCGGCAAGGCACCGTCGGATCATTCCGGCATGAAACGGGATCGGGACGCACAGGTCGATCGCGGTGACCTCGGGGTCCAAAAACAGCTGGTCGGCGTGCTCGACCCAGGCCAGCCCCTCCTTGCGACCGAGCTCGCGCGCCCGGCTGACCTCCTTGTCGGCGAGCACCAGCTCGGCCTCCGGGCATTTGCGCAACCCGCCGATGTGCTTGACCGCCTGCTTGCCACAGCCGATGAGCCCGATCTTCATCGCGGCAACAGGCTCGTTCCCATCAGAAACTGGTCGATGGCGCGGGCGCATTGCCGGCCCTCGCGGAT
>DASXAM010000332.1:0-2409 GCA_036404275.1 Allostellaceae bacterium
TGGGGAAGCTCTATAGGACGGCCAACAGGCTGACCGAGATCGCCAACAGCCTGACCGATCGGGTCGTCACCTGGGTCCCCGACAACCTCGCCGATGCAATCCGGCTGATCGAATTCGATGTCGATCGCCTGGAGGCCGAAAAGATTTACGACGGCTTGCTGACCGGCCTGCGCGCCATCGCCAGCCGCGGCAATATCGAGGACACCGCTTCGCTGCCCGAGGCGCCGGTCGTGGTAATGTTCCGGGATTGGCTTGCCGCCGAGCGCAACGCCGCCGAGCTCGGCATGAATGCCCCGGATGACGACCCGGAGTTCGAGGACGCCTGCGAGAAAGCGAACGACATCCTCGACCGCATCTACGCGACCCCGGCAACCGACCTGCCGAGCCTCGCCGTGAAGGCTCACCTGCGCCTCTACGAAGAACACAGCGGGAAAAGGGGGGTGGAGATAGGCAAGGTCAACTTCGAGGTCATCGGCGGCTTCGAGGGCGCGACGGACGCCGAGCTGGCGCTCGCACGCGACCTTTCCCGGATCTGCCCCGAGCTGCCAAGCGCCACGGCTGTCCCACCCGCCAATGCTTGCGCCGCTGCTCCCGATGGGAAATTGCGAGGCCGCGGAGGCCAGCCGATGACCGCAAGCTCGCTCACCGCTCCGGCGCGGCTTTCTCATATCGGCCGCGCGAGGACCGGTTACGTCGTTTCTCGGAACCAATTCTCACTCCCCAAATTTGGGAAGTGAGTTCGCCCCATCGCTGATCTCGACCTTTGATCCCGCGCACCAGCGCGACAGAGGCGGCGCTAACCCGGATTTCTCACGCAGGGTAGGTGCATCGGGGCTCTGAACGAGGGATAATTCTTCTGCGACAAAGCCTTATCTGGTTGCAGAGGAGTTCCCCGATGCCGACAGAGTGTACCCCGGCGGCGATGCTTTTTGCACCCGTAGCGGGGCGTCGCGTGGTGGCTGATTTTGATGGGGGCAGGCTGACCTCGGATGCCGGTGGGCTGTTGCTTGGTGCGGCCGACCGGGCGGTGCGGTTGATCGAGCGGTTTGCCGGCTGTTTTACCGATCATCGCGCGTGCGAGCTGATCGAGCATGCCGTGCCGACCCTGGTGGGACAGCGGGTGTTCGGGATTGCGCTGGGCTACGAGGACCTGATCGACCACGACGAGCTGCGCCATGATCCGGTGATGGCGATCCTGGCCGGCAAGCTTGCGGCGCGGCGCTCGGATTGCGCGCCGGTAGCGGGCAAATCGACGCTCAACCGGCTGGAGCTGAGCCGGGCGGAACCCTCGCGCTATCACAAGATCGGCCACGATCCGTCGGCGATCGAGGGGCTGTTCGTCGATGTCTTTCTCGACTTGCATGACGCGCCGCCCGAACAGATCATCCTCGACCTTGATGCGACCGACGATCCCTTGCACGGGCACCAGGAGGGCCGCTTCTTCCACGGCTACTACGACAATTACTGCTATCTGCCGCTCTACATCTTCTGCGGGCGGCACCTGTTGGCGGCCAAATTGCGCCAGGCCAACATCGACGGCGCGGCCGGGGCGCTTGAGGAGGTGGCGCGGATCGTGGCGCAGCTCCGCGGCCGCTGGCCCCGGGTGCGCATCCTGCTGCGTGCCGACAGCGGCTTTGCCCGCGACGGGCTGATGAGCTGGTGCGAGAACAACGGGGTGGACTTTCTGTTCGGGCTGGCGCGCAACGCTCGGCTGGTCGGCGAGATCGCCAGCGGACTGGCCGCCGCCAAAGAGGAGAGCGGGCGGACGGGCCAGCCGGCACGCCGCTTTCGCGACTTCCTGTGGACGACGCGCGACAGTTGGAGCCGCCAACGGCGGGTCGTCGCCAAGGCCGAATGGACCCAGGGCGAGGCCAACCCGCGCTTTGTCGTCACCTCGCTCAGCCGCCGGGAGCACCAGGCTCGCCACCTCTACGAAAAGCTCTATTGCGCGCGCGGTGAGATGGAGAACCGCATCAAGGAGTGCCAGCTCGACCTCTTCGCCGACCGCACTTCGGCCCACACCATGCGCGCCAACCAGCTACGGCTGTGGTTCGCCTCGATCGCCTATGTTCTGATCTGCGCGCTGCGCCGCATCGCCCTGCGGCACACCCAATTCGCCCGCGCCAGCTGCGCCACGATCCGCCTCAAGCTGTTGAAAATCGCCGCGCTCGTGCGCACCAGCGTGCGCCGCATCAAGCTCGCCATGCCCTCGGCCTTCCCCTATCAGGCCGAATTCCGCGCCACCCATGCCGCCCTCGCCGGCGCCGCCCACTGAACCAGGCAAGCCGTCGCAAAAAACAACCCGGCAATCGCGACAGGCGAACCATGCCCGCCGCCGCAAGCCTTCCGTGGCGCCGGCGCCCATCGACCCGCTCAGCGCAAGCCACCTCACTTCAACCGCGACATACC
>DASXAM010000333.1:0-12269 GCA_036404275.1 Allostellaceae bacterium
CTCTGAGGTCGACCGTCGCTAGAAGCTGGGGTCGGGAACGCCCGATTGATAGAGTGAGGTCGTTCGCTAAAATCCATAGGCCTGCATCCCAGGAGAAGCGATGAACGACGCGGCCGCCGACACCACCATTCTCGATGCGACTGGGCTCCTCTGCCCGCTGCCGGTGCTAAAGGCGCGGCGCGCGCTGAAGCCGCTCGCCCCGGGTGCGGTGCTCGAAGTGCTGGCGACCGACCCGGGTGCGACCAAGGATTTCGAGCATTTCTGCAAGACGACTGGCTGCGAGATGCTGGAAATGCGAGAAGAGGCGGGCGGCGTTTTGCGTTTTCGCCTGAAAAAGCCGGCTTGAGCGGGAGGAAGCTGATGGCGGCAATCGTGACAACCCCGCGTCTGATGGCTATCGGCGGTGGCGCGCTCGGCGAATTGCCGGGCATCCTCGCACGTTTTGGCCTCGCCCGGCCGCTGGTGGTCAGCGATCCCTTTATCAAAAGCTGCGGCATCCTCGATCGCGCGACCGATTTGCTCGGCCGCGCCGGCATCCGCTTTGGCGCGTTTACCGACACGGTACCCGACCCGACGACGGCGGTAGTCGAGGTGGGCACGCGTCTTCTCGCCGAAGTCGGCTATGACAGCCTCGTCGCGATCGGCGGCGGCAGCTCGATCGACACGGCAAAAGGAATGAGCATTCTCGCCGCCAATGGCGGGAAGATGCGCGACTGGAAGGTGCCGGCCGACATCCCGAAAGCCGGGCCGCCGGTGATCGCCGTCCCGACCACCGCCGGCACCGGGTCGGAGGCGACGCGGTTCACCGTCATCACCGACACCGAGACCGATGAAAAGATGCTGGTCGCCGGGCTTTTTTGCTGCCCGCTGGCGGCAGTTGTCGACTACGAATTGACCCTGTCGATGCCGTTGCGGCTGACCGCGGACACCGGGATCGACAGTCTGACTCACGCGATCGAAGCCTATGTCAGCCGCCGCGCCAGCCCGTACACCGACGGGCTCGCTAAAAATGCAATGGGGCTGATCGCGCGCAACATCCGCACCGCCTGCGCCGAGCCGCAAAACCGGGCGGCGCGCGAGGCGATGATGCTCGGGGCGACGACCGCGGGGATGGCGTTCTCGAATTCGAGCGTGGCGCTCGTCCACGGCATGAGCCGGCCGATCGGCGCATTTTTCCACGTGCCGCACGGGCTCTCCAACGCGATGTTGCTGCCCGAGATCACCGCTTTTTCGACGCCGGCGGCGCTCGACCGCTATGCCGATTGCGCCCGCGCGATGGGGGTCGCCGAGGAAGGCGAAGGAAGCCAGGGTGCGGTTGCGCGCTTGCTCGATGAACTGCGCCGGCTGAACCGCGACCTCGAGGTGCCGAGCCCGCGCAGCTGGGGCATCGACGCCGCACGCTGGGAGGAATTGCTGGCGACAATGGCGAGCCAGGCGCTCGCTTCGGGCTCGCCCGCCAACAACCCGCGGGTACCGTCGAGCGGCGAGATCATCGAGCTCTACCGCCGGGTCTACGGCTGACCGGGATCAGCCGAGCGCTACCTCGATGTCGTCGCCGGTGACGCGCACGGGATAGGTTTTCAAATCTTCGGTGGCGGGCGGGTCGAGCACCTTGCCGGTGCGGACATCGAACCGCGCGGCATGGAGCGGGCATTCGATTGTCTCGCCGTCGAGCCAGCCATCCGAGAGGCAGGCATAGGCGTGTGTGCAGATATTGTCGGTCGCGAAGAGGGTGCCATCGCAATCGTAGATGGCGATCGAATGGCCGCCAGCCTCGACGCCGATGACCTCGCCGGCCGCCAAATCACCGCGCCCGGCCACCCGAACCCAACCGGCATCGGCCTCGGCCATCGCCCCCTCCGCTTCAGCTCAGCTCGACCGATCCTCGGAGAACGCCTTGAAGGCGATGATCGTAAAGGTATCCTTGACCCCGGCCAAGGTCTGCAAATTCTCGGTCACGAAATGGCCGATATCGGCGTCGTCCGGCAGATAGACCTTCATCAGGAGGTCGTATTTGCCCGAGGTCGAGTACACTTCGGAAACCTGCTCGATCGTATCGACCGCAGCGCCGGCAACGTCGTAAGCTTTCCCGAGGTCGCATTTGACCATGACAAAGATGGTCTTCATCGGCCTCCCCTTACGAGCCGGCGAGGCTCCGTGGCGGGCGGGCGAGAAAGGCCGGCAGATGGTCGCCAAAGCCGACCACGCGGCGCTCCTCGGCCGGCGCGGGTGCGGACCGCGGCGCAGGGCGTGGTGCCGCGGCGCGCGGGAATGGGGTGACGACGGCGCCGCGCGGCGGACGGGATGTTTTTTCCCGGCGCGGCCGGCCGCCGCCCGCGGGAGGGGACGCCTCGACCGCGGATTTGTCCACAGATTTGCCCGCGGATTTGCCCGGTACGGGGCGGCGCTCGGGGCGCCCGCGGCGATGGCGGCGCTCTTCGTATTCGAGCTCCGCCGGGGTGATGCCGTCGATGAGGGCGAGCGGGATTTCCTTGCCGATCAATTTAACGATGGCGGCGACAAACCGGCCGTCTTCGGGGGCGGCCAGCATGAACGATCGGCCGGCGAGCCCGGCGCGGCCGGTGCGACCGATGCGGTGGACGTAATCCTCGGCATGGATCGGCACGTCGAAACAAAGGACGTGGCTCATCCCCTTGATGTCGAGACCGCGGGCGGCGACGTCGCTGGCGACGAGGAGGCGAATCGCACCTTCTTTGAAACGTTCGAGAGTTTCGGTGCGCTTGGGCTGCGGCATATCACCGTGCAGCGCGGCCGCATCGAAGCCGTGGCGCACCAGCGAGCGGCACAGAATGTCGACGTCGCGCTTGCGGTTGCAAAAAATCAACGCGTTCTTGACGTCTTCGGCGGCGATCAGGCGGCGCAGCGCCTCACGCTTGTCGGCCGTATCGACGATCGCAAGTGACTGGACAACGGTAGCGGCTGGCGAAGCCGGGGGTGCGACCGTCACTTCAACCGGATCACTCAAAAACGCGTCGGCCAAGGTGCGGATCTCGGGCGGCATCGTCGCCGAAAAGAACAAAGTCTGGCGCGCTTTTGGCAACAGTGCAACGATCCGCTCGACATCGGGGATAAAGCCCATGTCGAGCATTCGGTCGGCTTCGTCGATGACCAGGATGTGCGCGTCGGACAGCAGGATCTTGCCGCGTCCGTGAAGATCGAGCAGGCGCCCCGGAGTGGCGATCAGAACATCGACCCCGCGATCGAGCTTGCGCTCCTGGTCGGCAAAGCTTTCGCCGCCGATCAACAGCGCCATGGTCAGCCGGTGGTGCCGGCCGTACAGCTCGAAGGAGTTCGCGACCTGCGTCGCCAACTCGCGCGTCGGCTCCAGGATCAACGACCGCGGCATGCGCGCCCGCGCCCGGCCGGCCGCCAGCTTGTCGATCATCGGCAGGACAAAGCTCGCTGTCTTGCCAGTGCCGGTCTGGGCGCAGCCGAGCACGTCTCGGCCGCGCTGGACGAACGGGATAGCTTGTTCCTGGATCGGGGTGGGGATCGTATAGCCGGCGTCGGAGACCGCCTGAAGCACCTCAGGCGAAAGAGCAAGTTTTGAAAAACCCATCGAGAGTTCGTAACCTTTTTGTAACGATTATGCGTTGCGCAAACCTGACCTCAAATTGGCCTCGATTTGATCGATGTCAATTGGTTTGTGTCGAAGAGGCATGCTTGCGAGACAAGGCAGAGCCCCGTCAGCGACGGCGAAAATTCGGGCGGGCGGCCATTGGGATTGCGCGTTCGTCCTTGTGCCGAAAATTGATGCGGCCTTTTGATAGATCGTAGGGCGTCATTTCGACTGTGACCCGGTCGCCGGCGAGGATGCGAATGCGGTTCTTTTTCATTCGGCCCGACGAATAGGCCAAGGTCTCGTGGCCGTTGTCGAGACGCACCCGGAATCGGGCGTCGGGCAATAGCTCGAGCACGGTTCCGTCGAATTCGATCAGGTCTTCTTTGGCCAAACAGCTCTCCCGGCAAAGAAAGGGGGTGCCGTAACACCCCCTTGTTCTCTTCCTGCTCAGACCGCGCGTAAGTTAACCGCGGAGACGCGTCCCCGCTGGCCCTGCTCGAGTTCGTAGCTTAAACGTTGACCTTCGCGCAGATTGTCCATTCCGGCACGTTCGACCGCGGAAATGTGGACGAACACGTCGGCGCCGCCGCTTTCGGGCTGGATGAACCCATATCCCTTCTGCGCGTTAAACCATTTGACCGTACCGGTCGCCATCGGCAGTAACTCCACGTAGCAAGTAAAACCGCCACGCGAACGCGCGGCGTATCGGACATCGATTGGCTCGGAAGACACGGTCGGACGATCGCGCACGAACGCAGGCCGGAAAGCCCGAACCCAAACGGCTCGACGACGCTTAGTTAAGAGCCGCGGCGGAAATGCGCAAGTGCCTTGTCGGCTGGCGCCTATCGGCAAAACCGACCGTCTTTTCGCGGTCGCGCGGATGCAATTGCCTGCTGTTCAATGCAACGGCATCGCCGTCAGCAGCGTGCCCTCGGGGCGTGGCACGATCGCCCATTTGGGGCCGCCGGCATTGGTCGCCCAGTCTCTGATCTTGGCGTAGACGTTGTCGTGCATCCAGGTCCAGGCCTGCGCACCGCCGGGCTCGCCAGCGATTTGCGCCGCGGCGGCGACGGCCCAGCCCGCGTAGCCGTCGGCGTTGAGGTGTCGCGCAAAAAAGGCGGGCAGCGACACCCCGCCATAGCCTTTTCCGGTGAGCCACGCCGGCTCGAGCGCCGCGACCAGAGACGGCCAATCGGGGAAGAAGCCGCCGCCCTTTTTTTCGACCGGCATCTGGTACATCGCCACCAATTCGGGATATCCCGAATTGTCGATCATGCCGGTGAACCATCGCGCGGTGTGCGTCAGAAGCGGCCCGGCGGCAAACCCGATTTCCTTCACTCGGCCGAGCGCATAGAGCACATAGTTCTGCATCCAGGGTGCGGTAAACGAACCCGCGGCGCCGGGCATATAGACGCCTCGGCGCTCGTTTTCGGCGATCGTCGGATTGGCTTTTGTCGGATTGCCGTTCGATTCCCAATTGCCGAGCGTCGGCGCTTGGCCGTTCGCCGGGCCGTGGGTCTGAGCATAGAAATTGCCGGTCTCGGCGCCCCAGGCCTTGACAGCGGTCCCGTCATAGACGGTCCCGGCGATGCCCAAGCTGCCTTCCCAGCGCGCCAGCGCATCGTTTGCCAGCGTGGTGAACCAGGCCTTTTCGGGGTCGGCGTCGGGCGCCATCAGCGCGGTCTCGGCGCGGTTGCGCAACACCCAGCCAGCGCCGCGCAGCTCGTCGTTGATGACCCCTTCGGCCCCGGTCGGGCCGCGCCCCCAAGCGACAGTGACCGCGCCATTGTAGCGTGCGGCGCTAAACCCGGCCCACAGGTAAGCCTGGTTCAAGTACCACGGGTCGCCGGTCAGCACATAGGGCACAAACCAGGGCTGCGGCTGGTGCGCGCCATCAAAGCTCCAGGGTTGCCGCAGGCTGAACGGACCGACGATCTTGACCTGGTCGCCGGGCTTGGTCCCGGAATAGGTCAACAGGCTCGGCGTGTAGAGGCAGATCGTCCGGCGGTCGGCGATCGAAATTGCATGACCAAGCCCGGTGCCGCTGCCAGCCGGGTCGCTCCGGTTGAGCCGCTTTGTCGGATCGCCCTCGCGCAGATTGCCGGGAAACGCCGCGGCCAAATCGTCCATGCCCAGCGCCATCTGGCGCATCCGCCAGTCGCCGGTATAGAGCCACAACACGTCCCAGCTCGGATAGGGGCCGAGCTCCTGGCGCTCGCCGGCCGAGCTCATCGTCGACTGCCACAGCCCGCGGTCCCAGGTGCCGTCATAGAGGTCGTGCGGCTTGCCGGTCCACAGCGCGTATTCGCCGGCGATCAGCGCCGCGGCGGGCTTGATCGCGGTGTCGAAATTCGGCAGCCAACGGGTCTCCTCGAGATAAGCGAGGTTGTAGTCGATATCGACCTGGTCGGACGGCGCCCCGGAACCCGATCCGGGGAGCCAGAACCGCCTGGTCCAGTTCGACATAGCCCAATGCTGCTTGGGGTTGGGGTTCCGAGTATCGGTCAAATCGGCGGCATAGACGATATGAGGGTGCGCAGCGCCGGCTTTGATCTGAAGCGTATAAGCGAGATCTTCTATTTCGGTCGTTAAGTCATTCTCGCCGATTGCGCGGACGAGCACTTCACGCCGCGCCGGCCAAAAGGTGGCCACAAAGCGCGGGCGCAGCGGCCGGAAGTTATCGCCGAAACCGAGATCGTATTTGCGCGTCGCGCCGTCGTCGCCAAGAAAAATGGTCTGCGCGATCGGGCCGCTGGTCCATAGCCGGTAATCGCCAGCCGCCAGCATCGCCCGGGCGCTCGCCTGCTGAGGTTGCGACCCGGGCGCGGTTCCCGTCACGCTGATCACCGCGTCGAAATCATAGGCAGGATCGAGCATCTGCTCTCGGCTGAGCGGCGTATTGCTTGGACCGGGCTGGTCGACAAAGGACAGAACCTGCTTGGCGCCGGGCGGGAGGACCGGGATCAGCACGGCGACGACGGCGAACTCGACCGACCCGTCGGGATAGCGGTTTTTGACGTCCGCCTGAGTCGGGATCGGCTTGCCGTTGAGCAGCACCCGTGGTGCGTGAGCAATTTCGCCCCTCAGAAACGGTCGGCCAAATTGCAGCGGAAAATCGCGTTGCGGAGACCCGCTGCGATTGGCGACGCTGATTGTATCGGCGACGCGCGGACGCGGCGCCGCTCCGGTGCAAATCAAAAGCGCAGCGAGCGGCAACGCAACGTATCGAATCATTCCAGACCCGTGTGAAGCTGAACCGGCGTCCCGGGCGGGGACTGGTCGTTTATCGCCGGCGAAAATCGCAGGAATGTGGCGTAGTTCCGTTAACGCGGCCGCCGCCCCGGCGGCGCCTACGCGGCCATACCCTTTCCCTGGTAGAGCGCGTCGAGAGCTTCAGCATAGGCCTCGCGGACAGCGTGGCGCTTGACCTTGAGGGTCGCCGTCATCTGCCCGTTGGCGGTGGTGAACGCCTCGCCGGCGATGACAAAGCGGCGGATCCGCTCGCTCGGCGCCAGCACGCGGTTGACGCGGGCGACGGCAGATCCGATCGCCTTGGCGAATCCGGCATCGGCGGCAAGCGTCCCGAGCTCGCTCTTCAGCCCGTGCTCGGCGGCGTAGCTCGAGGCAAAGTCGGGGTCGGGCACCAGGACCGCGACCAGATAGGGCCGGCGGTCGCCGAACGCCATCGCCTGGGCGATCTCCGGCTCGAGCGTCAAATAGCCTTCGACGCGCGCCGGCGAGATCATCTCCCCGGCCGAATTCTTGATGAAATCGCGCTTGCGGTCGGTGATCCGGATATAGCCGTCATCGTCGATGACGCCGACATCGCCGGTCTTCAGCCAGCCGTCCTGGAGTGTGCGCGCCGTCGCCTCGGGATCGTTCCAGTAACCCTGCATCACGTTGTCGCCGGCGACCAGCAGCTCGCCATCCTCGGCCGCCCGCACTCGCACGCCGTCGAGCGGCGGGCCGACCGTATCGATCCTGATCCGGGCTGGTGAATTGCAGGCGACGACCGGTCCCGCCTCGGTCTGGCCGTAGCCCTGCAGCAATGTCACGCCGAGCGCAAGAAAAAAGCTGCCGATCTCCGGGTTGAGCGGTGCACCCCCCGACACCATTGCCTTGAGCCGTCCGCCAAAGCGCCGGCGCAGCCCGGCCCGTACCAGCCGGTCGAGCACCGGGTCGGCGAGCCGCTCGCGGAGCGTCAGCGGCTCGAAGCCGGCGCGCTTGCGTCCGATCGCGACGGCTCTTTCGAACAGCCGGCGCGCCGTCCCGCCCTTGCGCTCGACCCCGAGCATAATGCGCCGATGCAGGGTCTCGTAGAGACGCGGCACCGCGGTCATGATCGTCGGACGGGCCTCGAGCAGGTTGGCGGCGAGCGTGTCGGCCCCTTCGGCAAAGTAGATCTGCGCCCCGATCGAGATTGGGAACATCAGTCCTGCGGTGTGCTCGTAGGCGTGCGACAGCGGCAGAAAGCTCAAAAACACCTCGTCGCCAAGGCCGAGGACCTCCAGCAGGCGATAGGCGCCGCGGCAATTGGCGAGAATGTTGCGGTGGCTGGTGATCACCCCTTTGGGCGCGCCGCCGGTCCCGGAGGTGTAGATCAGACAGGCGGTGTCGTCGGGTGCAAGACCGGCGACAATGGCCGCCACCGGGTCACCCGCGCCATCGCCGCCGCGCGCCATCGCCTCGTCCCAGGACAGCACATCGACAGCACTCGCCTGCCCCTGGGCGGGCTCGATCGAGATCACCGTATGCACGCTGTCGACTTGGTTTGCCGCCGCCAGCACCCGCGCCGACAATGCCGCCTTCGAAACGATGACGACGCGCACCCCGCTGTTGCCGAAGATGTGGCGATGATCCTCGACCGTGTTTGTCACATAGGCCGGAACAGTGACCGCTCCAGCGCTCATGATCGCCAGGTCGGCAACCACCCATTCCGGCCGGTTCTCGGCGACGAGCCCGACCCGGTCGCCGCTCGTGATCCCCAATTCGCCGAGACCCCGCGCCAGACGGCGGACATCTTCCGCCGCCTCGGCCCAGCTCGTCGAGCGATAGCGGCCGCCTTGCTTGGCCCACAAGAAGGGCCGATCGCCCCGCCGCTTCGCCTCATCGAAAAACATCGCCGGCAAGCTACGGCACTTGTCGTAATCCATCCTGCCCCCGGAGCACCCCGGCGCTTCTTGTAAGGGTTTCGCACACCAGCGGGAATAGCCGGGACAGAGCGGCGGCGGTTGGCCGCCGGGCTTGCGGCCCCCATATGTTCGCGGGCGATGAATGGAGGCGCGACGATGCGGGCACAGGCGACGGCAGAAGCTACGGCGGCAGCAAAGCAGACGGCGCTCGGCGCATTGCCGCAATGGGACCTCGCCGATCTCTATCCCGGCCCGGACAGTCCGGCATTGGCCCGCGACCTGGCGCGGCTCGCCGAGGACGCCGACGCGTTTCGCCGGCGCTACGAGGGCCGCCTGGCCGATCTTTCGGGCGCCGCGCTGGGAGCGGCGGTCGAGACCTACGAGCGGCTCCAGGAGCAGACCGGCCGAATCGTCAGCTATGCCTCGCTGGTCCATGCCGGCAACCTCGCCGACCCGGAGATTGGCCGGTTTTTTCAAACGATGCAGGAACGGACCAACGCCGTCTCGACGACGCTGTTGTTTTTCACGCTCGAGCTCAACCGCCTCGACGAGGCGGCGCTCGACGACAAGGCCGCCGCCCCGGCGCTCGCCCGCTACCGCCCGTGGCTGCGCGACACCCGCGCCTTTCGGCCCTATCAGCTCTCCGACGATATCGAAAAGCTGCTGCACGAAAAATCGGTCGCCGGCCGCGCAGCTTGGACGCGGCTGTTCGACGAAACCATCGCGGAGCTTCGGTTTCCGTTCCGCGGCCGCGAGTTGACCGAGTCCGAGGCGCTCGATCTCCTCTCCGACCGCGACCCGCAAGTGCGGCACGAGGCGGCGCTCGGCATCGGCGAAGTGCTCGGCAAAAATGGCCGGACTTTCGCACTGATCACCAACACGCTCGCCAAGGACAAGGAGATCGAGGACCGGTGGCGGCGCTTTGCGCGGCCGATTTCGTCGCGCAATTTGTCGAACTTTGTCGAGGACGACGTCGTCGATGCGCTGATTTCCGCCGTGCGCGACAGCTATCCGCGGCTGGCGCACCGTTATTACCGGCTGAAGGCCGGCTGGTTCGGGGTCGAGGCGCTGCCGTTCTGGGACCGCAACGCACCATTGCCGGAAGACGACGACCGGCTGATCCCGTGGGCCGAGGCGGAAGCCACCGTGCTGTCGGCCTATAACGCCTTCTCGCCGGAGATGGCCGCGGTCGGCAGCCGCTTTTTTAAGGCACCTTGGATCGATGCGCCGGTGCGTCCGGGCAAGGCCTCGGGCGCCTTCGCCCATCCGACGGTGCCGAGCGCGCATCCCTACCTGTTGCTGAATTATCAGGGGCGGGTGCGCGACGTGATGACCTTGGCGCACGAATTGGGCCACGGCGTCCATCAGGTATTGGCCGGGCCGCAGGGGTATCTGATGTCGGATACGCCGCTGACCTTGGCCGAGACCGCCTCAGTGTTTGGCGAGATGCTGACCTTCCGCGCCCTGCTCACGCGCGAGACGGACCCGCACCGGCGCAAGATCATGCTCGCTGGCAAGGTCGAGGACATGCTGAACACGGTGATCCGCCAGATCGCCTTTGTTACCTTCGAGGAACGGGTGCATGACGAGCGGCGCGAGGCCGAGCTGACCCCCGACCGGCTCGCCGAAATCTGGCTCGAGGTGCAGCGCGCCAGCCTCGGGCCGGCGGTGCGGCTCGACGGCGTCTATCGCCATTACTGGTCGTACATCCCGCACTTCATCCACACGCCGTTTTATGTCTACGCCTATGCGTTCGGCGACTGCCTGGTGAACTCGCTTTACGCGCTCTACCAGGATGCCCATCAAGGCTTTGCCGAGCGCTATCTCGACATGCTGCGCGCCGGCGGCACATTGCGGCACAAGGTATTGCTCGCCCCGTTCGGCCTCGACGCCAGCGACCCTGCCTTCTGGTCGAAAGGCCTGTCGGTCATCTCCGGCCTGATCGACGAGCTCGAAGCGCTCGGGTGATATGATGGGCAACTCAACGAGGACTCGGTTGTGACCACCTACACCTTCAAAATCGTCGTGGAGCCGGATGAGGACCGCTGGCGCGCCTATTGCCCGGCGCTTGAAGTGCAGGGTGCAGCGACTTGGGGCTGGACGCGCGAAGAGGCTCTGCAGAACATTCGTGAGGTGCTGGAGATGATCGTCGCCGAACTGATCGAGGAAGGCGAGCCGGTGCCAGCCAATGCTGCGGTTTCGGAGGAGCCGCTCGTCGCGGTTACTTTGTGAGCCCGATCGAATGGCGACGACTTCGCAATCTCACGGCGCGTGAGATCGTCAACGCATTGAGCCGCGATGGCTTTGTGTTATACAACCAGCGCGGATCGCACCAACGCTATCGTCACACTGACGGTCGCCGTGTGACCGTTACCTTTCACAATGCCGGCGACACCTTCCCGATTGGGACGCTTCGCTCGATGATCGAGATTCAGGCAAAGTGGACCGAAGCAGACCTTCGGCGCCTGACACTGATCGATTGAGCCAGGCTGTGGTCCCATGACCGACGACGATACCTTTACCGGGCGGGTAAGGCGCTATGCGCAGGTCGGAAGCGCGATGGCGGGGCTTGGCGCGCGGCTGGCCGGCGAGCGCTATCTCGGGCTGACCGTCGACCGCCGTCAACATGCCGCCGACCTGAAGGCGGCGTTGGGCGGCATCAAGGGGCCGCTGATGAAGGTGGCGCAATTGCTGGCCACGATCCCCGATGCACTGCCCCAGGAATACGTCAACGAATTGGTCCAATTGCAGGCGAACGCGCCGGCGATGGGCTGGCCCTTTGTGCGCCGCCGGATGGCCGGCGAGCTCGGCGCCGATTGGCAAAGCCGGTTCCGTAATTTCGAGCGAACCGCGGCACGCGCCGCATCGCTCGGCCAGGTGCATCGCGCCACAGCACTCGACGGCACCCCGCTCGCCTGCAAATTGCAATACCCCGACATGGCCTCGGCGGTCGAAGCCGATTTGCGTCAGCTGAAGCTCGCGATGGGGATTTACGAGCGCTACGACCGCGCCGTCAGCACCGGCGAAATCCACGCCGAAATCGCCGACCGGCTGCGCGAGGAGCTCGATTACCGGCGCGAAGCCGCGCATATGCGGCTTTACGGCGCAATCCTTAAAGGTGAGCCGGGTGTCGCGGTGCCGGCTCCGGTCGCCGAGTTGTCGACCGGCCGCCTGTTGACCATGACCTGGCTCGACGGCGCCCCGATCCTCGACACCGCCAAGGCTCCGGTCGCGCGCCGCAACGACGTCGCGCTCAAGATGTTTCGGCTCTGGTACGTGCCCTTCTACCATTACGGGGTGATCCACGGCGACCCGCATCTCGGCAATTACACGGTGGCGCCGAACGGCACCGTCAATCTTCTCGATTTCGGCTGCGTGCGGGTGTTCGGCGCCTCTTTCGTGAGCGGCGTCATCGACCTGTACCACGCGCTCGAGCGCGGCGACCGCGACCTCGCCGTCCACGCCTACAAAAGTTGGGGTTTCCGCGACCTCTCGCACGAGATGGTCGAGGTGCTGAACCGCTGGGCGCTCTACGTCTACGGGCCGCTGCTCGA
>DASXAM010000334.1:0-17299 GCA_036404275.1 Allostellaceae bacterium
CCGCGATCGGCTGCCCGGTGAGGTCCGGCACCGCAACCGAGACCGGGACGGCGATGGTCAAGATTACCATCGATCCTTTGTCGGCGAGCTGTCCCGGCGCCGGCACAGCGCCGATGACCGTCCCGGCCGCCGCCCTCTCGCTCGGCTCTTCCTGCCGTCGCGAATGAAAGCCGAGCCGGTCGAGGTCGGCCGCGGCTTCGGAAGCCGTTTCGCCGGTGATGACAAGCGGGATCGCGATCCGGATCGGCACCGCGATGACCAAGGTTATGACGGCGCCGGCATCGACCATCTGTCCGACCGGCGGCGCGGTGCGCATGACCGTCCCCGACGCCGCCTTGTCGGTCGGCTCCTCCTGCCGCCGCCAGTGCAGCCCGGTCCTGTCGATCGTGGCTTCGGCAGCGGTTTCCCGCCGCCCGGCGACATCGGGAACATGGACCCAGGGCGAAAAGAAAAAGGCAAGTGCCGCGACGGCCAGCGCCAGCGCGCCGAGGCCGGCCATCGCCAGCCCGCGGCCGATTGCGGGCTTGGCGTGCGGGCCGGCCCCCTGTGGGATCGCGTCTACCAATTCGACTCTCCGAGCCCAAAGAAATAAGCCGCGCCGCCCAGCCCCGCCAACAGGACGACCGAGATGAACACCCGCTCTCCGGGCGTCCCCGATCGCCCGGCCCAAACGAGCAGCCACCCGCCGATGGCGATGCAGAGGAGCATCGCGAGCAATGCGCCGCTGGCCCCGCTTTGCGGGCCATAGGGGGTGCGCCGGTCAAAGAACAAATTGATTTCGCGCGCGCCAAAGATGCGCGCGAGCGGCAGCCACAAGGTCGCCGTCGCCAAGGTCCAGACCGCGATGACGATCTGCCGGCGGCGCGCTTCGGCACCGGCCGAGCCGGGCTGTGTTTCCGGCAATGGCGGGGCGGGCTGCGGTGTCGGCGCGGCCGCCACGGCGGGAATGGGCGCGGCCACCGGCTCCGACTCCGGCGGGACTGGGTCCTCGCGCCGATCGGCGGTGTCGGCCGAATCCGCGCTCTCGGCCGCGGCGGAAGCGGGTGGCGATGCGCCGACTGCGCCGGCGGTGCGATCGACCGAGAAGAGCCGCCCATCCGGGGCGCGCAGATGCAATACCGGGGTGCCCCATTCGATGTCGTTGCCGGCGGCAAAGATCGCTTTACGCGCTTCGGCAAGCGCGGCATCGACCGGGTAGCCGTCGGCTGCGGCGGCGTAGAACTCCTCAGCGAAGATGATCGCGGCCTGGTCGGTGATCTCGAACTGCATCGCGATCACCGCCGGAATACCCTGCTGGACCAGCGCCTGCGCGGCGCCGGCAAACGGGTCGGCGCGCGAGGTGCGCGAGCCTTCACAGGCATTGAGCACGACGAGGCGCAGCGAGCGGTGGTCGTGCAGGATCGTGCCGAGATGCTGGGCTGGGACCAGCCGCCCCTTGCCGGCGTCGTCGCGCAAGACAAGGACGCCCTCTTGCGTGTCGCTGTCGAACCCCCCATGGCCGACGAAATGCAGCGCATGATACCGGCCGGCGCGCAATTTCCGCTGCAGCACGGAAAGCCGCGCCTCGGCCAGCCGCTCGAGCCGGATCTGGCCGTTGGCGATCAGCCCGGCCAAGGCCTCGTTCAACCGCGACCATTCCCGTTCGACATCGAGCGCCGGATAGTCGGTCGGGCTCGAGATCATCACCAGGATTTCGAGCCGCCCCTCCACGGCGAGCGGCCGGATGCGCTCCGGCAGGTCGAGATAGCGGACGAGCGGCGTCTCCTGCGACAGCGACAAAAACCGGTTGAGCGAGGGGTTGTAGAGATATTCCCATGGAATATCGCCGAGCTCGGGCGCATCGGCGATGCGCAGCCGCAAGCGCAGTCCGGCGTTGCGCTCTTCGGCCTCGCTGAGGCTGCTGCGCCAGCACGCCCTGACATCGCCGGCAAAGACCGCGTCGTAAAGCCGCCGGCCGACGGTGCGCACCGCGTCCATCTCGACCGAGCCGATGCGCCGCGTGCTGCGCCTCGGCCGACCGACGCGCAGCAAAAAATTTTCCAGCTCGAGATCGGAGAGCGGCGCAGCGAAGTCGGCGCTGGCTTCGCCGGCCGGAGATTCCAGCACCTGCGCCCGATAGCCATCCCCCACCTTTCTGATCAGCAGGTCGAAATCGAGATAGGAAATGGCATCGCGCATGACGCATTCCTCGCGGAGATGCCCAGCCCGCCGAGGGCGGGCCTCGATATCGACGCTAGCCCGCCGCCTTGCCTTTCCAGACCAGGCGGATCTGAAACTGCGCCTCGGTGCTGGCGGACGCGATGAAAGCCCCGGCCTGCCCGGCAAACTTTACGCCGAACTCGACCTCGACTTGCTCGGGAGCGTCGGCGAAATCGCGAAATTTGCCGACGACCGCGAGGGCCGCCGGCCGGATCGCATCGAGTGCCGTTTCAAAGCTGTGGCCCGCGGCCTCGGCTAATTCGCCCGGGTGCAATCCGCGGGTGACCGCCGCCGGGCCTTCGTCTTCCACTTCGATATGCACATTGCCGCCGGCCTCGAGCGGCATCGAGATGACACGCTTCACGGCGGGCGCCTCAATAAGCTTTAACCAAATAATGCTACTTCCTTTTTTGCAGAGAAGCAATGAGCGGCCGCCGCATTGTGCACCGCGGTCGGCGCGCTTTATAGATTGGCGATGGAATTGGCGCCTAAAACGCAGCCGGGGGCGGAGCTGAGGCTGGTGCACAGCTCGGACATTCATATCGATGACGGTGACGCGCCGGCGCGCGGCCCGCGCATCGAAGGGCTCGATGCGGTCTTGGCGACGGCGCGGGCGCTGCACGCCGATATCGTGCTATTGGCCGGCGACACGTTCGAGAGCAACCAGCTCGGCGCGGCGGCGATCGATCGGGCCGGCGAGCTGCTCGCTGCGGCCGGCCGGCCGGTGGTGATGCTGCCCGGCAACCACGATCCCGCCGCGGCTGGCTCGGTCTATACCCGCGGCCGGTTCGCGCAGATTCCGAACCTTGCGGTGCTCGGCGTGACCCATGACGAGGCGCTATCGTTTGCGGCGCTGGAGGTCGAAATCTGGGGTCGCGCGCATCGCAATTATTTCGACATGCCGCCGCTGCCGGCCTTGCGGCCGCGCTCGACCCGTTGGCAGGTGGCGGTCGCGCACGGCCATTACGAGCCGCCCGAGACCCGCGCCAACCCACTGCGCCCGTCCTGGGTATTCGGTGACGAGGAAATTGCGGACACCGCCGCCGACTATCTTGCGCTCGGTCATTGGGACCGGCCGATGCGGGTCGGCAACGGCGTCGTGCCAGCCTATTATTCGGGCTCCCCCGAGCTGGCCGGCACTGTGAACCTCGTCCGGCTCCATCCCTCCGGCCATGTCGTCGTGAGCCGCGAGCGGTTGCAGCAGGGCTAGCAGGCTCGGCCGCCGCACTCTTGCATTTGCCGGCGCGGCGCGCGAGGCTGTGCACCATCGGATAACTTTCGGGCGATTATGGAGAGAGAGCCGTGAACGATATCGCACCGTCGCGCTACAAATGGGTGGGCACTCGGCAGATCCGTCCCGACGGTGTGCCAAAGGTTACCGGCCGCGCCATGTACGGGGCGGACCAGCCAATGACGGGGGCGCTTTACGGCAAGGTCATCCGTTCGCCGCACGCGCATGCCCGCATCCGCTCGATCGATGCGTCGAAGGCGCTCAAATTTCCCGGCGTCAAGGCGGTGGTGACCTCGGCCGACTTCCCCGACCACAAATTCGAATATGTCGGGCCGGAGCGGGTGGCGCAGAATTTCTGGCACATCACCCGCAATATCATGGCGCGCGAAAAGGCGCTCTATGAAGGCCACCCGGTCGCCGCCATTGCGGCGATCAGCAAATCGGTCGCCGAAGAGGCCGCCGCACTGCTCGAAATCGATTACGAGGTGTTGCCGCACGTCATCGATGTCGACGAGGCGATGGCGCCCGACGCACCGCTGTTGTTCGAGGACATGATTACCCGCGGCGTCGAGCCGACGCCGACCAAGCCATCGAATATTTCAAAGCGGATCGAATTCTCGATCGGCGATCTCGACAAGGGCTTTGCCGAAGCCGATGTCGTCATCGAGAAGGAATTCAAGACCGCGGCAGTGCACCAGGCTTATATCGAGCCGCATGCCTGCGCGGCGCAGGTCAGCGCCGACGGCCAAGCCGAGATCTGGACCGCGACCCAAGGCCATTTCGGGGTGCGGGCGATGACCGCAAGGCTCCTCGGCATGCCGGTGGGCAATGTCCGGGTGACCCCGTCCGAGATCGGCGGCGGCTTTGGCGGCAAAATCCCGGTTTATCTCGAGCCGATCGCGGCGGCGCTGTCGAAGAAAGCGGGGCGTCCGGTCAAGATCGTGATGAGCCGCGACGAGGTGTTCAAGGCAACCGGCCCGACTTCGGGCGCCTCGATGTGGGTCAAGATCGGCGCCAAAAAAGACGGCACGATCACCGCCGCCGACGGGGTCTTCAAATTCCAGGCCGGCGCCTTCCCCGGCTCGCCGGTCATGAACGGGTGCCTGTGCGCCTTCGCCCCGTATAGCATCGCGAACGCACGCACGGTCGGCTACGATGTCGTCAGCAATCGCCCGAAGGCGTCGGCCTATCGGGCGCCGGGGTCGCCGATCTCGGCCTTCGCGGTCGAAAGCACACTCGACATCGTGGCCCAGAAGATTGGCATGGACCCGCTGAAACTGCGTCACAAGAATGCGGCGCGGCCGGGAACGACGATGATCTACGGGCCAAAGATGGCCCATGGCGGCTATGTCGAGACCCTCGAAGCGCTGCTCAACCATCCAGCCTACCAGCAGCCGCTCGGTCCGAACCAGGGGCGCGGCGTAGCCTCGGGCTACTGGTTCAACGGCGGCGGCGAGTCGAGCGCCACGGTGCAGGTCAACGAGGACGGCACCGTCATCGTTTCGACCGGCAGTGTCGATATCGGCGGCTCGCGTGCCTCGATGGCGATGATGGCGGCCGAGACGCTGGGCGTCGATTACAACCAGGTTCGCTCGGTCGTCGCCGACACGATGGCGGTCGGCTTTACCAACCCGACCGGCGGCTCGCGCGTGACCTTTGCGACCGGCATGGCGGTGGTCGAGGCCAGCAAAAAGATTGTCGACGAATTGCGCAGACGGGCGGCGATGATCTGGGATGTCGATGCCGACGGCGTCGTCTGGGAAGACGGCCAAGCCAAGCCCGCCAGCAGCAATGTCGGCGATTTTCCGCCGCTATCGCTGAAAGAGATCGCCCCCAAAAAGGCGCTGACCGGCGGCCCTCTGACCGCCGCGGCCTCGGTCAATGCCGGCGGCCAGGCGCCGGGCTTTTCGACCCAGTTCTGCGATGTCGAGGTCGATCCCGAGACCGGCAAGGTCACGATCCTGCGCTATGTCGCGGCCCAGGATGTCGGCAAGGCGATCCACCCTTCCTATGTCGAAGGCCAGATCCAGGGCGGTGTGGCGCAGGGCATCGGCTGGGCGCTGAACGAGGAATACATCTACGACAAGCAGGGCCGGCTCGATAACCCCGGGTTTCTCGATTACCGGGTGCCGGTGGCGCCCGACATTCCGATGATCGACGCCGTGCTGGTCGAGGTGCCGAACCCGGCGCACCCCTATGGGGCAAAGGGGGTGGGCGAGGTCAATATCGTGCCGCCGATGGCGGCAATCGCCAATGCGGTTGCCCATGCGACCGGCCGTCGCCTGACCGAACTGCCGCTGTCGCCGCCTCGGGTTCGCGCGGCACTCGACACCCCCGGCGCGGACGATTAGCGGCGGCATCAGACAGGCGGCGCACACGATGTCCTTGTCGTCGCCCCCGCTCCCCTTTTCGTCGCCCCCGCGAAAGCGGGGGCCCAGGGCAGCAGACGCAGCGTATTTTGCCCCCCTGTTCGTGCCAGGGACAGGCTCCGGGTGCCCGCTTTCGCGGGCAAGACGGGACAGGGGAGGCGGGTGCCCAGTGTTGGGTTGGCACCATTAGGAGCGGCACGATGTCGGAGGCAACCGCGCGAGTGGTTCTGTCCGCCGGGTTCAGCCGCCGCTATACCGGTGGCGTGCGCGAATTCGAGATAGCGGCCAAAAGCCTGCGCGGCGTCATCAAGGCGCTCGACGAGCTCTACCCCGGGCTCGCCGAGCATATCGAAGAGGAAACCACGGTCGCGATCGACGGCGAGATCCACGAAATCGGCTATCTCCAGCCCTTGCGCCAAGGCAGCGAAATCTTCTTCATCCCCAAAATCGAAGGCGGCTAGGTCGCGGCTCTGCGGAAGCGGACGTGCCGCGGCGCACATACCGATAGTCCGCCGCGGCCCACCTGTCGGAACCCTTGTGATCGGCTTATGTTTCGGCGAGGAGACCGCCGCGATGGGGCCGTCATGGCGCTGACCGAATACAAGCGCAAACGCGATTTCAACAAGACGCCGGAGCCGGCCGGCCATCCGGTTGCGGCAAAGAAGAAGGCCGCGCTCTCTTTTGTCGTGCAAAAGCACGCGGCGCGGCGGCTGCATTACGATTTTCGGCTCGAGCTCGACGGGGTGCTGAAGAGCTGGGCGGTGCCGCGGGGGCCGAGCCTCGACCCGGGCGAAAAGCGGCTCGCCGTTCACGTCGAGGACCATCCGCTCGAATATGGCGGGTTCGAGGGGGTGATCCCACAGGGGCAATATGGCGGCGGCACCGTGCTGTTGTGGGACCGCGGGCGCTGGACACCGCTCGATCCCAACCCGATCGCCGCCTACGAAAAAGGCTCGCTCAAATTCGAGCTTGATGGCGAAAAATTGCACGGTCGCTGGGCCTTGGTGCGCATGGGCGGCAAGGCGGCGCAGGAGCGCGGCGACAACTGGCTCCTGATCAAAGAGCGCGACGACGAGGCGGTGCCCGGCAGCGGCGGAGCGGTCGTCGAAGACAACCCGCTTAGCGTTGCATCCGGCCGCGAGATGGCGCAAATCGCCGCCGAGCGCGATCGCGTGTGGGAATCGAACCGGGAAGAGCCGGACATTCCGCCGGCGTCATCGAAGCCGGCCGCGAAGCCGCGCCCGATGCGGGTCGCCGGAGCGCACAAGGCGCCCTTGCCGGACCGGCCGCAGGCGCAATTGGCAAAGCTCGCGGACCGCCCGCCGGACGGGCCCGACTGGCTCCACGAAATCAAATATGACGGCTACCGCTTGCTCGGCCGCATCGACAAGGGCGCGGTGCGGCTCGTCACCCGCAACGGCCTCGACTGGACCGCAAAGTTTCCGGCATTGGCCGAGCGTCTGGCCGCATTGCCGGTCGAGACGGCGGTAATCGACGGCGAAATTGTCGCGCTCAACGCCGACGGCACGACCACCTTTGCCGGCCTGCAAGACAAAATCTCGACCGGCCATACCGATGCGCTGATCTTTTATGCCTTCGACCTCCTCTACCAGGACGGATGGGACCTGACATCAGCCCCTCTCGAAGATCGCAAGGCGGCGTTGGCAGGGATCGTGCCGCCGGATTCGGCCGGCATGGTCCGGTACAGCGACCACCAGGCGGGCGACGGGCCGGCTTTTTTTGCCGAGGCCTGCCGGTTTGGCATCGAAGGCATCGTCTCGAAACGCCGCGACAAGCCCTATCGGCCGGGCCGCAACGACAATTGGCGCAAGATCAAATGCGCCAACCGCGAGGAGTTCGTGGTGGTCGGCTTTACCGATCCGGCCGGCCGCCGGCAAGGGATCGGCGCTTTGCTGCTCGGTTTTTACGATCCGAAAGGCACGCTTCATTACGCGGGGCGGGTCGGCACCGGGTTCGGCGACGAGATGCTGGCGCGCCTGCGCGAGCGGCTCGATCGGATCGAACGCCGCAACCGCCCGGTGGCAGCGCTGCCCAAGGGTGTGTCGCTCAAGGGGGTGCATTGGACCGAGCCGAGCCTCGTCGCCGAAATCCGCTACGGCAATTGGACATCGGACCGCATCTTGCGCCACGCCGCCTTCGAGGGGCTGCGCGAAGACAAGAATGCGCGCGAGGTCGTGCGCGAGGAACCGGCCATGGTAGAGCCCGCCGAGCCCATCGATCCGAAGACAGGCGACCCCGGCGAGCCCCGGGCAAGGGATGGCAGCATGACGATCCAGGGTGTGCGGCTGACCCATCCCGACCGCGTTCTCTACCCCGACCAGGGGATCACCAAGCTCGACCTCGCCCATTACTATACCGCGATCGCCGATTGGGCATTGCCGCACCTCGCCCATCGGCCGCTGAGCCTGGTGCGCTGTCCCGAGGGCCAGGGCAAAACCTGCTTTTTCCAGAAGCATGTCGGCTCGGGTGTGCCCGACCAACTCGGCCGCGTCGAAATCCCCGAGAAAACCGGCAGCGAGACCTATCTCGTCATCGAGGACCTGGCCGGTCTCGTGTCGCTGGTGCAGATGGGCGTGCTCGAAATCCACCCCTGGGGCTCGACAATAAAAAAGCTCGAGACGCCGGACCGCGTCACCTTCGATCTCGACCCCGACATCGATTTGCCGTGGGAAAGGGTGGCCGACGCGGCGCTCGAAATGCGCGACGTGCTGGCCCGGCTCGGGCTCAAGAGCTTTGCCAAGACGACCGGCGGCAAGGGGCTGCATGTCGTCGTGCCGTTGACCCCGCGGCTCCCTTGGGACGAGGTCAAGGAATTTACCAGGGCGGTGGCGATGCGGATGGCCGAGGAGGCGCCCGAGCGCTATCTCGCGGTCGCCTCGAAGCGTTCGCGCCAGGGCCGCATCTATATCGATTACCTGCGCAACGGCCGGGGGGCCACGGCGATCGGCGCCTATTCCGCCCGCGCCCGGCCCGGCGCCCCAGTGTCGACGCCGCTCTTTTGGGAGGAAGTCGAGCGGGCGGTGCGCCCCGAGGGCTTTACTGTGGCGACTGTCCCGGCGCGGCTCGCCAGCCTCAGCTCCGACCCGTGGGCCGAAATCGGTAAGCTGCGGCAATCGATCAGCGCGACCGCAAGGCGGCGCTTCGGCCTCTGACCGTGGGATGAGCCTGGTCGCGACCAGCACCGCGCTCGGAATTTGCCTTTCGGTCCTCGCCGTCGCCATTGTCCTCGACCGCCGACCCTATCGCCCGGGCAAGTTCAACTACATCCCGCTAATGATCCTTTGCTTGGCAATCTGCCTGCTGCTCGGCCGCCACCTGTTGACACTGATGTTGTGATCGCCGCACCGCTGTGGTGGCGAGACGAGGCCCCGCCGATTGCCGCACCCTTCGGCTTTGGCGCGAAGCATGCATGGCTGTGCCGGGAGGCGAGGTTCCCGCATGGACGGCTTCGTTCTCGATCGCTACGAGCCCGGCGGCTTTTACTGCGAAATGCTCGGCTGCCCGGCGACCGCCGAGGTTCGGAACCGGCTGGCTCGGATGCCGCTCGGCGAATTCAAGCGTCGTGCTGCCGGCGCCGAGGAAGCGCTCTATCGCCTCGGCATCACCTTTACCGTCTACGACAACAGCCGTGCGATCGATCGCATCCTGCCGTTCGACTCGATCCCGCGCGTATTATCGGCCGAGGAGTGGAACCGGATCGAACGCGGTGTCATTCAGCGGGTGACCGCGATCAACCTGCTGCTCGACGATTTGTACAACGGGCAGAAAATCCTCAAGGACGGCGTCGTCCCGGCCGATCTGGTCCTCGGCAACCCGAATTGGCGGCCGCAAATGTGCGGGGTCAGGGTCCGGCACAAGGCTTATGTCAATATCTGCGGCATCGACATCATCCGCGACGATCGCGGTGTCTTTCGCGTGCTCGAAGACAACGCGCGCACCCCGTCCGGCGTCAGCTATGTCATCGAAAACCGGCACATGATGCTGCGTGCGTTTCCCGATCTCGTCGACGATATCGGGTTGCGCCCGGTGGACGAGTACGGGCTCAAGCTCGTCGCCGCCATGCGCGAGGTCGCGCTCTGCAGCGACGGCGATCCGGAAATCGTGCTGTTGTCGCCGGGCACCTACAATTCCGCCTATTTCGAGCATGTGTTCCTGGCGCGCGAGATGGGCGTGCCGCTGGTCGAAGGGCGTGACCTGGTCGTCGAGAACGACCGCGTCTACATGCGCACGACCGGCGGCTTGTCACGGGTCGACGTCATCTATCGCCGGATCAACGACGACTATCTCGACCCCGAGATGTTCCGCCCCGACAGCCTGCTCGGCGTGCCGGGGCTGATGCGCGCCTATTTTGCGGGCAATGTGACGCTCGCAAATGCAATCGGCACCGGCGTCGCCGACGACAAGGCGGTCTATGGGTATATGCCGCGAATCATCCGCTATTACCTGGGCGAGGATACGCTGATCGACAATGTCGAGACCAATCTCTGCCGCGAGCCGGCAAGCCTCGGCTACACGCTCGACAATCTGGCGCGGCTCGTGGTCAAGCCGGTCGGGGAGGCCGGCGGCTACGGCATCACGATCGGGCCGCAGGCGAGCCGCATCGAGCTCGAGGATTGCCGCGCCAAATTGCTCGACGACCCCGCCAATTACATCAGCCAGCCCTGCATCGCCCTGTCGGTGTCGCCGACCCTGATCGACGGCACGGTCGAGCCGCGCCACGTCGATCTGCGCCCGTTCGCGGTCACCGGTCGCAGCACCTGGGTATTGCCGGGAGGGCTTACCCGCGTCGCGCTGCGCCGCGGCTCGCTGGTCGTCAATTCGTCGCAAGGAGGCGGGTCGAAAGACACGTGGGTGCTTGAGTAATCGACTGCTCGCCCGCTATGCCGAATGTATTTTCTGGCTCGCCCGCTTTGTCGAGCGCGCCGAGAACCTGGCCCGCATCATCGAGGTGCAGGAAACCTATGCCCGCGACCGCGGCGGCTCGCCGCAGTGGCTGTCGATCGTGCAGCTGCACGCCGACGAGGAGATTTTTGCCGCCCGGCACAGCGCGGCGACCAGCGACAGCGTGATCCGCTTCTACCTGACGGACGGCGACAATCCGAGCTCGATCCTCAGCGCCGTCCGCGCCGCCCGCGAGAATGCACGCAGCCTGCGCTCGCTGGTTTCGACCGAGATGTGGGTCCAGCTCAACGTGTTTTACAATCGCATGACCGCGATCAACGAAGACGAGCTGCTGCCCGGCGTGCTGTCGCCCTTGCTGACCACGATCAAGGAGGCGTGCCAGGCTTTTACCGGCATCGTCGAAGGTACATTCTATCGCGACCAGGCCTGGTATTTCTATCGGCTTGGCCGTTATATCGAGCGCGCCGACCAGACCACCCGCTTGCTCGACTCGAAATACTATGTCTTGATGCGCGACGGCAGCATCACCAATGTCGTCAATATTGCGCAGTGGCTGGCGCTGCTGCGGGCAGCCTCGGGCTATCACGCCTTTCGACTGTTGCACCAAAGCGACCTCAGCCCCGCCCGGGTGGCGAATTTCCTGCTGCTCAACCCGCGCTTTCCCCGCTCGGTGCGGTTGTGCGTGCGCGAAATCGACGCCGCCCTTACCAATCTCAAGTCGCGCTACAACTTGCGCGCCGGCAACGATGTCGCCGAGGGCCTCGACCAGCTTCGCTCGATTCTCGACACCCGCTCGATCGAGCAGATTTTGGCGGGCGGCCTGCATGAATTTATCGACTTCATCCAGCGTTATCTGATCGCCGTCACCGACCGGCTCGGCGCGGCGTTTTTCGGGCACCCTGCGGCGACGGCGGCGGAATGGCAGAATGCCGAGCTGTGGCCGCCTTTTGCCGACGCCTTGCCGATCCAGCCGCAAGGATGATGATTGTGCGATGAAGCTTCTGACGGTTCGCCACATCACGACCTACCGGTACAAGCAGCCGGTCTCGTTTGGCGAGCACCGCATGATGCTGCGTCCGCGCAATAGCTACGATCAACGGCTGATCGAAGCGAGATTGGTCATCGAGCCCGAACCGTCGCAGCTGCGCTGGATGCACGATGTGTTCGGCAATTGCGTGGCGATCGCGCGGTTTTCGCACCGAGCGGCGGAATTGCGCTTTGACAGCACGATTCGGCTCGACCACGAGCCGACCAACCCGCTCGAGTTCCAGCTCGAGGAGTACGCCCGCACCTATCCGTTCTGCTACGGATCGGAGGAGATGCCCGATCTCGCGCGGACCATCGAACGGCAATATCTCGACCGGGACCGCGAGATCGACCGCTGGGCATACCAGTTTCTAAAAAAGCACGGCCAGACGGGGACGCGCGAGCTGCTGGCGGCGATGACGCATGCGATCCACGACCGCTTCACCTATGTGAGCCGGGCCGAGGCCGGAACGCAGGACCCGCTGACGACCCTGAAGCTCGGCAGCGGCTCCTGTCGCGATTTCGCGCTGCTGATGATGGAGGCGGCGCGCTCGCTCGGTCTCGCCGCGCGGTTCGTGTCCGGCTACCTCGCGCCGGGGGTGCCGGCCGGCCGCCGGCGCGGCGGCGGCGAGGCCACCCATGCCTGGCTCGAAATCTACCTGCCGGGCGCCGGCTGGGTCGATTACGACCCGACCAACGGCCTGGTCGGGAATGCCGATCTGGTTCGCATTGCGGTGGTGCGCGACCCGCGCCAGGCGGTTCCGATTTCCGGCACCTGGACCGGGTTTCCGTCCGATTTCATCGAGATGACCGTCGATGTGTCGGTGCTCCCCGACCACACCGACAGCGCCGCCCGCGCCAGCGCCTGACCGTGGCTCGGCCGCGCCCGCTTTCAGGCGGCCGCGAAGCGCCGGATCGCGGCCTCGCTGAAGTTGAGGCCGAGACCGGGCGCGGTCGGCATCGCCAGCAATCCGTCCTGCGGCACCGGCACCTCCTCCCACAAATGGAAGAGCCGCGGCATGTATTCGACGGTCAGCCCGTTGGGTGCTGCGCCGACCAGATGGACGTGGATTTCCGGCACGCCGTGGCTGACCACCGGCAGGTTGAAGGCTTCGGCCATGCCGGCGATCTTGAGCCAAGGGGTGATGCCGCCCGAGCGCACCTGGTCGATCATCACGATATCGACCGAGCGGGCTTCGAGCATGTGGCGGAACGGGGTGACGCCATAGAGATATTCACCGCCGCATACCGGGGTCGAAAGGGCTGCGGCGACGCGTGCGAGACCGGCGTAATCGTCGTGCGTCGTCACGTCTTCGAGCCAATAAAGGCCGACTCCGGCATCCTCGACCCGGCGGCCGATATCGATCGCCTGCTCCGGCCGCCAGCGCTGGTTGATGTCGCACATCAAATCCATATCCGGACCGACCGCCTGACGGATCAGCCGCGCCTGCTCGACCTCACGCGCGGGCGAGGTGACGCCGGGCAGGCCGAGCTGCATCTTGGTCTGGCGGTGGCCCTTCTCGCGCAGCCTTTGGGCGGCGGTCAGCGCCTCGTCGAGCTTGAGCCCGCGCCGTAAGGCGCCGCTCGCATAGGTCGCGATATGGTCGCGCGCGCCGCCGAGCAGTTTCCACAACGGCAGGCTCAGCGCCTTCCCCTTGATGTCCCAAAGCGCGACGTCAATCGCCGACAACGCCATCGTAAAGATGCCGGCGGGCCCGGCCGAGACCGCGGCGGCACGCAATTTGGCCGCGACCCGTTCGACCCGCATCGGGTCCTCGCCGATCGCCAGCGCGGCCAGTTCATCGACCGCGTGGCGCAGAGTACGGGTCAACGCACCACCGAAATAGGTGACGCCCAAGCCCTCGACGCCGTCATCGGTTAGGAGGCGCAGCCAGACGATCGGGTTGGTCGCGTTCGGGTTCTCGGAAAACCCGCCGAGCGGCTCGTCGTTTGGCAAGGCGACAATGCCGGTCTCGACCCTGGAGATTTTCATTTTGCCCTCTCGATCGCCGCCACTGCGGTCATCACGCATTCACATCATGCCACAGCCACAGGGCAGGCGGTCCAGGCTTGCCACAGCCGCGCGCAAACCAATGCCGTGTCCAAAGCCCTGACGCCGGCAAGGACCGGCAGCGGAGAACCCTCGATGCTCGAAAAATGGGCTTTTCCCGGTTGCGGCAGAGCCCGCATCGCCGCCGCCGCGGGCTTGTGCCGGTCGCCCGGACTGCCCACCTGCCCCAAGCAAAGCCGGGCCCGAAGGACCGGGAGATCGACCGATGAAAAGCCTGGGTGCGGTGCTCGTCGGCGCCGAGAGAGTATTGCGGTTGAGCCTCGCCCTGTTGCTGGCGGGCGCAGCGGTTCCGGCCGCGGCCGCGCTGGCCGGCGCCCAAGACGGCGTGCGCGGATTTTACGGCGTCCTGCTGCAGACCATGCAAAATGCGCGTGCGCTGGGCGAGAGCGGCCGCTATGCGCAGCTGTCCCCCGCGGTCCATCGGGTTTTCGACGTGCCGTTTATGGCCCGGCTGGCGGTCGGCCCGGCCTGGGACGGCTTTACCCCGGACCAGCGCCAGCAGGTGACCCAGGCGTTCGGGCGCTATGTCACGGCGACCTATGCCGACCGCTTCGACAGCTATTCCGGCGAGCGGCTGGAGGTCACCGGCGAGCGGCCTTATGGCGGCGGGGCCATCGTCGATACCCGGATCGTCAAGTCCGGCAGCGACCCGGTCGAGATCGACTATCTGATGCGCCGGAACCAGGGCGTCTGGCAAATTGACGATGTGTATCTCGACGGCACGATCAGCCAGCTGGCGACCCAGCGCTCGGAGTTTCAATCGATCTTGCGCCGCCAAGGGGTCGACGGGCTGATCTCGGCCCTCAATCGTAAAGTGGATTTGCTGACGCGCAGCGTCGCCAGATCGCGGTAGCGCCCCGCGACTCGCTGTCGCAGACGGCAGCTGGCAAGGCTGGCTGGGGCGGGAGGATTCGAACCTCCGTATCGCGGAATCAAAATCCGCTGCCTTACCACTTGGCTACGCCCCATCGGCGTGCCCGCGACCCTATCCCGAAGGCCGATTGCCGGCAACAAGCCCTCCGGCTGCGCACCACCAAAGGGGCCGGCGCGCGGCGAGGATCGCGCAACCGCGCGCGGCCTCGGCGCGCTCGGCGAAGAGCGCGAAACAGGTGGCGCCGCTGCCGCTCATGCGCGTGATCAAGGCGCCGGGAAGCCGGGCGAGCTCGGCCAGGACGGCGCCGATCTCGGGGACGAGGCCAATGGCGGCGTCGGTCAAATCGTTGCGCCGCTCGGCGAGCGTGCTGGCGAGGCCGGCGGCGTCCGGCGGCATCGGTGCGAACCGGCCGGATGCGCCGAACGGGCCGCGTCGAGCGGCGAACACCGCAACGGTCGGCAACGGGACACGCGGGTTGGCGAGCAAGATGCCGGCGGGCGGCAGCTCGGGAGCGGGCTCGATCTCGTCGCCGATCCCGCCGACCCAGGCCGCTGCGCCATAAAGACAGGCCGGCAGGTCGGCGCCCAATCGCAGACCGAGGCTGGCGAGGGTCCCTTCGCCGATTTCGAGCCGCCACAGCCGGGCAAGCACGCGCAGCGTCGCCGCCGCGTCGCTCGACCCGCCGCCGATCCCGGCCGCGACCGGCAGGTTCTTTGCCAGATGGAGCGCGGCGCCCGTCTCGATCCCGGCGTGCTCGGCCAGCAGGCGGGCGGCGCGCAGGACGAGATTGCCGTCGCCGGCCTCGGCGAGTCCCATGGCCTCCGGCCCTTCGACCTCGAGCGACAGCGTGTCGGCCGCTCGCGCGCTGACCCGGTCGCCGATATCGGCAAAGGCGACGAGGCTGTCGATCAAGTGATAGCCGTCGGGCCGCCGCCCGGTCAGGTGCAAATAAAGGTTGACCTTTGCCGGGGCAAAAGCCGCAACCGCCACCGCTCAGCCGCCGCCGGCGCGGGTCGGCGGCTTCTGGCCGTCGAGCTTGGCCTCGATCGGCTTGATGTCGCCCTTGTCCGGCCCGAACTGCAGCGCCCGGCGCCATTGGTAACGCGCTTCGCTGATCCGCCCGCTTTGCCAATAAGCGTCGCCCAGATGGTCGTTGATCGTCGGGTCCTCCGGCACCAGCTCCAGCGCCTTCTCCAAGTATTGCACCGCAGCGGAGTAGTCGCCGAGCTTGTAATGCGCCCAGCCGAGGCTATCGACGATATAGCCGTCCTCGGGTCGCAGCTCGACGGCCTTTTCGATCATCTTGAGGCCGCGGCGCAATTTTTCACCGCGATCGATCCAGGAATAACCGAGATAGTTCAACACCAGCGGCTGGTCGGGCTCGAGCTCGAGCGCATGCTGCAGATCAGCCTCGGCGCGCTGCCATTGGCCGGCGCGCTCGAGGGCGATGCCGCGGCTGTAATAGAGCGACCAGCGCTCGGGAGTGCCGGCCGCCTTCAGCCGTTTGATCGCCTCGTCATAGGCGGTTGCGGCTTCGGCAAACCGCTTTTTCTCGCGCAACAGATCGCCGAGCTGCATATCGGCGGCGGCCCGCTTGGGCTCCGCCGCCGCCATCTTGCGCAGCATTTGGATTGCTTCGTCGCCGCGGTCGAGCGCCTGCAGATTGGCGGCGACGCGCAATTGCGCCGACCAGGAATAGGGCGAATCCGGCGAAATTTGCGCGAGCACGGCGAGGCTTTCGTGCGGCTTGTCCTCGGCGCTCATGATGTCGGCGAGCAGCAATTGCGCCACCGCGAATTGCGGGCGCAGCGCCAGCGCGCAGCGGTCGTAGAGCAGCGCCACGTCGATGGTTTCCGGCCGGTTGGCGACACTCGCCAGATCGAAAAACGCCTCGGCCAACCCCTCTTGCGGCGAATTGATCAGCGACGCCGGCGCTTCGGTGGAGCTCGCGGTCAGCGCCGATTCGGCGAGCTCGCTGCCGGCATTTTCCTTGATGAAACGGCGATAGATCGCCTGCGCTTTGTCGGCTCGGCCATGCCGCGCGTAAAAATTGGCCATCGCATCGGTCAGCCGCCAATTCAGCTTGCCGGTCGCGTCGAGCGCCTTTTTGAAATTCTCCTCGGCTTTGTCCGGTTGGCCGGCGAAATCGTAAATGAGCCCGCGTTGGAAAAATTCGAGCGGCGCGAGCCCGTCGAACTTGTCGAGCCCTTGCAGCGCCTGGTCAGCGCCCGGTAGGTCGCCCATCGCCATGCGCACCCAAGCCAGCGCCGGCGGGCCCGCATAACGGTAAAGACCATCCGACGGCAACGCCTCGGCGCGCGCCAGGGCGCCCGCCTTGTCGCCAGCTCCGATCCGGTCGACCAGGAGGACGAGGTTCGCGACCGCGTCGGAGGGGTCGAGCGCCAGCTCTTTTTTGGCAAGCGGGATGGCGCGGCCAAAATTCCCCTCATACGCCTCCATCAGAAAGGTTCGGCTGATCAGCTCGGAGGAATCCGGATCGGCGCGCAGCGAATTCTCGAACCACTTCGCCGCGGCTGGGTACTCGCGCAGCTCCTGGGCATGACGGCCGGAGAGATAGGTGCCGTACGGCGTGTCGGACGCGCTCG
>DASXAM010000335.1:0-7348 GCA_036404275.1 Allostellaceae bacterium
TCGCCGGCGGCTGGCGATTGAGCGGGCGCTTTCCGTTTTCGAGCGGCTGCGACTTTGCGCAATGGGCGATCCTCGGCGCCTTTCTCGGTGAAATGGGCGACCCGCATTCGATCGCCTATCTGCTGGTGCCGTTCGCCGATATCGAGATCGTCGATGATTGGCACACACTCGGCCTCGCCGGCACCGGCAGCAAGTCGCTGGTGTTGCACGACGTGTTCGTGCCCGAGCATCGCCATGTCATGGTCGCCGACCTCTTCGCCGGGACCCCGCCGGGTGCGCTGGTGCACCCCGACTATCCGGTGTTGCGGGCGCCGCGCGGTTTTCTCGTCTCCTATTCGCTGCCGCCGGTGGCGGTCGCACTCGGCCGCAAGGCCCTCGACATCGCCTGCGCCGAACTGTCCCGCCGGGTGTCGCGTGGCGTGACCAAATTGGCCCAGTCCGAAGTCGTGCAAATGACAATCGGCGAAGCGGCCGCGGCGATCGATGCGGCGACGACGCTGCTGCATTTGGGCCGCGACTCCAGCACCGCGGCAGTCCATTCCGGCCGCCGGATCACCGCAGCCGAAGCGCTGCGCGCCCGGCGCGACATGGTGTATGCCCAGCATCAGGTGGGCGGGGCGGTCGAGCGCCTGTGCGAAATGGACGGCGCGCGCTGGGTCTACGACAACGATGCGTTAGGCGCCATCCGCCGCGACCTGATGACGATCCTGACCCACCACGCCGCCAGCCGTGCGGCCGCCATGGCCCCCTACGGCAAAATGCTGCTCGGGGGGTGAAGTCGGCAATCGGCGCAGGTCGGGTCAGTTCGGCGCGATCAGCGCGATGCCGGGGAAATAGGTGCGATAGCGGCGGGCGTCGCGAGTAAGCAGCGCGGCGTCGGAAATAACCGCATGGGCGCCGATAAAAAAGTCGGGCAAGACGCTGGTCTTGCGACCGCTGTTCCGGCGATACCGCTGGAATGCCTTGCCGGCAAGAAAGAGTGTGTGGCGCGGGATTGGCGTCCTGGCAAGACCAGCCTCGCGGAGCATGGAGTCAAGCGCCTCGATCTCCGCATAGCCGACCGAAAGCTCGGCATAGACGACATCGTTGATCGCGAGCTCATCCTCGGCCGCGGCACTCGTCAAATGTTGTTCGGACCAGTCCGCCCAGGTCGGATCGCCGCTCACGACATCGACGAGGATATTGGTGTCGGCCAGGATCAATCGGGATCCTCACCTCGGGTCAGCGCCATCAGCTCGTCTGTAGTTAACCCCAATTTGGCGCTGCCGCGCAGACGCGCAAACCGCTCGGCGGCCGGTCCTGATCGGTCTTCCAAAAGGCTCGGCCATCCTCGGCCAGCTCGAAATCGACCTTCGAGCCGGGCTTGAGGCCGAGGTAGTCGCGCAGCCGTTTTGGGATCGTCACTTGGCCCTTCGCTGTCATCCGGCTCATTTGCGCTCCGGGTAATACCGATAATCGTCCGCGTACTACATAGGATGGGAAGGATCGTCGGGCGAGCCTTGACAATCCGCGGGCTTTCGCGGCCTTTTGCCGTCAAACCAGGGACGACGGGCCTTGGCAACAGGGAAGGGGAACCGAGATGGGCGACGATGCGAAATCGCCGGGCCAGGGCGAGGTTACGCGGCGGCGGCTGCTCCATTGGGGGGCAATGGGCGGCGGGGCGACGATGCTGTTGCCGTCACCGTGGCGGGCCGCTTTTGGCGCCGCCAAGCCTTATAAGATCGGCACGCTGCAGCCCTTGACCGGGAACGCTGCGGTCGGCGGCAAGACAGCGCTCGTCGGCATCCAGATGGCGGTCGACCGGATCAATCAGATGGGCGGGATCAATGGCCGGCCGGTCGAGCTCGTCATCGGCGATTCCGAGTCGAAGCCCGATGTCGGCCGCCGCGCCACCGAAAAAATGGCGGTCGAAGACAATATCGACGCGCATGTCGGCGGCTTTTTATCGAATGTCTGCCTCGCCTGCATGCCGGTTTGGCTCGAGCACCAGGTCGTCAACATGATCGGCGTGTGCCTCGACACGACGCTGACCACCAGCAAATGCAACAAATACAGCTTTCGCACCTACGACTACGCCCCGGCCCAGGCGGTCGCCTTCGCGCCCTATCTCGTCAATAAGCTCGGCAAGCGCTGGCACATCATCTATCTCGATTATGCCTGGGGCCAATCGACCCGCGACGCTTATGCCGCCGAGATTAAAAAGGCGGGCGGCAGCGTGGTCGGCGGCACCGGCATCCCGCTCGCCACCGCCGACACGACGCCGTTCATCTCCAAGATCAACGGCGATTTTGACGGGCTGTTTGCGATTTCGTTCGGCACCGACGCAATCGCGCTCGGCAACCAGGCCTATGATCTGGGCCTGACCAAAAAGTACAAATGGGCTGGCGACGGGGCGGTCGCCGAATCGACGAATTTGCCGGCGCTCGGCAAAAAGATCGAAGGCTTTGTCGGCATCAACCGCTATCTGCCGGTGTTCGACCCGCCGCTCGACACGCCGGCGCATCACCGGTTTTTTGACGAGGCGGTCAAGCGGCTCAAAAAGATCGACCCGTCGGGACCGCTCCCCGACCGCTACACGCAGTCCAATTACGAGGCGATGAACGCGCTGAAAATCGGAATGGAGAAATCCGGCTTTCAAGGCCGTGAGGACACGCCAAAGCTGATCGCTGCCCTCGAAGGGCTGGAGCTGAAGGAAGGCGACGACTTCCCGCAAGGCGACAAGACCTTGCGCAAGGAAGACCACCAGGCCTTCGTGCGCGAGTTCATCTTTGTCATCAAGGACGGCAAGCCGCACATCCTCGCAACCGTACCCAAGGACAAGACGCTGGTGCCGCCCGCCTGCCATTTCTCTGCGGCGTGAACGGGCCTGTCGAGAGCGCCGCAGAGCCGATCCTGCGCACCGAGGGGTTGACCGTTCGCTTTGGCGGGCTGACGGCGCTCGGCAATGTCGATTTCGCCGTCGCTCGCGACGAATTGCGCGCGATCATCGGCCCGAACGGCGCCGGCAAGAGCACCTTTTTCAATTGCCTGACCGGGGTCTTGCGCCCATCGGCGGGGCAAATCCACTTTAATGGCGAGGACATCACCGGGCTCTCGCCCGACCGGGTCTCGCAAAAGGGCATCGCCCGCTCGTACCAGATCACCAATATCCTGCCCAATGCGACAGTCCTCGAAAACGCTCGGATCGCCGCGCAATCGCGACATCATGCGTGGAGCCTCCTTACCCATTACCGCGTCTATCGCGATGTGATCGAAAAAGCCGAAAAGGCGTTGGCGGCGGTCGGTCTCCTCGGCAAGGCCTATGAAATCGCCGCTAATCTGTCGCATGGCGAGCAGCGCAACCTCGAAATCGGCATCGCGCTCGCGACCGAGCCGCAGCTCCTGTGTCTCGACGAGCCGACCGCCGGGATGAGCGCCGCCGAAACCCGCGATACGATGGAGCTGGTGCGCCGCATCGCCAAGGATCTGACGATCCTGATCGTCGAGCACGACATGCAGGTGGTCATGGAGCTGGCGCAGCGGATCACGGTCTTGCATTACGGCGCGATCTTGGCCGAGGGAACGCCGGCCGAAATCCAGCAGAACCCGCGCGTTCTCGAAGTCTATCTGAAGACATGAACGCGCCCATCCCAAATACCGAAGCCGCGCCGGCGCCGCTTCTCGAAGTCGAGGACATCCACACCTATTACGGCAAGAGCCATATCCTGCACGGGGTGTCGCTGGCCGTCGGGCGCGGCGAGGTCGTCGCATTGCTCGGCCGCAACGGGGTCGGCAAAAGCACGACCTTGAAGGCGATCATGGGCCTCGTTCATCCGCGACGGGGGCGGGTCCTGCTCGAAGGCCGGTCGGTTACGGAATTGCCGCCGCATCGCCTGGCCCGGCTCGGGATCGGCTATGTGCCCGAGGAGCGGCGGATTTTTCGGGAATTGAGCGTGGTCGAAAATCTGCGCACCGGGCTCGACCGGTCCGGTCTCGACAATGCGCGCAAGGAGGCGCTCCTCGACGAGGTATACGGCTATTTCCCGGTGCTTGCCGAGCGGCGACGCCAGGCCGGCGGCACCCTTTCGGGCGGCGAACAGCAGATGCTGGCAATCGCCCGCGCGATGATGCTCGAGCCCAAGATCATCCTGCTCGACGAGCCGACCGAGGGGCTGATGCCGCGCATGGTGGCGCAGATCGGCGAAATCATCGCCGTGCTCCGAGCCGCCAAGGTCGCGGTGCTGCTGGTCGAGCAGAACGTGCCGTTGACGCTCGACGCCGCGCGCCGCGTCTACATCCTCGAAAAGGGCGTGGTTCGGCACCACGCGCCCGCGGCCGAGCTGCGCGCCGACAACCGCGCCATCTACCGCTATATGGGCGTTTAGCAGGGTGCGTAAGATTGCGACGTGACTGCGCCAGCACCCTTCGAAGCGAGCCTTCGAGCCTCCTCTGGTTAGATAATATTTGTAATAAAGGACCTCATCCTGAGGAGCGCTCCGCTGGAGCGCGTCTCGAAGGATGCGAAACCGCACCGTCTGGGGGTTTTCAGCAGCCTGTCGGAGGGGCGGTCTACGGCGAGCGGCCCACTATCGAACGGATAAGGGCCGATTTATTCGGCGGCCTCGGCCATGTCGCGCGAGCGACGCCAGCCGGCGAGCTCGTCCCAGCTCGCCGCTTCCATAAACTCGGCCCAGCGGCCATAGAGGTTGCGCATCGGCTCTTCGCTCGCCTGGGCTTGCGTAATGTCGATGACGCGGCCCGGAATGCGCAGGCCGTCCCATTCGAAATTCTCGACCGCCCGGCCGAGCCCCATCGCATAGCAATAAGGGTGGCGCCGCGCGATGACGCCGCGGCTTGCGGCATGGGCGTAGTTCCAGTTTTCCATGTCGTCCTGCTCGGTCATCCCGGCCGGGCCGGAATAGCGGATGTAATAGTCGCGCAAGAAGTCCTTGACCTCCGGCGGCGCCTCGCGATCGACCAGAAACCAGCGCCACACTTCGGTCTGGTGCGCGCCGCGCGGATGCCATACCGCGATCGACCGCGGCTGGCGCGGCAACAGCGCCATGTTCGGAAAAACCTCGCCCGGCGCGCCGAGCAATCGCGCTTCCTCGCCACGGGTACGGCGCCGCTCCGCCTCGCAATGCGCGAAATATTCGGAGACGACCGGCGAATGCCGATAGGTCGCGGGCGGGGGGCACTCTTTCGGCAGGACATAGACGATCGTCTGGTGGCCGCGGCCGGGGATCGCGACATGCAATTTGCGGCCGAGCAAAAGCTCCGACATGTCGCGGCGGCCGGCGCCCGACGGGCCGATCCCGGCAAGATCGACCGAGCGGTGGCTGATGTTGTGGTAGCTGTCGCCGCTGAAATTCTCCGCCGGAAATTTCCAATTGCACGGGATCAGCCATTTCTGCACGCCGCCGAGCACCTCGGCCTGAGCCTCGCGCCCGTCTCGGCCGTCGAGGATCAAATCGAGATAGCGCGCGAACCCGCCGAGATATTCTTCGAACGGAGGTGCCGTTGGGTCCCAGGTGGCAAACACCGCACCTTTGTAATTCGAAAGCTGCGCCACCTCGACGAGACCCCATTGCGTCCGGTCGAGCTCGCCGTGATAGGCCTCGCGGAAATAAGGCACGCCGACGAGCTTGCCGTCGGTCGCATAGCTCCAGCCGTGATAGGGACAGGTAAAGACTGGCGTGTTGCCTTCGTCATAGCGGCACACCTTCATGCCGCGATGCCGGCACGAATTGAGAAAGACGCGGAGCGCGCCGGCCCGGTCGCGGCACAGGATCACACTCTCCTCGCCCATACCCGAGACAAAGAAATCGCCCGGCTTTGGCACCTGGCTTTCATGCCCGACAAACAGCCAGGCCCGGGCAAAGACCCGCTCCTGCTCCTCGGCATAAATCGCCTCGCTGACAAAGATCTCGCGGCTCACCTGGCCCCGCGCCGCATCGACCAGCCCCCTGCGATATCCCGATCCGACTGCGCCCGTCATCGGCAACCTCCAGCTTGCCGGTCGGATGGTATCGCCGCGATCCTGTCGGTGCCAGCGCGCTCTCAATGGTCGCGGATTAGCGCCGCATGCCGCTTCACTGGTTCAGCCACCGTCGAGCAAAACCGAGCAGGCCTTGCGGCATGAAAATGACCATCGCGATAAAGATGATCCCGACCGGGATCAGGTAGTATTCGGTAAAAAACCGCGACAGCCCTTCGCGCAGCAGCAGAAAGAACGCAGCGCCCACGATCGGTCCGACGAGGGTGCCGATGCCGCCGATGACGTTGAAAACGACGACCTCGCCGGAAACCAAGAAAAATACAAAATCGGGGGCGGCAAACTGGTTTTGCAGCGCGTAAAGCACACCGGCCAAGCCGGCGAAAACGCCGGACAGCATGACCGCGACGATCTTGTAGCGCTCGATCGGATAGCCGACGGCACGGGTGCGCGCCTCGTTTTCGCGGATCGACTGCAACACCATGCCAAAGGGCGAGCGGGTGATCCGGCGCAGCAGCAGATAAGACAAGACGACGACCGCAAGCACAAACCAATGCAGCGTGGTCGGCGTAAAGCGGACCGCCGCGAGCCCGGGAATGCCGAGCTTGGGCCGGCTGAAGGCGAGTCCGTTTTCGCCGCCGGTTACGGCAGTCCAGGTGAAGATTATTACGTAGAAAATCTGAGAAAATATCAGCGTGGTAATGGCGAAATAAATATCGCGCAGCCGCGTCGAGAAATAGGCGACAAAGGCGCCGACCGCGGCGGCAGCGGCGATGCCGTAAAGGATCGCCAGCCACAGATTGGGCGGCGTTACGGTCAGGAGAGCGGCTGCGGCGCCGTACATGCCGAGGCCGAAAAACGCCGAATGGCCGAACGACACCATGCCGGTGTAGCCGATCAGAATGTCGGACGACATCGCCAGCAGGCCCCAAATCAGGATTTCGGTCAAGAACCGGCGCCAGAACTCGGGCAACACCAGCGGAGCCGCAACCAAGAGTGCTACGATGACGGCAAACCCGATCCAATAAATGGCCGGGCGGCTGCTTCTCATCGCGCGCTCGCGGCGAAGAGCCCGGTCGGCCGGAACAGCAGGGTCAGGATCAGCACGACAAACGAGACGATCACAGCCTGGGCCGGGCTCACCCACAACGACGCATAGGCTTCCAACAGGCTGATCAGCAGCGCCGCCAGGATCGAGCCGCCGAGATTGCCCATGCCGCCGACGACGACGACGATAAACACGCGCAGGATCCAGTTGGTCCCCATCGCATGGTCCACACCGGCGAGCGGACCGAACAGCACGCCGCTCGCCCCGGCCATGCCGGCGCCGATCGCAAACACCACGGTCAACACCAACGGCACCGGGATGCCCAT
>DASXAM010000336.1:0-1731 GCA_036404275.1 Allostellaceae bacterium
TTGCCCTGATAGATCGCGGTGGCGACCAGGCCCGCCTCCATCCCCACGGGAAGATTCTTCGGATTGAGGGAGTTCTTCGCGACCTCCTTGATGGTCAGTGTGCGGTTGGTCTTGTGGCTGGAGAACACGCCCTCCTCGAACTTGATGTCGTCGACATTGACTTCGAGCATGTGCGCTGCGATGGCCTTGGCCTTGGCCTCGATCTTTTCCGCCGCCTGCGTGAATGCCGACCCGGAGAACGCCGCCGAGCGTGAGCCGCCGGTGCCTTCGGCGAAGAACACCTGGTCGGTGTCGCCCTGGATGTAGGTGACGTCGTTGGGGTCGAGCCCGAGCTTGTCGCACACGATCTGCTTGAATGCGGTCTCGTGGCCCTGGCCCTGCGTGATGCTGCCGGAGAAGATCGACACCGTGCCGGTGCGGTCAAAGCGGATCTCGGCGCCTTCGAGGCCGGCCGCCGCCGAGCGCTCGATGGTGTTGGAGAAGCCCAGCCCGCGCAGCTTGCCGTGCTTGCGCGATTGGGCGCGGCGCGTCTCGAAGCTTTTCTTCTCCGCGGCTTCGAGCGCGAGGTCCATGTTCTTTTCGAACTCGCCGCAATCGTACGTGAACGTCACGCTGGTCTTGAACGGCATCGCGCTCGGCGGAATGGTATTGCGGCGGCGCAGCTCCGCCGGATCGATGCCGGTCTCGTCGGCGGCAAGGTCGACCATGCGCTCGATGATGTAGGCGGCCTCGGGCCGGCCGTTGCCGCGATACGGCCGCACCGGCTGGGTGTGGGTGAACACCGCAGTCACGTCGATGTGCGAGGCCGGCGTGCGATAGACGCCGGCCAGCGTGCCGAGATTGCCGGTGAAGGCCTGCATGCCGACCTGCAGATAGGCGCCGATGGCGGCGATGATCCTGGCGCGGAAGCCGAGAAAGTTGCCGTCCTTGTCGAGCGCGAGCTCGGCCTCGGTGACGTTGTCGCGCGCCTGCGCGTCGCACAGAAACGATTCCGAGCGCGTCGCCACCCATTTGACCGGGCGGCCGGTGATCTTGGCGCCGAGCAGTACCAGCGCCACCTCGTTGTACACGGCCGACTTCATGCCAAAACTGCCGCCGATGTCGCCGGCGACGACGCGGATCTTGTTGTCCGGCACTTTCAGGACGTAATTGGCAAGCTCGGTCTGAAACACGTTGGTGCGCTGCAAGGTCGTATAGATCGTGTAGCGGCCCTCGGTGGGATCGAACACGCCGATGGAGCCGCGCGGCTCCATGGCGGCGGCGGTGACGCGATTGACCACGAAGTGATGTTTGACGACGTGAGCGGCCTTCGCGAAGGCGGCGTCGGTCGCCTCCTTGTTGCCCTCGGTCTGGATGAAGCCGATGTTGCTCGGGCAATCGTCCCAGACCAGCGGCACGCCGGCTTTGACCGCATCGCCGGTCGACACGATGGCCGGCAGCGGCTCGTAATCGACTTCGATCAGCTCCGCAGCGTCGATCGCCTGGTAGTAGGTCTCGGCGATGACGAACGCGACGTAATCGCCGATCATGCGGACGCGGTCTTCGACCAGCGCCGGATAGCGCGGCTTATAGCCGGGCTGGCCGTCGCGGCGCTTGAGCCCGCCCGGAACCGGAAGATCGCCGAAGCCGGCCTTCTTGTAGTCGGCGCCCGTGAGCACCGCGAGCACGCCCGGCGCCGCCTTGGCCTTGGCCGTGTCGATCGAGCGGATGCGCGCGTGGGCGTGCGGCGAG
>DASXAM010000337.1:0-22276 GCA_036404275.1 Allostellaceae bacterium
CTTCTCGCCGCCCGACAGCTTCAAGCCGCGCTCGCCGACCGTGCTGGCGTAACCGTCGGGCAGCGCCGCGATGAAATCATGAATGCGCGCATGGCGCGCCGCCTCGACGATCTCGCTCTCGCCGGCGCCCGGGCGGCCATAGGCGATGTTGTAGCCGACGGTGTCGTTGAACAGCACCGTGTCCTGCGGCACGACGCCGATGGCGCGGCGCAGGCTCGCCTGCGTCACGTCGCGCAGATCCTGGCCGTCGATGCGGATGGCGCCGCCATCGACGTCGTAGAAGCGGAACAGCAGCCGCGCGATGGTCGACTTGCCGGCGCCGCTCGGCCCGACGATGGCGACCGTGCCGCCCGGCGGCACGCGGAACGACACGTCGTCGAGGATCTGGCGGCGCGGATCGTAGCTGAAGGAGACACGGTCGAAGACGATCTCGCCGCTGGTCACGCCAAGCGCCGGCGCGCCCGGCCTGTCCTCGATCTCGGCCCGCACGCCGAGCAGGCGGAACATCGATTCAAGGTCGGTCAGCGACTGCTTGATGTTGCGATAGACCATGCCGAGGAAGTTGAGCGGCATGTAAAGCTGCATCAGATAGGCGTTGACCAGCACAAAATCGCCGACGGTCATCGCCCTTTGCGCGACGCCGCGCGCCGCCAGCACCATGATGACGATGAGGCCGGCCGCGACGATGGCGCCCTGACCGATATTGAGCATGGCGAGCGTCGTCTCGCTGCGCACCGCAGCGCGCTCGTAGGCCTGGAGCGCCGTGTCGTAGCGAGTCGCTTCGTGTGCCTCGGCGGCAAAATATTTGACGGTCTCGAAATTGAGCATGCCGTCGACAGCCTTGGTGTTGGCCTCGCTGTTGCGCTCGTTCATCTCGCGACGAAAGCGCACCCGCCAGTCGGTCACCGAAAAGGTGAACACGACATAGGCGAGGATCGTCACAAAGGTCGCTGCGGCAAAGCGCCAATCAAAGAGTCGCCATAGGATCGCGCAGACCAGCACGATCTCGATCAGCGTCGGCACCACGTTGAACAGCATGAACGACAACAGGAAATCGATGCCGGCGACGCCGCGCTCGATGGCGCGGGCGAGACCGCCGGTGCGGCGTTCGAGATGAAAGCGCAGAGACAGCGAATGGATGTGGCGGAAGGCGAGCAGAGCGATGCCCCGCACCGCGCGCTGGCTGACCCTGGCGAAGGTGGCGTTGCGCAGCTCGTTGAAGCCCTGCGACATCAGCCGGGCGACCCCGTAGGCGATGATGATCGCGACCGGCACGACGACGAGTCCCCGGCTCGGCGCCAAAGCATCGACGGCGTGCTTGTAAAGAAACGGCACCGAGATATTGACGAGCTTGCCGGCGACCATAAAGGCGACCGCCAGCACGACGCGGAGCCGCAATTCGGGGGCGTGGCGCGGCCACAGATAGGGGGCAAGCCAGCGCAAGGCGCGCAGCTCGTCCTTGAGCCGCCCCTTCGCCCGCGGCGGGCCCGGTGTGATGAGGCGCCCGCGCGGGCTCATTCGTGCCCGCCGGAGGGCTCGGCAATGCTCGCCCGGGCTTGGCTCTGCGCCAGGCCCAGCGCTGCCGCCAGGGCTGCGACGACGAGCGCCGCCCCCCAGAAAAACGGGCTTGCCCGGCCGAATTCGGCGAACAGGATGCCGGCGGCGGCAGGCCCGAGCACGCGCGACAGGCTGCCGACCGATTGTGCGACCCCCAGCACCTCGCCCTGCTCCTCGGCGCCGGCGCGGCGGGAGATCAGGCTGTTCAGCGAAGGCTGGGTCAACCCCATGCCGATCGCCAAGGCCGAGACGGCCACAGCGAGAACGGGCATCCCGCGGGCAAAGGCAAGCACAACGAGCCCGGCGCCGATCAGCACGAGCCCGGCGCGCAGCAGCCGCTCCTCGCCAAAGCGCTGGGTCAGGCGGCCGATCAGCCCGCCCTGCAATACCGCCGACAACACGCCGACATAGGCGAAGACATAGCCGACTTCTTCCGGCCCCCAGCCGAATTGCCGCATCGCCCATAACGCAAAGGTGCTCTCCATCCCGGCAAAGGCGAGGATCACCAGAAAGAAGATCAAGATCAGCCGCGACAACACCGGCCGGCGCAACGCGCCGAGGATTGCGCCGACCCGGCTCTTGGGCTGCGCGAGCCCGCGCCGCTCGGCTGGCAGGCTCTCGGGCAAGACGAACAAGACACCGCAGAGCGCGGTCAGCGACAGTCCGGCGGCGACCCAGGCCGGAACCGCAAGATCGGCGGTCGCCGGGTTGTCGCCGGCGAGAAAGCCGCCGAGCGCCGGGCCGATGATAAAGCCGAGCCCAAAGGCGGCGCCGATCAGTCCCATGCCCTTGGCCCGGTTCTCCGGCGTCGTGACATCGGCGATATAGGCCTGGGCGGCGGCGATATTGCCGGCGCAGGCGCCGGCGAGCGCCCGCGCCGCGAACAGCATCCACAGCGCACCGGCATGGCCAAGCCATAAATAAGCCACGGCCGAGGCCGCCATGCTGAACACCAATACCGGGCGGCGGCCGATCCGGTCGCTGAGCCGGCCGAGAAACGGCGCGGTCACCAGCTGCAAGAGCGAATAGGTCGCGACCAGCAACGTCACCTGCTGCGGCGTGGCGGCAAAGCGCACCGCGTAGAACGGCAGCAGCGGAATGACGAGGCCGAATCCGACGAGGTCGACAAAGACGATGAGAAACAGGATCGGCATGCGCGGGCGTGATATCGCGCCGCCACGGCCGCCGGCAAGGGCGCTGTCGCGGAGTGTGGAACGCAGTCTCCCGGCACCCGTCAATCGCCGTCCTGCCGGCGACGGATGCCAAGGGTAGGCTCGCCACCTCTCGGCACGCGGCCGCAGGCTGCGGCCCACGGGACAATTGAGTTCATATTGTACGGCAATCGCAATAAAATCTTCGGCGTGTCCGGGGGCCCTGAAGATAAATGGCGTGGGAGCCTGCCGCGCGGCGCCATCCCCGCCGGCGCATCGGATCGGCGATTCGGCCTTCGCTTCTCGCTTCTGTTCGCCGTCCTGGCGATCCTGGAAGCGAGACGTGGCGCGCACGCGGCTCTGGGATGCGCGATCGCTGCAGCGCTCCTCTTCGTCATTGCGTGGTTTGCACCGGCGCTGCTCGGTCCACTCAACCGAAGCTGGCGGCGGCTGGGCCTGCAGCTCGCCGCGGCTGCGGCACCGATTGTGATGGGCGTGCTGTTCTTTCTGGTGCTGACCCCGATCGGCCTCGTGATGCGCGCGGCGGGCCGCGACCCGCTGCGGCTGCGTTTCGAGCCGGACCGGTCGAGCTATTGGCTTCCCCGCGCGGGACAGGGCGGGCGGCAAACCTCGATGACGCGGCAGCTTTGACGGTGCCGGTGCCCGTCGTTTTGTACCAAGACCTGCTCGTGATGCGCGCCTCGTAGCCCGGAGAAGCCAATGCGCGTCCTCGGGATTTCGGCCTTTTACCACGACAGCGCTGCCGCGTTGGTGGAGGATGGCCGCATTGTTGCGGCGGCTCAGGAAGAGCGTTTCACCCGCAAAAAATACGACAGCCGCTATCCGGCAAACGCAATCGCTTATTGCCTGGCAGAAGCAGGGATCAGCCTCGACGAGGTCGATCGTGTCGCCTTTTACGACAAGCCGTTTTTGAAATTCGACCGGCTGCTCGAAACCTACCTGGCCTTCGCCCCGCGCGGCTTTCGCTCGTTTCGCACGGCGATGCCACTATGGCTGAAGGACAAGCTTTTTCAGAAGCGCCGTCTCGGCGAGAAATTGCGCGCCGCCGCTCCGGATTTCGATTGGCAGCACCGGCTCTTGTTTTCCGAGCACCATCTGAGCCACGCCGCTTCGGCCTTTTTCCCCTCGCCGTTCGAAGATGCGGTCGTCTTGACGATGGACGGGGTCGGCGAATGGGCGACGACCTCGGCGGGGATGGGCAGCGGCAACCGGATCACGTTGCTCAAGGAAATCCACTTCCCGCATTCGCTCGGCCTGCTCTATTCGGCCTTCACCTATTTCACCGGGTTTCGGGTCAATTCCGGCGAATACAAGGTCATGGGCCTCGCCCCCTATGGCGAGCCGCGCTTTGCCCGGATCATCCTCGACCATCTGATCGATCTGAAACCGGACGGCAGCTTCCGCCTGAACCAGGAATATTTCGACTACTGCACCGGCTTGCGCATGACCAACGAGCGCTTTGCCGAGTTGTTCGGTGTCCCGGCAAGGAACCCCGAGGTCTGGCTGGAGCAGGTGCATATGGACCTCGCCGCCTCGATCCAGCAGGTGACGGAAGAAGTGGTCCTGCGCCTCACCCGGTCTCTGGCGGCCGAGACCGGAGCGCGCAATCTGTGTCTCGCTGGCGGCGTCGCGCTCAACTGCGTCGCCAACGGCAGGGTGCTGCGCGACGGCCGTTTCGAAAACATCTGGGTGCAGCCGGCGGCCGGCGATGCCGGCGGCTCGCTCGGCGCGGCACTTGCCGCCTATCATCTGGAGCTGGGCCATCCGCGGCATCTTTCAAACGAGCTCGACGGCATGTCCGGCAGCTATCTCGGCCCGGCCTTCGACGACGATGAAATTCGCCGGCGGTTGATGGCCGTCGGCGCCCGGTTCGGCGAGCTATGTGAGGGCGAGGTCATCGACCGCACCGCTGCGGCGCTTGCCGAGGACAACGCCGTTGGCTGGTTCCAGGGGCGGATGGAGTTTGGCCCGCGCGCGCTCGGGTCGCGCTCGATCCTCGGCGATCCGCGCAGTCCGACGATGCAGCGCACCCTCAATCTCAAGGTCAAATACCGGGAAAGCTTCCGGCCGTTCGCTCCGTCGGTATTGCGCGAGGATGTCTCGGAATGGTTCGAGCTCGACGCCGACAGTCCCTATATGCTGATGGTCGCCGATGTCGTCGAAGACCGCCGCCGGGCGATGACCGAGGCCGAGCGCCGCCTCTTCGGAATCGACAAGCTGAATGTGCCGCGCTCGCAAATTCCGGCCGTCACCCATGTCGATTACTCGGCGCGCATCCAGACCGTCCATCGTGAGACGAACCCGCGCTACCACGCGCTCCTGACGCGGTTCAAGGCTCTGACCGGGTGCCCGGTTCTCGTCAACACCAGCTTTAATGTGCGCGGCGAGCCGATCGTCTGCACGCCCGAGGCCGCGTTCCGCTGCTTTATGGGCAGCGAGATCGATGTCCTCGTGGTCGGCAACTGCTATTTGCGCAAGGAAGAGCAGGATCCGGCACTACGACTGGACTATCGCAACCGCTTCGACCCCGACTGAGGCCAAGAGGATGCCGGTGCGGCATGTCCAAACAGCTCGGCCCGTCATATCGGCAGGTTGTCGATCAAGCGGGTGCGGCCGAGATGGATGGCGGCGAAGGCCCGCGAGGGCGCCGTGATTTTGGCAGTGACCGGCGCCAAGGTCTCGGCGTCGCGGATTTCGAGATATTCGACGGTGAGCCCGGCGCGCTCCAGCTCGGCAGTGCCACGCGCCAATTCACGGGCGACCATATCGGGTTCTCGGGCGAGCGCGGCGGCGATCGCCCGGAGTACGCGGGCTAGATTGGGTGCGATGCGGCGCTCTTCGGCCGAGAGGTAGACGTTGCGGGACGACAACGCCAACCCGTCCGGCTCACGCACGGTCGGCACCCCCTCGATCCGCACCGGCAGGTCGAGGTCGCGCGCCAACCGTCGAACGATGGTCAGCTGCTGGTAGTCCTTTTCGCCGAAATAGGCGATGTCGGGCTGCACCTGGATCAGCAACTTTGCCACGACCGTCGCGACACCGTCGAAATGGCCCGCGCGATGCGCGCCGCAAAGCCCCTCGCTCAGCCCGGCGACCCGCACCAGCGTGGCAAAGCCTGGCGGATAAATCTCCTCGACGCCGGGAAGATAGGCGAGGTCGATCCCGGCTCGGCGCAACATGTCGAGATCGGTCGCTTCCGGACGCGGATAGGACGAGAGGTCCTCGGCGGGGCCGAATTGCTTCGGGTTGACGAAAATCGAGACGACGACCCGATCGCACGCTGCACGCGCCGCGGCGACGAGCGCCATGTGGCCGGCGTGCAACGCACCCATCGTCGGCACCAAGCCGATCCGCTCGCCATTCGCGCGCCAGCCCGCACCCGCCTTGCGCAAATCGGCGACGGTCCGCGCCAGCTGCAACAGCTCAACCTTTGACCGAGCCGGTGGTCAGGCCGGCAACGTAGTGCTCGACAAAGAACGAATAGATGATTGCGACCGGGATCGAGCCCAAAAGCGCGCCCGCCATTAGCTGGCCCCAATAAAACACGTCGCCGCGAATGAGCTCGGCGATGACCCCGACCGGCACGGTCCGCACCGACGTCTTGGTCAAAAAGATCAGCGCATAGAGAAATTCGTTCTGTGACAAGGTAAAGGCGAAGATGCCGGCGGAGATAAAGCCCGGGGTGCACAGCGGCAGAAAAATCCGCCGCATCGTCTGCAGGCGGCTGGCGCCGTCGATCCGCGCCGCCTCCTCCAATTCCTTGGGCACGGTCTTGAAATAGCCCAAGAGCAGCCAGGCCGAAAACGGCACCAGCATCGTCGGGTAGGTCAGGATCACGGCGCTCAGGGTGTTGCCGAGACCGAGGCGGTTGACCAGATCGGCGAGCGGGATGAAGAGGAGCGGCTGCGGCACCAGATAGATCGCCGCCACCGTCGTCGCGATCAGTCCGGCGCCGGCAAACCGCATCCGGGCCAATGGGTAGGCGAGCATGACGCCAAAGACGAGCGAGATCGCGGTCGAGACCACCGCGACCAGCATCGTGTTCCAGGTCCAGCGCAGAAAGCTGCTCTGCGTCAACAGGTCGACGTAATGCTTCAAGGTCGGATGGAACACCACCAACGGCATGATATGGCGGTTGTAGAGCTCGGCGTTGGGTTTGAGCGAGGTGACCGCCATCCAATAAAACGGGAACAGCGCAAAAATTAAAAAGAACACGACCGGCAGCCACACCCGCACCGTGCGTTCGATGGGGCCGTGGCCGGTGACCATCAGCTGCGCCTCAAATAGATCGTCAAGGCAATGATCAGGATCGCCAGGGCCGGCAGCATCGCGAGGGCGATCGAGGCGCCGAGGCCGAGCTGGCCCGCCCCCATCGCGATATCGAAGGCATAGGTGGCGAAGAGATTGGTCGCGTTCTGCGGACCGCCATGCGTCAGCACATAGACGAGCTGAAAATCGGCAAAGGTGAAGATGACCGAAAACAACGTGACGATCAGGATGATCGGCTGCAGCAGCGGCAAGGTGACGTAGCGGAACCGCTGCCAGCCGCCGGCGCCGTCGATCGTCGCCGCCTCGTGCAATTCGGGCGGCACGGTCTGCAACCCGGCGAGCAAGGTGATCCCGTAGAACGGCAAGCCACGCCAGGTATTGATAAAGATGATCGAGGCCATCGCCAGTGTCGGGTTGCCGAGCCAGGACGGGCCGGGCGGCTTCATGCCCAAGGTGATCAAGAACCAGTTGAAGACGCTGAACGCCGGATCGAGGATCCACATCCAGGCGACAGTGCTCAGCACCGTCGGCACGATAAACGGCAGCAATAACAGCGCGCGGATCAGGTTCTTGGCGCGAAATGCCTGGTTCATCGCCAAGGCCAGCGCCAGCCCGCCGACCATCTTCAGCACCGTCGCGACGATCGTGTAAAAAAAGGTGTTGAACGCGACGCGCCAGAAAATCGGGTCGTGAAAATCGGTGACGAAATTCTGCAACCCGACGAACCTGCCGGGCTGCGCCACCGGTCGATGCTCGAGGCTGAGCCAGATGCCGTAACAAAACGGATAGCCGACAAAGCCGACCAGAAACAGGATCGGCGGCGCCATCATCAGCCAGCTGAAGACGGCCTCTCGGTCGAGCCAGGCGCCGAGCGAGGGCCTTCGCCGTCGCGCCCGCGGCACCACCGCGATCAGCGGCTCGGAGCGGATCGTCATCGCCGCCTCTCGCTGCGTTTCGCACCCGACACGACGCGCATAATAGTATCGCTGTCCCGGCGAAAGCCGGGACCCATACCCGGGTCGGCACGATGTTCTATGTGTATTTGCTCGCGAGCAAGCCGAGCGAGACCTTGTATGTCGGTTCGACCAACGATCTCGTTCGCTGGGTCTGGGAGCACAAAATGAAGGCCGTCCCTGGATTCACCGCAAGATACGGGATCAACCACCTGGTTTGGTTCGAGTCCCACGAAACCTTGGAGACCGCCATGCAACGTGAACGGCGGATCAAGGAGTGGAGGCGCCGGTGGAAGATCGAGCTGATCGAAAAGAGCAACCCGCGATGGGACGACTTGTATCGCCAGCTTCTGTAACAAGCACCGCTGCCTGCGGAAGGTAGATCCCGGCTTTCGCCGGGACAGCGAGGCGGAGAACCACTCGGTCATCCCGCGGCTCACGCGGTGCGGTAGATGCCTTTGAGCTGGGTTTCGGCGTTTTTGATGACGTCCTTGGTCGAGCTGCCGCTGCAAGCCTTGGCAAACATGTCGATGACCACGTACTTGGCGACGGCCTCGGCCAGGTGATGGTCGGGAGGTGCCGGCCAGCCCGGCAAATGCGCATCGACGAGCGCGGTCCGGTACGGAATGTTGCGCGGCTCGACGGTCCACATCGCCGCCTCGTCATAGCCATGCAGCAAGGGCTGGTAATAGCTGTCGGCGACCGCATACCAGCCGCCGAGCTGCTTTTCGTCCATTAGCCAGCGCATAAAGGCGCGCGCCTCTTCCTTGACGGGCGAAAAGCTGAAAATCGAATGGCTGATCGGGTTCAAAAAATGGAACCGTCCCTTCGGCCCTTGTGGGTTCAGCGATTGCTGGGTGACCTTGGCGATATCGGGAAAGTCGCGCTTGGCGACAAACAGAATGCTTTCGGCATTGTTGGTGCACGAGATCTGCTCGGATAGATAAGCCTTGTTGTTGCTGACGTCGGTCCAGCCGAGACAGTCTTCGAGGATCGCGTCCTTGAACAATTTGCGGCAGTAATCGACGGCGCGGGCGGTCTCGTCAGAATCGATCGAGACGGTCTTGCCGTCGGCTTCGACCTCGTGTCCGCCAAAAGACCACAACAGCGGATAGAGCCAGCCATGGTTGTCGCCAAAGCCGTGGCCGAGCTCGAAGCCGAGCGGATGGCCCTTCTCCTTGAGCTTTTTGCCGGCGTCGTAAAGCTCGTCCCAGGTCTCGGGGAATTTCTTGAAGCCGACCTCGGCAAACCAGTCGGTGCGCCAATTCATCAATTGGCCGATATTGGAGAACGGCATTGCCTTCCATTTGCCGTCGACAAAAACCGCTTCCTTGCCGGCAGGGTACCAGCCGCCCTGCTTTTTGCCGACTTCTTCGGCGATATCGGAGACGTCGAGATATTTTTCAGCGAACTGGAACGCCATCAAGGTGCCGTTCATCGTGATGTCGGCGCCGGAGCCGGTTTCGGCGATGGCGCTGACCCGGGTCGGCAGGCTGCCGACACTGGTCGTCTCGTAGACGACCTTGACGCCGGTGGCCTTTTCATAGGCCGGCGCGAGCTGGTTTTTGAAGTATTCGTCGTAAGACTTTATAAACGAGCTTTCGTGCAGCACGGTTATGGTCTTCTGCTGCGCGGCGGCGGACCGCGCCCCGAATGCCGCGCCGACGGCGCCGGCCCCGGCGAGCTTCAGAAAACCGCGGCGCGAAGTAGCGTGCATTTTATGGCTCCCTGTTCCGCCGGCCCTGGCCGTCCGGTCGCGGAATTTCTATCCCCTCGTCCGGCCCCCGGCAAGCCGCTGCGCGGGCGGCACGGCCGGCCCGGTCGTGCCCGACCCCTTCGGCCCGCACAATTTTTCGTGAGTATCGCAACGAGGTTTGCTGCTTCTGCAGCAAGTCAGCAGCGCCGGACCCTGCTGGCGTGCGCCGCCGCAAGGCGGCTCGGACAAAGGCGAGAGACGAGGGAAGCGGTGCGGGCCTCAGTAGCCCTCGCGCTCCATACGCTTGCGCAACAGCTTGCGATAGCGGCGGACCGCCTCAGCCCGCTCGCGGGCGCGGCGCTCGGACGGCTTCTCGTAATTGCGTCTCAGCTTCATCTCGCGGAATACGCCCTCGCGCTGCATTTTCTTTTTCAAGGCTCTGAGCGCTTGATCGACGTTATTGTCGCGGACGAGGACTTGCACGGGGCTCTTCTCCGACGAGTGGATGCGCTACGGACAGGCTAGCACCGTCGCCCGCCGCTGTGAAGGCGCTTCGTGCCGCAGCCGTCCCAAGATCGGCGTCATCATGGCAGGATGAGAATCCTGCGGCGGTGGAGGAACTCGTCAGCTGACGCTGGGCACAGTCGAGAGACAGCCCGGTCGAAAGCCGGGCTCTCTCGTTTTCCGGCGACCTACAATGCCGTCCGTGCTGTCGTTATTCCGGACTCTTGGTCGTCGAGCGAGTCGTGGTGGTGCCGCCCGCGGGGTCGGTCGTCGTTGTCGAGTGGGTCTCAGAACTGCCGGCAACACCCTCTTTGTAGATGTCCTTTTGGGTAACCGGGTTCCCGTTCAGATCGACACCATGCTGGGTCGTAGTGGCGCGAAGGCCGCCATCGGCGTTCGGCGCAACCGTGGTTGTGGTGGTGCTTGTGCTCGGCGTTGCCGGCGGCGCCGCCACCGGCGGTGGTGCTAATGCCGGAGGCGGCGGCGGGTATGTCTGTGCTAGGGCGCCGAGGGCGGCGCCTGATACCATAAATGCGAGCGCTGCGATGCCGGATAATAACCTGGACATCATGCGACCTTTCGCTGTTTCGCCTCCCCCGTAAACCGCCGACGCTTTGTGGCGGTTCCGATCGTCCGTTTGCCGGGGCCAGCCGCGCAACCGCTGAGCCTCCTCGTCATATCGCGGGCGCCGACGGTGCCCCACGCGACGCGGGGTCCCGACAGCCTTATTTTTGCCTCACCCGGTCGCTCTATCGCGCTTGATGCAGCCGCCGGCCGAGGTATCTTTGGTTAACTAAAACCAGAGGTTTCCGATGAACTCCTCGGTTGCCGACAAGGTGATCGTTCTCGGCGCCCTGGCCTTGGTTGCCGTGCTGGCTATCGGGATTGTCACCGGGTGGCTGTAGGCGCTCAGGCGAAAATGATCACCGCCGCGGCGATGGCGAAGCCGGCCCAAACAAGCGCGCTGGCCGTGTTCATTGCACCCTCCTAGCTCCAGGCGACAAAAAGTAGACAGCCAGACGTCAAAATCCTGTCCCGATTTTGCCATGGCAGCGATCTAAATCTGCCCGAGCAGCAGCAGGATGATCACGATAATGAGAACCAGCCCGAGGCCGCCGCTCGGGTAGTAGCCCCATCCGCTGCTGTAACCCCATCGCGGCAGCGCGCCGATGAGTAGAAGGATCAAAATGATAATCAGGACCGTGCCAAGCATTTCCCGACCCCGCAATTTTGCATCTCCGCGCCTCCTCGAATACACTCTCGGCCGAGCAATGGGGAGGGCGGGACAAGGATGACCGGCGCGATGCGGATCGCGGGCGCTGCTGCGCTCGGCATAGGACTGCTGGTCGGCTGCGGCGCGTTCGCCCCATCGGCACAAGCCGGATACATTGTGACGCTCATGCAACAAGGGCCTAACGTCATTGCCCGCGGCAGCGGAGCAATCGATCTGAGCGGTCTAACTCTTGTCGGGACCGAAGGGATCGCCGCCGGACTAATCCCGCGTGCCGGAGATATATTCACCGGGCCTGTTACCTCTATCACCTCCAACCGGTACACTGGCTTTACTGGGCCAACCAATTTTGGGCGCGGGGGCGTGTCCGTCGCCAGTAGCGGCGACGGGGACGCGGTCGCAATGATTTTTGACGAGGGGGTTCTCGGCGTGCCGCTGGGCTATAGCTCTGGCAATTCCCTGTCGGACACATCGATCTATGTCAACCAGACCTTCGCGAGCCTCGGTGTGACCCCCGGCACCTACGCATGGACGTGGGGGCCTGGGCCGTTCCGAAACTTTACGCTTCAGATCGGCCTCGCCGCTGCGGCGGTACCGGAACCCTCCAGCATTCTGCTGCTGGCGTTGCCGCTGGGTATGTTGCTCGCCGCGCGACACCGGCGTTGGTTGGTCGCAACTATCGTTGAACCCAGTCGCTAGGCCGGACTTTTTGAATCCAGTGCGTAGTAGGCAAAAAGCCACTGCGATCGGGGCAGATAACGTGAAAGAGTAATGGTAATCGGTGCGATTGGGCCGCCGGTCACCACCATCTCGATCGCGGCCGCCGGACTGGGAACAGGTGAGCCGCGCTTCAGTCCGGCACCGTCATGTCGGCACCGTAGCGTCCGACCATCTCGACCGGATCGGGCTCGACACGATTGATTACTATTGATTTTTTGGTAGCGGGGGAGGGATTTGAACCCCCGACCTTGGGATTATGATTCCCCTGCTCTAACCAGCTGAGCTACCCCGCCGCGCGGCCCCGCCATATAGGAGATCGACCGATCCGGGTCAAGCCGCGGCCGGTCGACGGATCCAGCCGCCGCCGAGCATCCGCTCGCCGTCGTAGAGGACGGCGGCCTGGCCGGGCGCCACGGCATAAGCGGGCTGCGCAGGCACCAGCTCGGCCTCGCCGGCGGCCTCGCCCGGAAAGAGCGTCGCCGGCACCGGCGCCTGGGTCGATCGCAGCTTTGCCGCCACGGTAATGCCTTTGGCCGGCGGGGGGGCGGCGGGCAGCCAGTTCAGCTCGGACAGCGCAACCCGAGCCTGGGCAAGGGCGTCGCGGCAGCCGACGACGACGCGGGACGTCTCGGGATCGAGCCGCAGCACGTAAAGCGGCTCAGCGCCGGCGATGCCGAGACCTTTGCGCTGGCCCACGGTGAAATTGGCGATGCCGCGGTGCCGGCCGAGGACACGGCCGGCCTCGTCGACAATGTCGCCGGGCTCGCCCGCTTCCGGCCGCAACCGCTCGACAAGGCGCGCATAGGAGCCCTGCGGCACAAAGCAGATGTCCTGGCTGTCGGGCTTGTCCGCAACCCGAAGATCGAAACGCCGGGCCAGCGCGCGGGTTTCGTCCTTGCCGAGCGCACCCAGCGGAAAGCGCAGAAAATCGAGCTCGGCGCCGGTCGTGGCGAACAGGAAATAGCTCTGGTCGCGGCTCCGGTCGGCGGCGCGGTGCAATTGCGGCCCGTCCGGACCAGGGATGCGGCGTACATAATGGCCGGTCGCCAAGGCCGAGGCGCCGAGATCGCGCGCGGTCGCGAGCAGGTCGCGAAACTTGATCCGCTGGTTGCAGCGGATGCACGGCACCGGCGTTTCGCCGCGGCGATAGGACTCGGCGAAATCCTCGATCACCTCGGCGCGGAACCGCGCTTCGTAGTCGAGCACGTAATGCGCGATGCCGAGCCGGTCGGCGACGCGCGCCGCATCGTCGATGTCGCGGCCGGCGCAGCACGCACCCTTATGCCCGATCGCAGCGCCATGGTCGTAAAGCTGCAAGGTGATGCCGACGGTCTCAAAGCCGGCTTCGGCGACGAGCGCCGCCGTCACCGAGGAATCGACCCCGCCCGACATCGCGACGGCGACGCGGTGATCGGCCGGGCTACCGGGCAAATCGAAATCGATCATCGTTCGGCGTCGAAACCCATTTGCCAGAAATCGGCTTCGAGCCGGGTGGCGGTGGCGAAGGTTGCAGCGAGCGCTGCAAATCGGCTTTCGCCGCCGCGCCGGGCGAAGGCTTCGGCGAGCGCCGCCTCGGTCTCGCGCGCGAGGCCTTGGTAGTCGCTCCCCGCATACATGTCGAGCCATTCGCGATAGGGATTGCCGGTGAGCTTTGTCGCCGGATCGGCCATGCGCCCGGCCGCGATCACGGCATAGCCGACAATGCACGGGGCGAGCGCCACCTCCAGATCGAGGCGGTCGCCGGCGAGCCCGCGATCGAGCACAAAGCGGGTATAGGCGACCGTCGCCAGCGCCTCGGGCTCGGCCGTCAGCGTCGCCTCCGACAAGCCCCAGCCGCGGCAGTAATCAATGTGCAGCCCGATTTCGACATCGAGGGTCGCCGCCACCAGACGCTGCGCGCGCCGCATCTCGGCGAGGCTGTCGGATTTATAGACGGCGAGCCCCCAAGCCCGGGCGAAATGAATCAGGAACAGATAATCCTGAACGAGATAGCGGCGAAAGCACGCCTCGGGTAGATCCCCCGCCGCCAGGCGCAGCACGAAATCGTGTTGTGTATAGGTCCGCCACGCCTCGGCGGAATCCCGGACGAGTCGCGAGAACAGCCCGGCTTCGCCCGCCATTCTCACCTCAACCGAGGAGCAGGTTGCGGGTCGCCGGCGGCAGCTGCACGGTGAGCCCGTCGAGCTCTTCGGTGATGACGAGCTGGCAGCCGAGACGCGAGGTCCGGGTCAGGTTGAAAGCGAGGTCGAGCATATCCTCCTCGTCCTCGCTCGCCGCCGGCAGCAAGTCGTACCACTCGGGATCGACAATCACGTGACAGGTCGAGCAGGCGAGCGAGCCTTCGCAGGCGCCCTCGATGTCGATGCCGTAGCGGTGAGCGATTTCGAGCACCGAACATCCGAGCGGCGCCTCGACTTCGCGCCTCGTACCGTCGCGCTCGATAAACACCATCTTCGGCATCAGCGGAAGGATGCGCTGTCAGGGCGCGGCGCCAGATCCTCGGCGAGGATCGCAGCCGCGAGCGCCGGCGCATCCGCTCGCGGCAGATCGCCGACACCGACCACGCGCAGGATTTCGATCCCGGCCTGGCGGGCGCCCTCGACCAGATCTGGAGAGCCGGCGTCTGATGCTGCACCTGCGGCCACGACCGCATGAGTTACCGGACGCGCCAAGGCCCGCTCGGCACGCAACCGCGCCCCCTCGAACAGGGTGCGCCACGCCGCGACACCCGCGGCAGCCCCCGGCACCGTCAGCATCAGCTCAAAGCCGGCGCGGTCTTCGACCACGACGGCGTTGCCGCCGACCGCAACTGCGACCACCGCAGGGCCGCGGCTTGCGTCGATGCCGATCGCGGCGCCCGGCGCGTCGGGATCGGTGGGGCCGCCCTCCGGCTCCTCGATCTGAAACAGCTTCACCCGCGGCCCGGCTCAGACGTGGAACGACTCGCCGCAGCCGCAGCGGCCTTTTTCGTTCGGGTTGCGGAAGGTGAAGCCGCTTTGCAATTGCTCCTCGACGTAGTCCATCTCGGTGCCGAGGATGAACATGACCGCTTTCGGATCGACGAGCACGGTCACCCCCTTATCCTCGACGACCTCGTCGAATTTGCCCTTTTCGTCGGCATATTCGAGCGTATAGCTGAGCCCCGAGCAGCCGCGCGAGCGCACTCCGACGCGCACCCCGACCGAGGGCTTGCCGCGTTTGGCGAGCAATGTCCGGATCCGGTCGGCGGCGGCGTCGGTCACCGTCAAGGCCTGCGTTCTCGCTCGCATTCGCGTCTCCAACGTTTATTGCTTCTATGTAGGCATGGCCCGCGGCACCGTCAGCCGGGCTGCCGCGGCGGCAAGCGCATCGATCGCGAAATCGACCTCGGCCTCGGTGTTGAACCGGCCGAGGCCGATGCGGATCGCGGCATTGGCGAGCGCGTCGGGCAGGCCCAGCGCGCGCAGCACGTAGGATGGCTCGACGGTTGCCGAGGTGCAGGCCGAGCCGGTCGAGATCGCAATCGACGAGCACGCCTCGATCAATTCCAGCGCCGAGAGGCCGGGGAACGTCAAATTGAGGCTGCCGGGCAGCCGCCGCTCGGCGTCGCCGTTGAGGCCGAGCCCCGGCACCCGCCGCGCCAGCCCTCGATAAAGCCGCTCGCGCAGTCGGCGCAGCCGCGACGCTTCCGCAGCCATCTCCTCGCCGGCGATGGCGGCCGCCGCGCCGAGCCCGACACAGAGCGGGGTCGGCAAGGTGCCGGAGCGCAATCCGCGCTCCTGTCCGCCACCGTCGATCAAGGGCTCGAGCCGGACCCGCGGCCGGCGCCGCACATAAAGCGCGCCCACCCCCTTCGGCCCATAAAGCTTGTGGCCGGAGATCGACATCAAGTCGATCTTCATCGCTTCGACATCGAGCGCGATCTTGCCCGCCGCCTGCGCCGCATCGGTGTGAAACACTACGCCTTTCGCCCGGCATAAAGCGCCGATCTCGGCCAAGGGCTGGATCACGCCGATCTCGTTGTGCGCGGCCATCACCGACACCATGAGGGTGCGCTCGGCCATCGCCGCGGCAAGCCGGTCGATCGCGACGAGGCCGTCGGGCTCGACCGGGAGGTAGGTCACGGCGAAGCCCTCGCGCTCGAGCGCGGCGCAGCTTTCGAGCACGCATTTGTGCTCGGTCGCCAAGGTCACGATATGGTCGCGCGGGCCGCCGGCCGCCGGATGGGCTCGGGCGAAATGCGCCGCCCCTTTGATCGCCAGATTGTTCGATTCGGTGGCGCCCGAGGTGAAAACCAGCTCGCGCGGGTCGGCATGAATCAGTGCTGCGATCTGGCCGCGCGCCCGCTCGATCGCCTCGGCGGCGATCCGACCATAGGCGTGGCTCGTGCTGTGCGGGTTGCCAAAATCTTCGCTGAAATACGGCAGCATCGCCGCGAGCACGCGCGGATCGACCCGGGTCGAGGATTGGTTGTCGAGATAGATCGGCATCGCGTTGGCGGCCGAGCGCAGAGGGCCCTCGCTCATGCGGCATGCCTCCGCTCGGCAAGCTCACGGCAACGCCGACGCAGCGCGGTCCAGGCACGAAGGAAATGCGCGATTTCGCCTTCGCTCGAATTCCAGCCGAGGCTGACACGGATCGTCGAGGACGCGATTTCGGGCGGTGCCCGCATCGCCGCCAGCACGTGGCTCGGACCCACTTTGCCCGACGAGCAGGCTGCCCCAGCGCTGACCAAGACACCGTCGAGATCGAGCGCGATCACCTGGGTTTCGGCCGGTATGCCGGGAATCGCGACCGCCGTAGTGTTGGGCAGGCGCCGCACTCCGGCGCCGATGACGACCGCTTCCGGCGCCGCAGCGGCGATCGCGGCCTCGAGCGCGTCACGCAAACGGCGAACCCGGTCGTACACGGCGATTTCCGCCGCCGCGGCTTTGGCCGCGGCGGCAAAAGCGGCGATGCCGACAAAGTTCTCGGTGCCGGCGCGATAACCGTGCTCCTGCCCGCCGCCGCGCTGCAACGGCATCAAATCGACCGTATCGGCCATGACCAATGCGCCGACTCCGGTCGGGCCGCCGAGCTTGTGGGCCGACAGGCTGACGAGGTCCGCGCCAATCGCCGCGATGTCGAGCGGCAGCCTGCCCGCCGCCTGCACGGCGTCGCAATGAAACAGCGCGCCATGGGCGTGTGTAATCGCCGCGACTTCCGATACTGGCTGCATTACTCCGGTTTCATTGTTGGCGAGCATGACCGACACGACCGCCGGCCGCGGATCGGCGGCAAGCGTCGCGGCGAGCGCGTCGAGACGGACGACCCCGCCGGAATCGACGGGGATCCGTTCCGCGTGCGGCACGGCGCGCAGCACCGAATCGTGCTCGACCGCCGAGACCAGCACGCGCGCGCGCCCGCAACCGAGCAATCCCAAATGGTTTGCTTCGGTGCCGCCGCTGGTGAAGACGACGCCTTCGGGCTTGGCCGACAGCAGTCCGGCGACCGCGGCACGCGCCTCCTCGATGATCCGACGCGCCGCACGGCCCCAGCGATGGACCGAAGAGGGATTGCCGCAATGGGCGAGTGCCGCGGTCATCGCCGCCGCTGCCTCGGGCCGTAACGGTGCCGTGGCGTTCCAATCGAGATAGCTCGGGGTCGGCATCGCGGCGGTGCTGCTCATTCTGCTGCCGGTTCCACGGCTTCGCCAAAGATTTGGCGATGCAATCGGCCGCTTGTTCCGAGTACGCGGCGCTCGCAGACATCGGCGAGCGACACCGCGCTCAGATAGAGATGGATCTGGTTGCCGAGCTCTTCCCAAAGGTCATGGGTCAGACAGCGCGTCCGGTTGCCGCGGCAGCCGATCGGTGCGCCCGGGGCGCAGCGCGTGGCGCGGATCGGCTCGTCGACGGCGAGAATGATGTCGGCAATCCGCGTCTCGCTGCGGTCATGGGTCAGGAGATAGCCGCCACCCGGCCCGCGCACGCTTTTGACGAGCCCGCCCTTGCGCAGCATCGCGAACAGCTGTTCGAGATAAGAGAGCGAGATTTCCTGACGCTCGGCAATTTCGGCGAGCGACACCGGGTCGCCATGCCCATAGAAGGCGAGATCGACCATCGCCATGACGGCATAGCGGCCCTTGGTGCTCAGCCTCACCGCCCGGTCCTCAAGAAACCCGTTCCTTTTTGCCGGCGCCGTTGCTGTGCGGCAGCGGCGGCGGTTCGGCCGTCTCGGCGCCGTGTCCCGGACCGCTGCTTTCCAACTCGGCGACGCGCGCCCGCAGGCTCGTCACCTCGTCGAGCAATCCGTTCAAAGTGCGGGCAATCGGGTCGGGGATGTCGGCGGGAAGGCCGTAGGGCATAAAAGCCGGCTCGGCCTCCTTGCCGGCGCCACGCCGCGGCACCGCGCGTGCCGGCGGCCCCACCATGGTGACGCCGTCGGACACCTCGTTGATGACGACCGCACCGGCGCCGATGCGGGCACCGTCACCGACCCTGAAGGGTCCGAGGATCTGCGCCCCAGACCCAACGATGACGCCGTCGCCGAGGGTCGGATGGCGCTTTTGGCCGAACTCGCCTCGCCGCGGCAGCCGGCCGCCAAGGGTCACGCCGGAATAAAGCGTGCAATCGTCGCCGATTTCGGCGGTCTCGCCGATCACCAGCCCCATTCCATGATCGATAAAGAGGCGCCGCCCGATGCGCGCGCCCGGATGGATCTCGATGCCCGTCAGCATGCGACCGAGATGCGATACAAAGCGGCCGCTGAGCTGCCAGCCGCGGTCCCACAGCCAATGCGCCGCGCGGTACCACAGCAGCGCCTGAAACCCAGGATAGCACAGCACGACCTCGAGACGCGACCGCGCCGCCGGATCGCGAGCCAAAGTGGCGTCGATTTCGTCACGCAGGTTTTTCAACAGCATCGGCTTCACTATATGGTAGGGATGCCGCGCCGGCGCGCGCCGAACCGCGAGCGGTCTCGAGCAAGGATATAATTGTCCGACCAAAATGGTCAAGAATTCCGGGCAATCCGACGCCTCGGGGCGCATAGGTCGCCGAGTGTCGCGCCGGGATATCATCTGGATCGACAATGCCTGACGTAATCATCAACGGGCCGGAGGGCCGCATCGAGGCGCGTTATCACCATGCACGGGCGCCAGCCGCCCCGATGGCGGTGGTTTTGCACCCGCACCCGCAGCATGGCGGCACGATGAACAACAAGGTCGTCTACGCCTTATACCAATGTTTCGTGCGGGCCGGTTTTTCGACCTTGCGCTTCAACTTTCGCGGTGTCGGGCGCAGCCAGGGGAGTTTCGACCGCGGCGAGGGCGAGCTATCGGATGCCGCTTCGGCGCTCGACTGGCTGCAGACTTACAACCCGAACGCCGCCACCTGCTGGATCGCCGGCTTCTCGTTCGGCGCCTGGATCGGCATGCAGCTCTTGATGCGACGGCCCGAGATCGAAAGCTTTATCGCGGTGGCGCCGCCGGCGAACGTCTATGACTTCACCTTTCTGGCGCCCTGCCCGTCATCGGGGCTGATCCTGCAAGGCGACCGCGACACCGTGGTGCCGGTCGATGCGGTGCAGAAGCTCGCCACCAAGCTGGCGCATCAGCGCGACATCAAGATCGACTTTCGCAAGATTGCCGGCGCCGACCACTACTTCGCCGACCGTCTCGATGCGGTCACCGGGCATGTCGACAGCTATATCCGCGACCATGCGCATGCCGCCGACAAAACCGCACCGGTGCGCCACAGCCGGACCGGCCGGTAGCTAACCGGTAAACGGATCGCGTACCAGCACCGTGTCCTCGCGCTCGGGGCTGGTCGACAGCAGCGCCACCGGCGCGCCGATCAGAGCTTCGAGCCGACGAATATAGGCGACCGCCGTTGCCGGCAGGTCGGCCCAGGCGCGCGCGCCGCGGGTGGTGCCGGGCCAGCCAGCGAAAGTTTCGTAAACCGGCTCGATCTCGGCCTGGATGTTCATACCGGCCGGAACGTAGTCGTAAAGCCGGCCCGCCTGGCGATAGGCGGTGCAGACCTTGATTTCGGCAAGGCCGTCGAGGACGTCGAGCTTGGTCAGCGCGATGCCTTCGATCCCGCCGATCTTGACCGCCTGGCGCACCGCGACCGCGTCAAACCAGCCGCAGCGCCGCTTGCGGCCGGTGACCACGCCGAATTCGCGGCCGCGCTCGCCGAGCGTGTCGCCGACCGCGTCGCTGAGCTCGGTCGGAAACGGCCCGGTGCCGACCCGCGTCGTGTAGGCTTTGGTGATGCCGAGGACAAAGCCGGCAGCGCTCGCCGCCATGCCCGAGCCGGCCGCGGCCTGGCCGGCCACCGTGTTCGACGAGGTGACGAACGGGTAGGTGCCGTGATCGACATCGAGCATCGCCCCTTGCGCACCCTCAAACAGAATGCGCTTGCCCGCAGCACGCGCGTCGTCGAGCAGGCGCCAGACGGGACCGGCATAGGGCAAGACGCGGGGTGCAATCGCATGCAGCGCCGATAAGAGGCTGTCGCGCTCGATCTCGGCTTCGCCGAGCCCGCGCAGCAAGGCGTTATGGTGCAGCAAAACGTCGTCCACCCGCCATTCGAGCGCCTTCGGGTCGGCGAGGTCGCACACCCGGATTGCCCGGCGTCCGACCTTGTCCTCATAGGCCGGGCCGATGCCGCGGCCGGTGGTGCCGAGCTTTTTGTCGCCGCGGTGCTCCTCACGGGCGCGGTCGAGCGCACCGTGCGACGGCAGGATCAGCGCCGCATTGTCGGCGAGCCGCAAGTTCTGCGGGCTGACCGCAACCCCCTTGGCGGCGATCGCATCGATCTCGTCGATCAAGGCCCATGGATCGACGACGACGCCGTTGCCGATGATCGACAATTTCCCCGGCCGCACGACCCCCGAGGGCAACAGGCTGAGCTTGTACTCGGTGTTGCCGATGACGATGGTGTGGCCGGCATTGTGGCCGCCCTGGAAGCGAACCACGACATCGGCGCGCTCCGACAGCCAATCGACGATCTTGCCTTTCCCCTCGTCGCCCCATTGCGCGCCGACGACGGTTACGTTGCCCATGTGCCGCTCCCTCAATCGACCGCTCTGACCACGCCGCCGTCGAGGATATGCGTGCAGCCGAGCCGGCGTGCCTGGCTGTGCCGATCGCCGGCCGGCTCGAGCAGGGCGACGGTAATCCAGCCCGCCTCGCGCAAGGCGCGGGCACGGGCGGCCTCGGTGGCGGGCGGCAGCAGCAGACGGGGCTCCGGCGTTGGATCGGGCAGGGTGTGCAGGATCGTATCGGTATAGAGGGTGAAGCCGGTCGCCGGCTCTGGCGATGCCGGGTCGCCGGCCTGATAGCGACCGCCGCGGCCGAGCTCGCCTTGCGGCCCGCGCCCGCCGGCGCCGGCGGCAAAAAACGTAAAGCTGATGCCGGTATGATATTCGAAGCCGCGGTTTTCGACCGGATCGACCGTCGCCCTGAGCTCCGGTGCAGCAGAGCGCAGTCCGTCGAGCACCGCGGCCAGGCGCTGCCGCTCGCCGCGCGCGGCTTCCGGGAGCTTCAGCCGATCGAGCGCGGCGAGCGCCGTCTCGGCCGGCCCGGCAGCCGCGAGCAGGCGGCCGAACAGCGCGCCGGCCGCACCAGCCGCCGCGGCGACGGCGGCGGCGTCCTTGTGGTCGAGTGCCGCGCGCAACGCCGCCGCCTGGGCGCCTGCAATGCCGTGCGCTTCGGTCAAGGCCGGCACCAGCGCCGGCAATGTGATATCGACCGACAGAGCGGGCACGCCAATCCGGGCCAACGCCTCGCCGGCAACCGCGATCGCCTCGACATCGGCCGCCGGTCCTGCCGCGCCGATCAACTCGGCGCCGACCTGGCCGATCTGCCGCTCCGGCCGGATCTCGGATCCCTTGACGCGCAGCACCTGGCCGGCATAACTGAGCCGCAACGGCCGCGCGGCGCGACCCATGCGGGTTGCGGCAATGCGCGCGATCTGCGGCGTCATGTCGGCGCGCACCCCGATCATCCGGTGCGAGGCCGGGTCCATCGTACGGAAGGTCGCGGTGGTCATCGCCGCGCCGGCGCCGGCAAACAGCGTCTCCTCGAACTCGACGAGCGGCGGCTTGACCCGCTCGTAGCCATGCGCGGTCAAGGTCGCCATCAGCTGCGCGACGACGCGCGCCTCGGTCTCGGCCTCCGGCGGCAGGAGGTCGCGCATGCCGGCCGGCA
>DASXAM010000338.1:0-17514 GCA_036404275.1 Allostellaceae bacterium
AACCATAGCTTTGCGATGCCGGGCCGGACCGGGACCCAGCACGAAGACCGGCTCTACCCCGAGAACTGGTTCCCGTTTGGCAACGCGCGCACGACCGACCCGTTTTCCGGCCGGAACGACGCGCTGTTGCGAGGCAGGCCGCCCGACCCGAAGATGATCGAGGTCAACACCTCGACCGAATATTGGCAAAAGGGCGCATCCCTCGTGCATACCGACCCGGCAGGCGGCGGCGACGCCGAATTGCCTGCAAATGCGCGCGCCTACATGATCGCCGGCACCCAGCATGGCGGGGGACCGGGGACCGATCCGAGCCCTGGCCCCTGTATCAACCCGCGCAATCCGCACAGCGCGAGCCCCGCATTGCGGGCCCTGCTCGTGGCGCTCGAAGAATGGGTGGTGGACGGCAAGGCGCCGCCGCCGAGCCGCGTCCCTTCCGTCGCGCAGGGGACAGCGGTCCCGGCCGAGACCGTCCGAATGCCGCGGGTCCCCGGCTTCGCCCACGCGCCCGACGGCAACCGCATCGGGCCTCCCGTCGATTGGGTCGATCCGCCGGCGCCGCTCGACAAATTCTATGAGACGCGCGTCTCCGCGGTCGATGCCGACGGCAACGAGGTCGCCGGCATAAGGCTGCCGCCGATCGCGGTGCCGCTCGCCACCTACACCGGCTGGAACGTCTACCGGGCGCAGCCGGGTGAGCTTGCCGACCGCGACGGGTCGCTGATCCCGTTCGCCCGCACCCGGCGGGAACGCGAAGCGGCAGACGATCCGCGGCCGTCGCTCGAAGAGCGCTACGGCAGCCGCGAAGCTTATGTGGCGCGCGTCGAAGCCGCCGCCGCTAGCCTCGTCGCCGAGCGCTTGCTGCTGCCCGCCGACGCCGCCCGCTACGTCGCGGCCGCCAATAAAAGCGACCGGTTCTGAGCGCGGCGATTAGGAATGCACGCCGGGGAACAGCCTCGGCACTGCCAGGATCATCGCGACCTGGGCAAAGCCGACGCCGAACACCCATTTGATCGTCTCGGCCTTGCCCTCTGCGAATTTCACCTCGAGCTCGTGTCGAACGCGTTCTATCGCCTGCTCGAGGGCGGCAACCCGGCTTTCCAGGGCGGCAACCCGGCTTTCCAGGGCCACGACCCTGTTTTCGAGGGTCCCGACCCTGCCGTCGAGGATATCGATCTTGCGATCGAGACCGACGATTGCTGCTTCGAGCCGGTTGATGTCGCTTTTGGTTGCGGTCCCGGTTTCCGAAAATTCGGCTAGGGCCTCGACCTGCTCTTCGGTAAAGCCGGCCCGTTGCAGCCTGAGGATCGCCGTCGCGGTCATATCGCTATAATGGGGGATTGCGTCTTTGGCGCAAAGAGGACCATGGAGGGGAGGATGCGTTTATCGGCCTTTGTCATGACCTTGCTCGCTGGCGCCGCGGTTTGCGTTTTATCCCCGGCATTCGGCCAGACTTTGATCGTCGGCGACGACGAAAAGAACGGGATCGAGAACCACAAGCCGACCATCCGCGAGCCGGGCCACGACACCCTGGCGATCGTCGATCTCTCCAACCCGGCGGCACCGCGGGTCAGCGCAACCATTCCGCTGATGAACTCGATCGTCGGGCCGCCGACCAATCTGGCGATCGTGCCGTCGGGCGAGATCGCCCTCGTCGCCAACTCGGTGGCGCCGGAGGTCGAGGGCTGGAGCCGCAAGCTCGCGCCCGACAACAAGGTCTTTGTCGTCGATCTGAAGGCGAGCCCGCCCAAGCTCGTCGGCACGGTCACCGTCGGCAAGCAGCCTTCCGGCATGGCGATCAGCCCCAAGGGCGATTTGGCGCTCGTTGCGAACCGCGCCGACGGCACGATTTCGGTCTTGTCGATCCACGGCAAGGACGTGCTGGTCACCGACACGGTCCCGGTGGGCGCACCCGCCGACAGCGTCGCCGGCGTCGCCATCACCCCCGACGGCAAGCGCGCGCTCGTCTTCAAGGCGGCGGCCAACAAGGTGGCGCTGTTGTCGATCGACGGCGGCAAGGTCAAGTACGCCAAGCACGACCTGCCGACCGGCATCTTTCCCTACAACGTCGTCGTCGCGCCGAGCGGCAAGCTTGCTCTGACTGCCGACAATGGCGGCAACGGGAGTTCGGACGGCAATGTCGACACGGTCGGCGTCATCGATCTCGAGGCGAACCCGCCGCGCGTCATCGACCACATCGTCGTCGGCGACTCCCCGGAAGGCCTGGCGATGAGCCCCAAGGGCGATGTCGCGGTCTCGGTGCAGGCGGAAGGGTCGAACCGGTCGCCGAACACGTCCTACTACCACCCGACCGGCTCGATCGCGGTGCTGAAGATCGACGGCAAAAAGGTGACCAATGTCGGCAACATCAATGTCGGGGCATTGCCCGAAGGTGCCGCCTTCAGCCCCGACGGCAGCTATCTTTATGTCGGCAACTTTATCGACGGAGATTTGTCGGTGCTGAAGGTCGACGGCAGCAAGATCACCGACACCGGCCAGCGCCTCAAGCTCCCCGGCCATCCCGCCTCGCTGCGCAGCGGCCCGCAATAGCGCGCGGCAAGCCGCCGCCGGTGGCCGACGGAGCCGGCGCTAATCGTGGGGTGCAGGCCCTTGCGGCTTGCTCTCGCTGCCGCCGCCGCCGGTGCCGCCGCCACCGCCGTTGAAGCGGCCGAGATTGCCCAGGATCTGCTCGAGGAAGGTCAGCTCGCGGCCCGGCGCCGGGGTGGCGCCCGGCGCCGGCGTGATCAGCTCGGCGTCCTTGAGACCCTTGTGGTCCACCGCGGAGACCACGCCGTTCTTGTCGAAATCGACGATAAAGACCTGCTGGTCGGTGGTGTCGGGCAGAAAAAAGGCAACCTGCTTTGTCCGCTTGCTGATGTAATACCAGGATTTGTCATCGAAGATGCCGACGCTCGACGGGGTGCCGAGGATCTTGACGACCTCGTCCTTGGTGGTTTTGCCCGGATGGATCGCAGCGATCGCATCGGGCGGCGGCAAATTGCCGCGCTGCTCGACGCTCGGCGCGCAGCCGGCGACCGCAAATGCAGCAATCGGGGCGAAAAGGGAGCACAATCGCGCAATGGTCATGACCGGTCACCGCGCCGCAAATCAACGGATCGATTCTGATTGAACCGGGTCGAGGTTGATGCCCATTTCGGTTTTATACCTTCGATCGGGAGCCGTTCGTTGTCAACGCCGGCGACGGCCGCGGATACCGCAGTGATTTTCCTTGGTCAAAGCCGGTCGGTCCGCGCCGCGGCGGCGCTCGCCTATCGCCGTGTCGTCGAGCAGGCGCGGCAGCGGGTGTTTTTTGTCGAATGGGGCGTGCCCGACACGCTCGACGGCCGGTTCGAGCTGATTTGTCTGCATGCCTTTCTCTACCTGCACCGCCTCAAATCGGAACGGCCGGGCTCGATCCGGCTGGCCCAGTCTTTCTTCGACACGATGTTCGACGAGCTCGACCGCGCCTTGCGCGAAAGCGGCACCGGCGATTTGCGCGTCGGCAAGGAGGTGAAGCGGATGGCGCAGGGCTTTTACGGTCGAATCCGAGCCTACGAGGCGGGGCTCGCGGCCGATGATTCGGCGCTCGGCGCCGCCCTTGCCCGCAACCTGTTCGGCACGGTTGTCGGCGAGGCTCGGCCGGTCGCGGCAATTGTCGAATATGTCCGCGCCGAAACGGCCGCATTGACGCGGCAACCGGCGACCGAATTGCTCGCCGGGCGGGTCCGGTTCGAGCCGCCGGCGCCTCGCGACGCCTCTGCGGTGGCTCAATGACCGCCGCGCCGGAATTTTGCCGCCTCGTTCTGCTCGGCCGAATCGGGCCCGACGGGTTTCGTCAGGCGATCGAAGCCACCGCTGAGGAGCGCGACCGGCTGGCCCGGCGTTTCGGCCTGATTTCCCTCGATCGTCTGGCGGCGACCGTCGCTTTGAAGCGCGCGAGCGGCGCGACGATCGCCTTGGAGGCGGCTTTCGAGGCCGAATTCGTGCAAGAATGTGTGGTCAGCCTGGAGCCGGTTCGGGACAAGGTTTCGCAATCCTTCACATTGCTTTATGGGCCGCCGGACGAACCTGCGGCCGAGATCGAGCTCGACGCCGACGAAGTTGCCTACGAACCGCTCTGCGGCGACGCAATCGACATCGGCGAGGCGGTGGCCCAGGAGTTGTCGCTGACCTTGCCGGCCTTCCCGCGCGACCCGGCGGCAGTGCTGGAGGAGACCCAAACGGCGAAGCCCGAAGAGAACGCGTTCGCCGCGCTCGCCCGGTGGCGCGAGCGAGAGCAAGAGTGAGCCGGGCTGCGCACTGAGCAGGCGCTTGTCTGTTGCCGTCGCCGGGAATTTGGGCTTATTACCGCTGCCTCATATGCTGCCGCAGAAATCGGATTGCCCATGGCCGTTCCAAAAAAGAAAACCTCGCCGTCACGCCGTGGCATGCGCCGCTCACACCATGCGTTAAAGGCGGCGGCCTACGGTGAATGCCCGAATTGCGGCGAGCTGAAGCGGCCGCATCATCTGTGTCGGGCATGCGGTTATTATGACGGGCGCGAGGTGTCCGCACCGCGCTCGGAGCCGAGCTGACAGAGGCGCCGGCAGAGGCGCCCAGCGGTGAGCCAACTCATCACGCTCGCCCTCGACGCTATGGGCGGCGACCATGCTCCGGCCATCGTCCTCAAGGGGGCCGATATCGCCTTGCGGCGGGCTCCCGATTTGCGCTTTCTGCTGTTCGGGGCGGAGGCCGATATCGGCCCGCTCTTGGCAAAGTTGCCGGACCTCGCCGCGACCGCCAGCGTCCATCACACGACTGAAATGGTGCCCGGCGACGCCAAGCCGTCCTCGGCGTTGCGCGCCGGGCGGCAGACCAGCATGCGCCTCGCCATCGACGCAGTTGCCGACGGTCGCGCCGATGGTGTCGTTTCGGCCGGCAATACCGGCGCGCTGATGGCGATGGCCAAATTCGTGCTGAAGACATTGCCGGGGATCGACCGGCCGGCGATCGCGTCGTTCTTCCCGACCCGGCGCGGCGAGAGCGTGATGCTCGATCTCGGCGCCAATATCGATTGCGACGACGAGAACTTGGTTCAATTCGCGCTGATGGGCGACGTGTTTGCGCGCACCGTCCTGGGCCTGGTCGAGCCGACCGTCGGCTTGCTCAACGTCGGCTCCGAGGACCAGAAGGGCAATGATGCGGTACGACGCGCGAGCCTGCGGCTGCGCGATCCGACGATGCCGCTTCGCTTCCACGGTTTTGTCGAGGGCGACGATATCGCCGCCGGCACCGTCGATGTCGTCGTCACCGACGGCTTTACCGGCAATGTCGCGGTCAAGACCGCCGAAGGCACCGCAAAATTGTTCAGCGAGTTTTTGGAAGGGGCCTTTCGCCATTCGGCGGCGGCGCGGATCGGCTGGCTGTTCGCGCGCGGCGCCCTGACCAAGCTGCGCCTGCGTATCGACCCGCGCCGCTATAACGGCGCAATGTTTCTCGGGCTGAACGGAATTGCGGTCAAGAGCCACGGCTCGACCGATGCGCTCGGCTTTGCCAATGCGATCGGTGTCGCCGTCGACATGATGGCGAACGGTTTTCTCGACAAGATCCGGATCGATCTGGCGCGCCTCAACGAAGCGTCGCCGGCGCCGCAGCCGGCGCTCTAGCCGCCGATGACGGCGTTGCGCTCTCAAGTCGCCGGGTGCGGCGCCTATCTGCCCGAGCGCATCGTCACCAATGACGAGCTGGCCTCGCGGCTGGACACCTCTGACGAGTGGATCCGGCAGCGTACCGGAATTGCCGAACGCCGGGTTGCCGCCGCCGGCCAATTGACCTCCGACCTTGCCGTGTGCGCCGCCGAGCGCGCCCTCGCCAACGCCGGGCTCGACGGCGCCGATCTCGATCTCTTGGTGGTCGCCACCGCAACGCCCGACAACACGTTCCCGGCGACGGCGACGCGGGTGCAGGCGCGGCTCGGCATGCGGCAGGGCGCCGCCTTCGACATCCAGGCGGTCTGCGCCGGTTTTGTCTTCGCGCTGGCGGCGGCCGACAATGCGCTGCGGCTCGGCCAGGCGCGCACAGCTCTGGTCATCGGGGCCGAGACCTTCTCGCGCATCCTCGACTGGGATGACCGCAGCACCTGCGTGCTGTTTGGCGACGGCGCCGGCGCCCTCGTCCTGAGGGCGGTGCCGGCCGAGGCGGGCGGGCGGTTCATCCTGTCGAGCCACCTGCATTCCGATGGCCGGCAATACGACATTCTCTACGTCGATGGCGGCCCGTCTTCGACCCGCACCGCCGGCTTGTTGCGCATGGAGGGGCGCGAGGTATTTCGCCAGGCGGTTCAGCATCTGGGCGAAGTGATCGACGAGGCGCTCGCTGCCAACGGCCTGACCGCAGCCGATATCGACTGGCTGGTGCCGCATCAGGCGAACAGCCGGATCATCGATGGGGTCGGGCGCAAGCTCGGCTTGCCGGCGACCAAGGTTGTCACCACGATCGAGCGCCATGCCAACACTTCGGCCGCCTCGATCCCGCTCGCCCTCGACGCGGCGGTGGCCGACGGCCGGATTGCGCCAGGCGATCTGGTGCTGATCGAAGCCTTGGGCGGCGGGCTCAGCTGGGGGGCGAGCCTGGTGCGCTGGTAGCCTGCCGCCGACCGGGCAACGCTTTGGAATTTGACGCGATTCTGCGGCGGGTCTAACCTTCCCCGAAAGCGGGGAGGGGTTGATGGCCGGACATACAGTGACGCGCGCTCAGCTCAGCGAAGCGGTCTATCAGGAGGTCGGGCTGTCGCGCAACGAATCGGCGGAGCTGGTCGAGGCGGTGATCGCCGAGATCTCAGGCGCGCTCGAACGGGGCGAAATGGTCAAAATTTCGTCCTTCGGTAGCTTTGCGGTTCGGCAAAAAGGCGAACGCGTCGGACGCAACCCGAAAACCGGCCAGGAGGTGCCGATCAGCCCGCGCCGGGTTTTGGTGTTTCGCGCCAGCCATACGCTGAAGCACCAGATCAACCACGGCATGGCCGAGGCGGTCCGAGAGGCACAAGCGGCGCCCAAAGCATCGTCCGGTTGACGTGACCCGCGCAGACGAGGGGGCATCAGTCCGCCGCGTCGTCAAATCGCCGGCGGCGTTTCGCACCACCAGCGAAGTGGCCGACGAGCTCGATCTGCCGACGCATGTGCTGCGCTTTTGGGAGACCAAATTTCCGCAAGTCAAGCCGCTGAAACGCGGCGGCGGCCGGCGCTATTACCGGCCGCAGGATGTCGATCTGCTGCGCCGGATCCGGCAGTGCCTCTACCAGGAAGGATACACCATCCGCGGCGTCCAAAAGCTGTTGCGCGACGGCGCCTTGCGCGGTGGCGCGCCGCCGCCGGCGCCATCCGACGACAGCGAGCCGGCGGCGCTGTTTACCCTCGAGCCGACCGCCGGCTCGGCTGGGCGGGTGGCCAATCCAGCGGTCTCTCGCCAGGCGCTGCGCGAGGCGCTCGAAGAGCTGCGCCGCGAATTGCTGGAAATCCGGGCGTTGCTCGACAAGCTCGCGCCGCGGTGACCTGATCGTCGATTTGCCTCCGCGAGACCGAACGGATATGTTGGCGGTGTGTTGCTGAGCGTCGGTCGGCCGGGTCTCTCGTGAGCGATATCTTCCGCGAAATCGACGAAGAGCTCCGTCGCGACAACCTGCTAAAGCTGTGGTCGCAGTACGGGCGCTACATCGTGGCGTTGGCCGTCGCCGCCTTGCTGGTCGCGGGCGGTGTCGTCGCGTGGCGCGACCACCAGCTCAGCGAGCGGCAGGCGCAATCGACGCGTTTTGCCGGGGCGCTGGAGCTTGCCGCCGCCGGTAAGCCGGCCGATGCCGAAAAGGTGTTCGGCTTGATCGCCCGCGACGGGGGCGGCGGCTATGCTGTACTGGCCTCCTTTGAGCAGGCCGGGCTACTGGCAAAATCCGGCGACCGCAAGGCCGCCGCCGCGGCGTATGACCGGATCGCCGCGACGAGCGGGGTCGGTTCGGCGTTTCATGATCTCGCCGTGCTGCTGTCGGTGATGCAGAGCATGCCTTCCGCCGATCCGCACGCGGTGCTCGCCCGTCTGGCGCCGTTGACGGGTGCAGGCAATCCGTGGCGTCCGACCGCGCTCGAGCTGAGTGCCGCCGCCCGGCTGCAGGCCGGCGACAAAAAGGGCGCGGTCGAGCTTTACAAAAGCCTGGCCGACGACCTGACGGCACCGCCGACCTTGCGTGCCCGCGCCGCCGAGATGGCGACGGCGCTCGCCCCTTCGTGACGGCGCTCGCACCGGGATGAAGCCACGCAGCGCGCTTCTGCTGTCGTTCTGGGTCGTCGCCCTCGCCGGCTGCAGCTGGTTCGAAAGCAAAAAGCAGCCGCTGCCGGGCGAGCGGATTTCCGTGCTCAGTCTCGACCGCCGCCTGGAGCCCGATCCCGGCCTGGCCAAGACACCGATCGCCTTGCCCCGGCCGGTCCTAAACCCCGACTGGCCGGAGCCGGGCGGGTACCCCAATCACGCGATGCAGCATCTCGCCCTTCCCGACCGGCTCACGCAGGCGTGGAAAGCCAGCGTCGGCGAGGGGTCTTCGCGCTACACGCATGTGCTGTCGCCACCGGTCGTCGCCAAAGGCCGCATCTATGCGATGGACGGAGCGGTCCAGGTCAGCGCTTTCGACACAAGGAACGGCAACCAGCTCTGGCGCGTCGATCTCAAGCCCCAGGGGGATCTCGGCAATTCGTTTGGCGGTGGGCTCGCCTTCTGGAACAAGCGGCTCTATGCGTCCACCGGCTACGGCCAGGTGCTGGCGCTCAACCCGGCCGACGGCAAGGTGATCTGGCGCAAGGATGTCGGCACGCCGGTGCGCGGCGGGCCGACCGTGGAAGACGGCCGGATTTTTGTCGTTACCGTCGATAACGAGCTGGTGGCGTTGGCAGCGGACGACGGCCGGCGGCTGTGGAGCCATAACGGCATCCCGGAAACCTCGACCTTGCTCGGCGCCGCAAGCCCCGCCGTCGAAGGCGAGATCGTCGTCGTGCCCTATACCTCGGGCGAGCTTTTCGCGCTCACGGTCGAGAACGGCCATCCGGTGTGGTCGGACAATCTCGCCTCGGCGCGCAATGTCGATGCAGTCGCCGCGCTTGCCGATATCCGCGGGCGGCCGGTCATCGACCGCGGCCGGGTCTACGCTGCCAGCCACAGCGGGCGGCTGGCGGCGATCGATATCCGCACCGGCGACCACGCCTGGGAGCAGGACATCGGCTCGACGCACGGCCCGTGGATCGCCGGCGATTACCTCTACATCCTGTCGAACGACGGCCAGCTCGTCTGCCTGGCGCGCAACGACGGCAAGGTGCGCTGGGTGCGCCAGCTGCCGCGCTTCGAAAATGCCAAAAAGAAAGAGGACCCGATCGAGTGGGCCGGCCCAGTCCTCGGCGGCGACCGTCTGATCGTCCTTGCCTCGGACGGGTGGGCATTGTCGGTCTCGCCCTACACCGGCGAGCCGCTCGGCCGCCAGGAGATGCCGGCGGGCGCGTTTCTGGCTCCGGTCATCGCCGACAACACACTCTATGTGCTGACCGACGACGCCACCCTCGCCGCTTACCGCTGAGCGGATATCGGCGCGGTGTGCGATGAGCCTGGTCGTCGCGATCCTCGGGCGGCCCAATGTCGGCAAGTCCACCTTGTTCAACCGTCTTGTCGGCCGCCGTCTTGCGCTGGTTGACGCCACACCCGGGCTGACCCGCGACCGCCGGGAAGGCGACGCCCGGATTGCGGATCTGACGTTCCGTCTCATCGACACCGCCGGGCTCGAAGAAGCCGCACCCGTATCGCTTTCCGGCCGCATGCAGGCGCAAACCGGTCAGGCGCTCGCGGCGGCTGATGTGGCGCTCCTGGTCGTCGATGCCCGCGAAGGCGTCACCCCGGCCGATCGCCATTTCGCCCAGTGGCTGCGAAAGAGCGGCAAGCCGGTGCTGCTGATCGCAAACAAGGCCGAGGGTCGCACCCCGCCGCCGGGCCTCGCCGAGGCCTACCGGCTCGGCCTCGGCGATCCGGTGCCGCTCTCGGCGGAGCACGGCGAGGGGTTGGGGCTGCTTTACGAACGGCTGGCGCCGTTCGCCGAGCGCGACGGGTCCGCTGAGGCGGTGCAGGATCGCGCAAAGCCGCTGCAGCTTGCGATCGTCGGGCGCCCCAATGTCGGCAAATCGACGCTGGCCAATCGCCTGATCGGCGAAGAGCGCCTGTTGACCGGTCCCGAGGCCGGGGTCACCCGCGACGCCATTGCCGTCGATTGGCTGTGGCGCGACCGTCCGATCCGGCTCGTCGACACCGCCGGATTGCGCCGCCGGCCGCAGGTCGAAAGCAAGATCGAGCGGCTGTCGGTCGGCGATGCCTTGCGCGCCATTCGCTTTGCCGAGACGGTGATCTTGGTCGTGGACGCCTTGCAGCCGCTCGAGCACCAGGATCTGACGATCGCCAGCCTGGTCGAGGAGGAGGGTCGCGCCGTCGTCTTGGCGGCGACGAAGTGGGACCGGGTCGCCGACCGTGGCCAGGCGCTGCGTCGGCTGCAAGACCGGGCGGCAACATCGCTCGCCCAACTCCACGGGGTCGCGATCGTCCCGGTATCGGGGCTGACCGGCTTTGGCCTCGACGCGATGATGTCGGCGGTCATGTCGGCCGACGAAATCTGGAATCGGCGGGTCCCGACGGCCGACCTCAACCGCTGGCTGGAGGCGGTGCAGCAGCGCCACCCGCCGCCCCTTGTCAGCGGCCGACGGCTGCGCCTGCGCTATGTGACGCAGGTCAACACCCGCCCGCCGAGCTTTGCCCTCTTTGCCTCCAAGCCGGGCGACCTGCCGCCGTCCTATCGGCGCTATGTCGTCAACGCGCTGCGCCGGGATTTCGGTTTGTCCGGCACCCCGATTCGGATGATGTTGCGGCACGGCAAAAACCCGTACGACCCGGCATAGCGCATGTACGCCCGCCCATTGGGCGGATTAGGGCCGGTTATTTGCACGCGGTACGCGATCGAACTAAAATCCGCGCTGCTGTCCCGCTTCAGAGGTGCACAATGCTGGGGGCGATCGTCGTTTTTGCCGCCTTGCTGATGCTGGCCGCGCCGAACCCGGCGCAGGCGCAATCGGCGGCGCACCCGCCGGCTGCCGCTTCAGCTCCCTTGTCGGCCAACCAGTTTACTTCGGAGCAAGCGGCGAAATCCCATTGCCCCTCGGATACGATTGTCTGGGTCAATCTCGGCGGCTCCAAGGCCTACCACGCGAGCGGCGACCGGTTTTACGGCAAGACCCGCCAAGGCGCCTATATGTGCCGCAAGGACGCGGACCAGGCCGGTTTTCACGCCGCCGGCCAGCGCGGCCGCCGATCCGCGACAAAATCCAGCCCACCCCCAACCTCGAAGTGAGGGCATTCCGGCCGGGCCTCGGCATGCCGAACTCGATTTCGGGGCGCGCCTGACGCTTGTTTTCGCCGCCAAGCGACCGCTATTATGGACATGTTTTGTTCGATGGGGTGACGATTGGCGCACCGCCACCTATTGCAACCGCTGCGCGTAAGTCGTTCGGACATCGGCCGGATGGAGCGCGCCGCCGTGATCGTCGAGGAGTGCCGACGGTCCCTCGCAGCCCGTGGCGGCATGCTCGACGAGATCATCGGCGGCGTCGCACAGTGCGACGAGTGGCGGCATTATCCCGCGGGCGAGGTCTACGACCCGGCAAGCCACGCGCAGTATTTCTATCACGTGCATCCGGCGGCGCACCAATCGGTGGGCGAGCACGGCCACTTTCACACCTTCTTGCGCGCCGAGGGCATGCCGCGCGGCGTGATGCCTCTGGTTCTGCCCGAGATCGGCGTTGCCGCGACCCGATCGGCGCCGCAGGCGGCACCCTTGAAGCGCGGCGGCAGCGACGAGGTCAGCCATCTCATCGCCATCGCGCTCGACAGTCGCGGCCAACCGGTTCGGCTGTTCACCACCAATCGCTGGGTTACCGGCGAAACCTGGTATCCCGCCGCCGATGTGATCCGAATGCTCGATCGGTTCACGATCGCCGAAGCGCCGCCGGCGCCGCTGCTCAATCGCTGGCTGACCGCGCTCGTCCAATTGTTTTTGCCGCAGATCAGCGCATTGCTGCGCGAGCGGGACCGCACTGTGACCGAATGGCGCCAACGCCGGCGCGGCGACGTTTTCGAGGACCCGCGGCTCGAGATAGCTTCGAGCATCGAGATCGATATCGATGCTCAACTGTCGTTTCTCGACCGAGTTCGGGCGACCGCGACGGCGCAGCCGGCTCGGCGGCTTCCGGGTTTGGCGGAAGGCTGGGGCGAAGGGCAGATCGGCTGACGCCGCTGGCTCAGCGCGACTGCGGCGTCAAGAGCTCGGGGCGCGGCGGCAGGTTGTTGCTGCTCAGGCACGCTTTCAGCGCGGCGTCACGCTTGGCGTTTGCTTCCGCGGTGTAGTCGGGAAACGCGATCTGCGCCTGGCGGGCGCATTTGTCCATCAGCTTCCAATTCGCCACGGCCAAATTGCCCTGCTGGCTCGCCGCGGCCGGGCCCGCGGCCACGCCTATGGCCAGCAGCGCCGTTCCCCCCGACAAAATGGCAAGCCGGTTCATGCGACAGCTCCTCGATCGGCGGAGTCGGCGCGACTATACACCAGCACGGCCGATCGAGCGGCTGCCACTCGCTGACTTCAAATCGTGGTATGAGCGCTTGCGCCAACGCTCGGGTTTCACAACCCACATTGAAATCCCGATCACGTAACGGTGATCGGGATCGCTCATTGTTGATTTGTTAGCCGCGGCGAATAGTCTGATGCCGTACGGTGGGCGTAAGCCCGGCCGCGAAACAGGGAGGCCGAATGAGAGTCCTATCGCGTTGCCTGACCTTGGGGATGGGGTTCGCCGTCCTTGTCGCGATCGGCGGGGTCGCGCCGGCGCAGGACAAGAGCGCCGTGATCAAGGACCGCGAGACCCTGATGAAGGGCCAAGCCAAAAATCTCGGCAATGTCAGGGCCTACCTGCAAGGCAAGGCCGATCTGACGCTGGCCGGGTCGTCGGCCAACGCGCTCGCCGAATCGATCCAAAAAATCCCCACCGTCTTTCCGCCGGGTAGCGACGCGCCGAGTCCCGACGGCAAATACGCGCCCAAGCCGGAAATCTGGAGCGACCACGCCGGTTTTCTCGCGGCGCAAAAAAATGCGGAGACCAAGGCGGAGGCGCTGAACGCCGCGGTCAAGAGCGGCAACAATCCGCAAATCCAGACCGCCTTTGCCGATCTTGGCAAGAATGGCTGCGGCGGCTGTCACGAAAAATTCCGTGAGACCCTGAAGAAATAGGACGGAAATCGATCAATCGGCTGGCGCTGGCGGTCGTGCTGGCGCTGGCGGGCTCGGTCGCGGCCGCTGCCACGCCCACCGGCTCGGTCGAGCACGGCGCCTATCTCGCCGCCGCCGCCGGCTGCGACCAGTGTCACACCGACGCCCAGAGCCACGGGCGGCCCTATGCCGGCGGGCGCACGCTCGAAACCCCGTTCGGGACCATTGTCACTCCCAACATAACTCCCGATCCGGATACCGGGATCGGCCGTTGGCGCTTTGCCGATTTCGAGCGGGCGCTGCGCTGGGGCATCGCCCCGGACGATTCGCACTATCTGCCGGTCTTTCCGTTTCCATTCTACAACCGACTGACCGCCGCCGATCTCGACGATCTCGCCGCTTTTTTGAAAACCGTGGCCCCGGTTCGCCAGGTCAATCGCGGCGGCCGCAGCGGTCTCTTTGCCGCGATGCGCGGCGCGGTTGCCATCGTCGCTTCGCGGTTTCCCGGCGCGTGGCGCCCCGACCCGGCCAAGGATGCGGTCTTGAACCGCGGCGCCTACCTCGTTGCCGGCATCGGCCGGTGCGGTGACTGCCACACGCCGCGCGATTGGCTTGGCGCTCCCGATTCCGCCCGCGCTCTATCCGGCGCGCCGGCCGGCGGCGGACGCAAGGCGGTTCCGAACATCACGCCGGACCAAAAAGCCGGCATCGGCCGCTGGAGCGACGCCGACATCGAGACCCTTCTCAAAGACGGGATGACTCCCGATTCCGACTTTGTCGGCGGCGCCATGGCCGAAGAGGTGCGCAACACGACACGGCTCAGCGACGTCGACCGCCACGCGATCGCCGTCTATCTGCGCACTGTCCCGGCGGTCGGGGGGCGCGAAGAAAAACGATGAAGATCGGCTCTGACGGAGATTGGACGCCCGCCCGAGACTTCCTATGATGGCCGGGACGCTGGCGCGAGGAGCACGTCTTGGCCCGAGGGCGACCGGAAAAGAGCCTGGCCCGTTTCGAACGGATCGCTCTGGTTTTATCGGGCGGCGGCGCGCTGGGCGCCTATCAGGCCGGTGCCTATGCGGCGCTCGAGCGCTCCGGGGTGCGGCCCAATTGGATCGCCGGCACCGCGATCGGCGCCGTCAACGCGGCGATCATCGCCGGCAGCCTGCCGCACGAACGCACCCTTCGTCTGCGCCGGTTCTGGCAGGAGGCGAGCCGGCGCGCCCGCGGCCGGTCGGCCCGCGCCGTCGGCGCCTGGCTCGAGAAAAAAACCGCGCGGGGGCTCGCGCTGCTGCGTCGCCGCACCGACCCGCCGCCGCCGTCGCCGAGACCCGTTCTCGATGCCGGGGAATTGCGCGCGTTAATCGGCGAAACGGTCGATTTCGACCGGATCAATTCTGGCGCCGTGCGGCTCGTTCTGGGTGCGGTCAATTTGGCGACCGGGGCCGAGACCTTTTTCGACAACGACCGGCATGTGCTCGGCCCCGATCATGTCCTCGCCGGCACCCCGCTGCCGGGCGCAGCACCAATTGCGATCGACCGTCAGCTTTATGGCGGCGGTGCCGTTTCAGTGTCGGCGTTGGACAACGCCCGGCCGGCCGACACCTTGTGCTTTGCCATCGACGGCTATGACGGCGGCCCGGCCGGCTATGGCGGGATCAGCCGGACCCGCCGGGAAATCGCGGCGATGCGCCGGGTGCACGATCTGCGGCGAATGATCGGGCTGCTCGGTGAAAGGCTTCCGCCTGCGGCGCGGGCCGAGGCCGATGTCCGCAAATGTTTGGCGGAAGCCAGCAACGCGACGATGACGGTGATGCACCTCGTGCACGAGGTCGATCCTGTCGATCTCACCCGAAAGATGACCGACTTTTCGCCGGCGGCGATTGCCCGGCGGTGGAAGGCGGGCGAGAGCGACGTGGGGACGGGCTTGGCGCACCGGCACTGGCTGGCGCCGCCGCCGCGGCTCGCCGGGGTCGTCGTGCATGAGGTCCGCGGCGGGATGGCAGCACCCCCGGATTGACCGGTCGCGCCGGTCGGCATTGCCGAAAATCCTGGGAAAACCAATATACAAGCTTGTGGCAACGAGCTTTCCGGTATGGGATGGATTCGCGTGATAATCGATCGGGGCAGGAAGGCGTTTCAACAATCAGGACGCCGGCACGGGTGCGGGCGGCACGTTTATACGAGGGTACATGCTTTACGGCGCCTATCAGGCCTACGACGATGCGCTCACCCCTGTTCGGCTCATGGCCGAGTTCTGCTCGGGCGCGCTCGATTTTTCCTGGCCGGGCTTCTCCGACACCCCTTTTATGCGCCGCGCGGCGGCCGCATTGGAGCTGCTGTCGCATGCCGGTCTGTCGCATGAGCGGCCGGCTTTTGGCATCGATACGGTAGCGATCGCCGGCGAAAGGGTCCCGGTCGCCGAGGAGGTCGTTGGCTCCGACCCGTTCTGCCGCCTCCTTCATTTCCGCAAGGAAGGCGCCCGCGACGAGCCGACGGTGCTGGTCGTCGCCCCACTTTCAGGACATTTCCCGACCTTGCTGCGGGGGACCATCGCCACCCTCTTGCCCGACCACAACGTCTTTCTGACCGATTGGGCGAATGCGCGCGATGTGCCGCTGATCCACGGCCGCTTCGGGTTCGACGATTATGTCGATCTGGTAATCCGCTTTATCCGCCTTATCGGGCCGCAGCTGCATGTCATGGCGGTGTGCCAGCCGGCCGTGCCGGTGCTGGCCGCGGTGTCGCTGCTCGCCGCCTCCGGTGATCCATGCGAGCCCGCTTCGACGATCCTGATGGGTGGGCCGATCGACACCCGCGCCAACCCGACCGCGGTCAACCATTTCGCCACCGCGCATTCGCTTGACTGGTTCGAGCGCAAGGTCGTCACGACGGTGCCGGCGCGCTATCCAGGTGCGATGCGTCGTGTCTATCCCGGCTTTTTGCAGCTCGCCGGATTTCTCGGCATGAATCTCGACCGGCATGTCGATGCGCACTGGCGGATGTTTCAGGATTTGGTGCGCGGCGACCGCGACAGCGCAGCGGCAACCCGCGCCTTTTACACCGAATACTCGACGGTCATGGATCTCGCCGCCGATTTCTATCTGGAGACGATCGAGCGGGTATTTCACAAGCAGGATTTGGCGCAGAACCGGCTCGTCGTGCATGGCAACCGGGTCGAGCCGGCGGCGATCGCGCGCACTGCGCTGATGACCGTCGAAGGCGAGCGCGACGACATCTGCGCACCCGGCCAGACCGTCGCCGCGCACGCGCTGTGCACCGGCGTCGCGCCAGCGAAAAAGCGCCACCACCTGCAGCCCAAAGTCGGCCATTACGGCGTCTTCCACGGTCGCCGCTGGCAGACCGAAACCTACCCCGAGGTCCGGGCCTTCATCCGCGCGCAGGGATAGCGTCCTGCATCCCCGGTTCGGGGCCGCCCCGGTTTCCGAGCGTATGAAAGAATAGCATCTGTGCCCTTTGCTCGCTTCCCCGGCGCAAGCCGGGGTCCACCCTACCGCAATCAGAGGGCCGGGTTTGCTTTTATAGGGTTACAACCGGCTGATGATTCAGAGCATTGGAGACATCGATCCCGGCTTTCGCCGGGAAAGCGAGATGGAGCGGTCTTCGGCCCAGACAGTAGCAATTCTTGGACTTCAGACCGCAATACTACGCTTATGCGGCTTCGACTTCGACCCGTGCTTCGTACTCAGCCTGACCCACGGTAAAGGGGAAAAGGCCGAGGGCCGCTTCCGGCAGAGCCGGAGCGCCTGAGGTGACCTGGTTCAGATCGAGGCAGCCGTCGCGCATCCATACGGCGCCGGCCGGTATCCGGTCGGTGACATGCGCTTTGGCCCTGAAGGCGCCGCGGCTGTTGTAGACCCGGACCGCATCGCCCTCGGCCAGGCTCCGCCTCGCCGCGTCACCCGGCGAGATCCAGAGTATTGGACCCGGGTCACGCTCGGCCAATATCGGCAACGCCCGGCCATGGTCGTAAAACGAGTGGAAGTGCGTCAGTGTCCGCCCCTGGCAGAGCGTCAGCGGATCGGCGGCAGCAGCCGGCGGCTTTTCGTACACCGGCAAGGGCGGCAGCCCGGCCGCCGCGGCCCGCGCCGAATAGAATTCGATCTTGCCCGACGGCGTGTGAAACCGGCGGGTCGGATAGGCGACAGGCGATATGTTCAACGGCATTTTGCCGCCGTTCGCCCGGAGTGCCG
>DASXAM010000339.1:0-9101 GCA_036404275.1 Allostellaceae bacterium
CGGCTGCGCAAGAAGTTCAAAGCGGTCGATCCGGATTTCGCCCAGATCGAAACCCTTTATGGCGTCGGCTATCGATACCGCGAACGCTGAACCGTCCGCCGCCGAAGTCGGCGCCGGTCTTCCGCGGACGGAAGGCGCCCACACCGCCGAGCTGCCGGCCGCGGCTCGGCTCCGTCCGCGCCGCTGGCGCTGGCCGCTTTCGCCGCTGACCTGGCGCATTCTCGCGGTCAACGTGCTGGCACTGGCGTTGCTCGGCGGCGGCTTTCTCTATCTCGGCAAGTACCAGGCGAGCCTGATCGATCAGAAGATCGAATCGCTGAAAACGCAAGGCGAGATATTCGCCGCGGCGTTGGGCGAGGGTGCGGTGCTCGACACCGCCGATGGCGGTGAGGTGCTGCTGCCCGATCTCGCCCGCCAGATGATGCGGCGCCTGGTCGAGCCGACCCGGACCCGGGCACGGTTGTTCAGCATCAAGGGTCATATCATCGCCGACAGCCGCGTGCTGCGCGGGCCGGGCGATTCAGTCCAGGTGCTCGAATTGCCCGAGGTCGAGCCGCGCGAGCCGATCGCGCGCTGGTTCGCTCAAGCCTACGACTGGATCTTCGGCCGGCTGCCGCATCGCCGGAACTATCCGCCCTATCATGAGAACGCCCGTCAGTCGGCGGCGGATTACCACGAAGTCGAAGAAGCGCTGCGCGGCGAGACTGGCGCCGCGATACGCCGCGATCCCTCCTCGGGCGGGCTCGTCTTCAGCGTGGCCGTGCCGGTGCAACGCTACAAAGAGGTGCTGGGTGCGGTTATGCTGTCCACCGGCAGTGGAGAGATCGAGGACGATCTGCGCAATGTGCGCCTCGAATTGCTGCGTATTTTCGGGGTCGCGCTGCTGGTCACGGTGCTGCTGTCGCTCTACCTCGCCGGCACCATCGCCCGTCCGATCCGCCGGCTCGCCGCCGCCGCCGAACGTGCCCGCGGCCGCGGCGCACGCGTCGAGATCCCGGATTTTACCCGACGCGGCGACGAGATCGGCGACCTCTCCGGTTCGTTGCGCGAGATGACCGATGCATTGTGGCAGCGGATGAGCGCGATCGAGCGTTTTGCCGCCGATGTAGCACACGAGATCAAAAACCCGCTATCCTCACTGCGCAGCGCCGTCGAGACCGCGGCGCGGATCGAGGACCCGGTAAAACGTCAGCGACTTATGGCAATCGTCCTCGACGATGTCGAGCGCCTCGACCGGCTGATCACCGACATCTCCGACGCCTCGCGCCTCGATGCCGAATTGAGCCGTGTCGAACTGGAGCCGATCGACATCGCCGCAATGCTCGAAGCCCTCGTCGAAATCCACCAGGCGAGTCAGGTGGAGGGCTCGCCGCAGCTTGTCATCGAACTGCCGGAGCGCGGCCGCGACCTAATCGTGGCCGGTATCGAGACCAGACTGTCGCAAGTGTTTCGCAACGTCATCGCCAACGCCCTGTCGTTCAGCCCGCCGGGCGGCGAGATCCGTCTGACGGCGCGGCGCGACGGCCGGGCGGTGCTGGTCACCGTCGAGGATCAAGGACCCGGCATCCCGGACGACAAGCTGACTGCGATCTTTGACCGTTTCTATACCGAACGCCCGACCGGCGAGAAATTCGGCACCCATTCGGGGCTCGGACTGTCGATCTCCAAGCAGATTGTCGAGGCGCATCGTGGCATGATCTGGGCCGAAAATCGCAAGAACGGGAGCGATCGGGTGGTCGGCGCGCGGTTTCAGGTTCGGCTGCCCTCAGGCTCGTGACCGTGCCGCTCTTGGTGCATGGCACGGCGGTCGCGATCGACGGGCGCGCGGTGCTGTTGCGTGGGCCGTCCGGCGCCGGAAAGTCTGATTTGGCGCTGCGGCTGATCGCCGGGGGGGCTTGCCTTGTCGCCGATGACCAAGTGCTTTTGAGTCGCTCAGGCGGAAATGTAGTGGCGCGGGCGCCGGCATCGATTTCAGGGCTGATCGAGGTCCGGGGGATCGGGCTTTTACGGGTCGAACCGCTCGCACAGGCATTACTCGAGTTGATCGCCGATTTGGTCCCTTCGGGTGATATCGATCGGCTTCCCGAGGCCCGCTTCGAGACGGTGCTGGGCATCGATATCCCGCTGATCGCGCTGGCGCCGTTCGAGGCTTCGGCAACAGCGAAACTGCGCTTCGCGTGCCAGATGTTTGCCGCCCGGCCGCTGCCCGATATAATCGGCCGATAATGGCCACGGGTGGTCGCGGGTCGTCCGAGCTGGCAGAGATGGCGCCCCCCGCGCGCGTCCTTCTGGTGACGGGCATGTCCGGAGCCGGGCGATCCACAGCGCTCAAGGCGCTCGAAGATTTCGGCTACGAGGCGGTTGACAATCTGCCGGCGGCGCTGGTCCCGGCCCTGATCGAGCACGCCGCGGCGGGTGAGCCGGCGATCGCGATCGGTGCCGATGTCCGTACGCGGGGATTTGCGGTCGAGAGCCTGCTCGAAATGCTCGACACCGTCACCCGCCACAGCGGGCGCAAATTTGCTGTGCTATTCATCGACTGTGATGACGAACCGCTCGAACGGCGCTATACCGAAACGCGACGGCCCCACCCCCTTGCCGGAGACCAGCCGGTCATGGACGGCATCCGGCGCGAGCGTGAACTGCTTCGCCCGTTGCGTGATCGCGCCGATCTGGTGATCGACACTTCGACGCTGAGCGCCGCCGACCTGAAGCGGCTGATGAGCGGCCATTTTGCCCTCGAAGCCGGCGGTCTGCGCGTTTTTGTCACATCGTTTGCCTATCGCTGCGGCATTCCGCGCGATGCCGATCTCGTCTTTGACGTGAGATTCCTCGATAATCCGTATTATGTTCCGGCGCTTCGCGGTCTCAGTGGGTGCGACCCCGCCGTGGCCGTGCATATCGAGAGAGACGCGGATTTTCCGCCATTTTTCGACCATTTGTGGCGTCTGTTGCGCCCGCTTTTGCCGCGCTATGAAATGCGGGGAAAGACCTACCTTACGATTGCGATCGGCTGCACCGGCGGGCGGCATCGCTCGGTCTATGTCGCCGAGCGTCTGGTGGCGCGGATCCGTGCGGCCGGCTGGCCGGCGCAGGCGGCGCATCGCGATTTGCCCGCAGCCGATCCTGCGCCCCCGAAGGCGACGGGTGAGCCCGTCGCCGCCGGTTGACCCCGGGCCGACGCCAGCAAAGGGAACCAGATGATCGGAATGGTTTTGGTGACGCATGGCCGGCTCGCGGCCGAGTTCGTTGCCGCGCTCGAGCATGTGGTCGGCGCCCAGACCCAGATCGCTGCCGTATGCATTGGCGCCGACGACGACATGGAGGCGCGCCGCCGCGATATCCTGCGCTCGATCGCCGAGGTCGATACCGGCGACGGCGCGGTGCTGCTGACCGACATGTTCGGCGGCACACCATCGAACCTCGCGATCTCGGTCATGGAGCGGCCGCGGATCGAGGTCGTAGCCGGCGTCAATTTGCCGATGCTGATCAAGCTCGCCAGCCTGCGCCAGAGCGAAAATCTCGAGCGCACGGTGCTCGGTGCGCAAGAGGCCGGCCGCAAATACATCAATGTCGCCTCGCAGCTTTTGACCGACGTCCAGCGATGAGCGAGGGCTGCCAGCACGGCACGGTCCGCCGGATCGTTAGGATCTGCAACCAGAAGGGACTGCACGCCCGCGCCGCCGCCCGCATGGTCAAAGTCGCCGGGCAATACGCCGCCGAGGTTCGGGTGCGCAAAAACGGGACCGAAGTGTCGGGCCGCTCGATCATGGGGCTGATGATGCTCGCCGCGGCCTCGGGTGCGGTGATCGAGCTGAGCGCCATCGGCGACGAGGCCGAGGCGGCGGTGTCGGCCCTCACCCGGCTGATCGAATGCAAATTCGATGAGGATTGACGCGGCCGACGAAGGCGCAGAGCAGCACTCAGCCCAAGAGCAGATCCTCTCGGGCATCGGCGTTTCGCCGGGAATCGCGATCGGGCCCGCGCATATCGGCGAGGGCGGCGAGTTGCCGGTGCGCGAAAGCCGCATTCGCGAGACCGAAATCGAGAGCGAGCGGCACCGCCTCGCCGAAGCCGTCGCGGTCTCGCTCAAGCAATTGCGCAAGCTCAAATCGAAGACCGCGGCGCTGCCCGAATCCGCCGCCGAAGAGATCGGCTATCTGCTCGACGCGCATTTGGCGATGCTGTCGAACTCGCGCCTGGTGCGCGGCACCGGCGAGCGCATCGGCCGTGCTCGGATCAACGCCGAGCGCGCGGTGCAGCTCGAGATCGATGAAATTGCGAAAAGCTTTGCGGCGATGCGTGACCCCTACCTCGCCGCCCGCAGCGACGACATCCGCGTCGTCGGCGCCCGACTGATCCGCAACCTGATCAAAAAACCGTATGTCGCTTACTCCTCGGTCGCGCGTGGCTCGGTCATCCTCGCCGAGGACGTAACCCCAGCGGACACGGCGCTGATGGACCCCGAGCGGATCGCCGGCTTTGCCGCGCAGTCGGGCGGCGCCGAAGGCCATACTGCAATCGTAGCGCGGGCGCTCGGGCTGCCTGCGGTGCTCGCCGTCTCCGGCCTTGTCGATCAAGCGCGGGCCGGCGCCATCGTCATCATCGATGGCGGCGAAGGCCGGGTGATCCTCGACCCGTCGGTGACGACGATCCGCGAATACGAGGGCCGGCGTAATTTGCTTGCCCGCGAGCGGCGGGAGCTGGCGCGACTGCGCCGTCTGCCGGCGGTGACCCGCGACGGCGTCGAAATCCGGCTCGAAGCCAACATAGAATTGCCGGTCGAGCTCGGCCTTGCGATGGCTAGCGGCGCGATGGGGCTCGGCCTCGTGCGTACTGAATTTCTCTATATGAACCGTGATGATTTGCCGGGCGAAGACGAGCAATATGAGGCCTATGCGGCTCTGGTGCGCGGCATGGCCGGCAAGCCCGTCACATTGCGCACGCTCGACCTCGGCGGCGAGAAGATCGCCCGCTCGCTCGATGGGGTGGCTGCGGACACCGACAACCCGGCGCTCGGCCTGCGTGCGATCCGGCTGTCGCTGCACGACCGTCGGCTGCTCGATCCGCAGCTCGCGGCGATGCTGCGCGCCGCCGTCGGCGGACCATTGCGCATCCTGCTGCCGATGGTCTCGCATGCCGGCCAGATCACTCGGACGCGCGCCGCGCTGGAGCAGGTAGCGCGACGGCTAAGGCGGCGCGGCGGCGCGGTCCCCGAAGCGCTGCCGCCGCTGGGTGTCATGATCGAGGTGCCTGGCGCGGCGCTGGCCGCTGATGCGCTGGCCGCCGAAGCCGATTTCTTTGCCATCGGCACCAACGATTTGATCCAGTACACGCTGGCGGTCGACCGAAGCAACGAACAGGTCGCCCCGCTCTACAACCCGCTGCACCCGGCGGTGCTGCGTCTCGTTCAGTTTGCGGTCGAAGCTGCCGAGCGGCGCTCGATCCCGGTCAGCGTGTGCGGCGAGATGGCGGGCGAGCCGCGCTATGCGGCACTCCTGCTCGGTCTCGGGCTGCGCAACCTGTCGATGGCGCCGGGCAACATCCCGCGGCTGAAGCAGCGCATCCGCAGCCTCGAAATGGGCGCCGCCACCCGCCGGGCCCGCGCAATCATGGACCAGTCGGATACCAGCCGCATCGCCGCCTTGCTCGACGATTTTAACGCGCTCGCCGTGCCGCTCTAACCGGGCTGCGCATCCTTGGCGGCCGAGCTGCCGGCGATCTTGCCGAAGACCGAGCCGGAGACGAGCCCGGTGCCGCCCGGATAGTTGAAATAAAACAACCCGCCAACCAATTCGCCGGCGGCGTAGAGGCCGGGAATTGGCCGTTGCGCGGTGTCGAGCACATGACCCGAGGTATCGATTTTGAGCCCGCCAAATGTGAAGGTGACGCCGCAGGTCGTGCAGTAGGCCTCGAAGGGCGGCTTTTCGAGCGGCATCGCCCAATTGGTCTTGTCGATCGCCAAGCCCTTGGTGGTGCGGCCGTCCTTGACCGTTGGATTGTAAGGGATGTCGCGCTGCACGGCGGCATTGTATTCGTGGATCGTCGCGAGAAACCGCGGTTTGTCGACCGGCGCATATTCGGCCATCTTGTCGGCGAGCTCCTCGAAGCTGTCGGCGGTGACCTTGGTCACCTGACGGATGCGGTATTCGTCGCGCTGCAGATGCACAACCTGCTGGTCGAAGATCTGCCAGGCGAACTGGTGCGGCTGGTTCAGGATCTCCCGGCCGTATTTGGCGTAGGTGTAGTTGCGGAAATCGGCGCCCTCGTCGCAGAACCGTTCGCCGTTGGCGTTGACCATGATGGCGAATGGGTAGGAATGCTTTTGGAAATTGTCGCCGACCGCGAGGTCGCCGAATTCGGGCGCGCCGTAGTCCCAACCGACCGCATGGCAACCCGACCAGTTGCCGTAGGGCATCGCGCCGATGTCGAGCGCCATCTTGATCCCTTGGCCGGTGTTGAAGCGGGTGCCGCGCACCTTGGCGAGGTCCCAGCCGGGGCCGAGATAGCGGGTGCGCATTTCGGCATTGGCCTCGAACCCGCCGCAGGCGAGCACCACCGATTTTGCCGGGATCTCCTGCGTCTTGCCCTCGACCTTGACGACGACGCCGTGGACTCCGTCATCGTCGGCGATCAGCCGCTCGGCCTTCGCCTCATAGGCGATCTGGATCTGGCGCTCCTCGGCCGCTTTGAACAATCCTTCGACCAGCCCCGGCCCGCCGCCCCAGGCCTCGAGCGCCAGCCCGCCCCAGAACACGAACTTGCCGTCGTGCTTGAACGCTTGGCGCGAATACATCGGGGCAAAGCGGATGCCTTGGCTGCGCATCCATAACAGCGTTTCCTGGCTCTTGGTGATCAGCAATTCGGCCATGTCGGGATTGCTGCGCCAGTCGGTCAGCCGGCCAAGGTCGTCGTAATATTTGTCCTGGGTGTAGGTGCCGAAATCCGAGGTCGCAAGCTCGGTCTCGCTCAGATCGCAGAGCTTCAAGAGGTCGTCGACGCCGTTATAGACAAAGCGCAAGGCGCCCGCGGTGTAACGGCTGTTGCCGCCGCGCTCGTCGAACGGGGCCGCTTCCAACACCAGCACGCGCGCCCCCTCGCCGCGCGCCGCCAAGGCCGCGCACATGCCGGCATTCCCGGCCCCGACCACGACGACATCGAACTCGCCCGAAATCATCTCGTTCCCTCCGCTTCCGCTCCGCGCCGACGGAGTACCCCGCCGAACCGATGCGGGCAAGCCTCACCCTCCTCTCGGCGGTCCCCACACTGCGCTCGCCCAAGATGAAACCTCCAATTGAGCGCCCGCGCCAGGCCCGCGTAAAATACAGCGGATTTACAGCAAAACCCGCGCTCAGGTTGAACAGCGTGTGGAACCGGATGTGATGGGCATGCCGTTATCACAACGTTGCTTATGTCGCACTCACATCAATTGGGCGATCTCGGCCTTGCCGACAAGAGGCGACCCGACGACGGGGGGAGAACGGCTCGATTCCTTATGGCGATGGCGCCGAGCGGCGGCGGCTCCGCAGGTTTAAACCCTTGTCCGAGCCGCCCAACGGGGCTTGAAGAAATCGAGTATCAGCAGAACGATCGCGCCTGCGCCGAGCGTGAGAGCGAGGTCGTCCCAATGCAACGGCCCAAAGCGAAAAAGGCGGGCTGCGACCGGCCATGCCAGCGTCAACGCCAGAATAACGACGACGCCGGACAGCACGTATTTGAGGGCGGTATTCGGGCGCGCAAAAGCTGTGATCAGCGTCGCGCTGAAGCTCCGGTTGACGAAGATTTCCCTAAACAAGACCGCGCAGGCACGGCGAAGGCCGGCTTGCCTCCGGCGCGGGATTACCCCCGGATTTCGTAATCTACATTCCAACAAGCTGGGCAAAAAGGTGGCCAAAAAGGTAGGCCCGGCAGGACTCGAACCTGCGACAACGCCGTTATGAGCGGCGCGTTCTGACCAGCTGAACTACGGGCCCGCCGATCCGAGGATAGAAGAAAACGCGGGCGTTGTCGCTCCCCAGCGGAACGCCGCGCCGATGCGGGCTCAGCCGAGCGCCCCGAAATGGGCGGCGACCTCGACCATCCGGTTCGAGAAGCCCCATTCGTTGTCGTACCAGGAGAGGACGCGGACAAAGCGCTTGTCGAGCACCTGGGTCTGGGTCACGTCGAAGGTCGAGCTGTGCGGGTCGTGGTTGAAATCGACCGACACGGTCGGCGCCTTGTTGATGCCGACGATGCCCTTGAGCCGGTTCGATTTCGCCGCGTCCTCCATCAGCGCGTTGACCTCGTCGGCGGTGGTCTCGCGCGCCGCGTCGAAGGTCAGGTCGATCAACGACACATTGGCGGTCGGGACCCGGATCGCGGTGCCGTCGAGCTTGCCTTTGAGCGCGGGCATGACGAGGCCGATCGCCCGCGCCGCCCCGGTCGAGGTCGGGATCATCGACAAGGCCGCGGCGCGCGCCCGGCGCAGATCGGAATGCAACGTGTCCTGCAGGCTCTGGTCGCCGGTATAGGCATGGATCGTCGTCATAAAGCCGCGCTCGATGCCGATCCCCCGATGCAGCACATAAGCGACGGGGGCGAGGCAATTGGTCGTGCACGACCCGTTCGAAATGACCCGATGCTCGGGCTGCAATTCTTCATGGTTGACGCCCATGACGACGGTCAGATCGGCGCCGTCGGCCGGGGCCGAGACGATGACGCGCTTGGCGCCGGCCTCGAGGTGCTTGGCCGCGGCCTCGCGCTTGGTAAAGATGCCGGTGCATTCGAGCGCCACATCGACGCCGAGCTCCTTCCACGGCAATTTTGCCGGGTCGCGCTCGGCTGTGACGCGGACCCTGCCGCGGCCGGCGTCGAGCCAGTCCTCACCGGCGGTAACCTCGCCTGCAAAGCGGCCGTGCACGCTGTCGTATTTCAAAAGATGCGCATTGGTCGCGACCGGCCCGAGATCGTTGACACCGACCACCTCGACCTGCTGCTCCGGATGCTCCAATGCCGCGCGCATGACCAAGCGGCCGATGCGGCCGAACCCGTTGATCGCCACCCGTACCGCCATCTTTGCTTCCTCCCGCGTAACCGTGGGTTCAGCTTAGCCCAGATGACGC
>DASXAM010000340.1:0-3692 GCA_036404275.1 Allostellaceae bacterium
GCGCCGAGTGTCGCGCGCGACATCCTGCAAGCGAAATCGCGATGAATGGGTTTCGCGCCGACCGTGCCGAAGAGGACTGGGACGAGGAGGACGACGAAGGCGCCGCGCCGCCGCTCTGGAAACGACCGAGATTGCTGCTCGTGGGGGCCGGGGTAGCGGTGCTGCTGGCGTTTCTGTTTACCCGCGGCAAGCCGCAGCACGCGCAAGACGCACCGAAGGCGGCGCAATCCTATATCGGCGTCGTGGTGCCGTACCGCCCGGCGAAAGCGGAGGACCCGCCCACGCCGCCCCCGACAACCAAGGCCGCAGCGCCGGCAGCGGCTCCCGCAGAGGTTCCGGCGCCGCCGCCGATCCCGGCGTTTCGCGCGGGTTCGGCGGTGAGCGCACCGGTGCGCCCGGCGATGCTGTCTTACAAGGTGGCGCACAGCGATCCCCCGAAGCCCGCCACAGCAGCCCCGGCGGACCCGCCGCAGACCGGGCTCGAATTTGCGGCGTCGCGGCTGCCGGGGATAAAGGCGTCGCCGGCGATCGACGACACCTATGAGCTGATGCCGGGGTTGCTGCCCTGCATCCTCGACACCGCGATCGCGAGCGACCTCCCCGGACCCTTGCTGTGCCATCTGCCGGGCCCGGTCTACAGCCCCAAGGGCGTGCTGCTGATGGAGGCCGGGACCCAGATCGTCGGCCGCTACGAGACGATGGGGAAGAACGGCGGCAACCGGCTCATGGCAGTTTCGACCTACGCCCATACGCCAAACGGCATCTGGGTCCCGCTCGCCGGCGACCCGATGGCCGACCACCTCGGGCGCAGCGGGTTTGCCGGTGCGGTCGACCACCACTATTTCGAGCGGTTTGCCGGGGCGGTGATCCTCGATCTGACCGAAAGCGGTCTCGGCATCGTCCAGGCGGCGGTGTCGAAGGGCGGCAACACCTACATCTCGACCGGCGGCGCCAACAATCTGGCGCAGCAGATCCTGCAGTCGCAGATCGACGTCGCCCCAACCTTCTCGAAGCACCAGGGCACGACGATCGCGATCTGGCTGTCGACACCGATCGACTTCTCGGACAGCTACCGCATTCGCCCGCTGCCGCGATGAGAGCCGGCGAAACGACCTTGCGCCACCTCTTGGCGCCGATCGCCGACGCGCTTGCCGACCCGGCCGTGACCGAGATCGTCGTGCAGCGCCCTTGTGAAGTCGGGATCGAGCGCGACGGAAAATGGTCGTGGCGCGAGATCGGGGCGTTCGATTTTGCGCGGCTCGATGCAATCGGCCTTCTTGCGAGCTCGCTGCTCGCCAAACCTTTCGACCCGGCGCACCCGATCGCGATGACGACCCTGCCGGACGGCCAGCGCTGCACGCTGATCCGGCCGCCGGCGACCGCATCGGGGACCATCTCGCTGACGATCCGCATTCCCTCGCAGCGGGTCCACACCGTCTACGACGCCGATTTCGCCAGTCTGGTCTGCGACACGGCGGTCCCGGCCCCCGGGAGGCTCGGCCAGCCCGGCGGTCGCCCCAGTCCGGAAGATGCCGACAGCGAGCTTCTCCGCCGCTACCGGAGAAAGGACTGGGCCCGGTTTTTTTCGCTCGCGGTCCGGGCGAAGAAGACGATCGCGGCGACCGGCAGCACCGGCAGCGGCAAGACCGCACTGCTGCGCCGGCTGATGCAGGAAATCCCGCAGAGCGAACGGCTGGTGACAATCGAGGACACCGACGAGTTCGGGAAGCTGCCGCTGCGCAACCGGGTCTCGCTGTTCTACGGGGCGGCCAACGTCTCGGCCGAGGATGCGGTCGAAGCCTCGCTGCGCATGCGCCCCGACCGGGTCGCGATGCAGGAGCTTCGCGGGGCCGAGGCCTTTGCCTATTTGCGGCTCTTGGCCGCCGGCCATCCCGGCGGGCTGACGACCTGGCATGCCGAGGAGGGCGACCCCTTCACCCCCTTGGCCTTGATGGCGAAAGCGAGTGCGGCTGGCCGAAACCTCCCGGACGACAAGCTGGCGGCGATCCTGAAAAGCCTTGTCGACATCGTCGCGTTCTGCCGGCGCGACGGCGGAGGCTTCGCGGTGCCGTCGGTCTACTACCGCGCTGCCGAGGCCGCGCCGTGAGACGCCGCGGTCCGGCGAAGGATCGGAAATCCGAGCTCGAGGTCGACCTGACCTTGCGGCGGATCGTCATGCGCGCCGCAGACACCGCAATTGCCGGCGAGATCGTGCATCGGATGACGCCGCACGAGCTCGTCAAGGCGGCAAGCCGCACACTGAAGCACCGGGCGCGGATCACCCGGATCGGGGGCGGCGGGTGAGCGCTCGCCTGGCCCGTGTGCGTCTTTCGCGGGAATTGGGCCGCCTCCTCGCAGTCATCTCGGTGGCCGTCCTGGCCGCCGCGTTGTGGCTGCTCGCCGCCTCGGCGCTGTGGAGCCGCGGCACCGGCACCCCCTTTTCTCCATTCGCCTGGTGGGACGCGAGGCAATGGTGGCTCGCCAATTGGTGGGTCGATCTGTGGCTGGTCCTGGCCGCAGCGGTCCCGACGCTCGTCCTGGCGGTGCTCCTGTTCGGTCTCTTCCAGCTGCGGCGCTTGGGTAATCGCGGCCGGCGCCGGCTCGTGCCGCGGCACAGGGGTGCGGTGCGACCCAGCGAACGCGGCGTCACCGACAACCACGGCCACACCAGCTGGCGGCCGATAGCGGATGCGCAAAAGCTGTTCCCCGGGCTGCACCCGGTGCATGGCGGGATCGCGGTCGGCGAAGCCTATCGCGTCGACCATGACCTCAGCGTCGCAGGCAAACGCTTCGACCCGCATGACGCGGCGAGCTGGGGGCTGGGCGGCAAAGCACCATTGCTGATCGACCCGTGCACCGAGGGGAGCGGCCATAGCCTGGTCTTTGCCGGACCGGGCGGCTTCAAGACGACCTCGGCGGTTTCGACGGTGCTGACCTGGACCGGCAGCAGCGTGGTGCTCGACCCGTCGGTCGAATTGGGCCCGATGCTCGACAGCGCGCTCAAGCGGCAGAAGAAGGAGGTCGTCCATATCGGCATCCCCGGCGAGGGCGAGGACGGCAAGCCGCGGGCCCAGGGGTTCAACGTGCTGGCCTGGATCGACACGAACCATCCCGAAGCCGAGCTGCATGTCAGGAGCGTCGTCTCGTGGATCTACGACGAGGCCGCCACACCGGGCGCCGGGCGCGGCGAGGATCCGTTCTTCGGCACCATGGGCCGGGCGCTCGTGACGTGCCTACTGGCGCACTTGGTGTGGTCCGATCCCGAAACCGTTGAGATCAGTCTGGCGACCCTGGCCGCCGGGGTTGCGGTGCCCGAGGACGACATGCTGAGCCTCTTGGCCGGCATCCGCGCCACGAGCCGCAGCCGCATGGCGCGGCGGATCGCCGCCACCTTGATGAAATGCCAGGCCGAGGAAACCTTCAGCGGGGTCTATTTGAACGCCGTCAAAGGCATCGAGTGGTTGTTCACCAGCGCCTATGCTGACCTCGTCTCGGTCGGCGCCTTTGATCCGCGGGCGCTGCTGGTCGGCCGCACGACGGTGTTTCTGAACATCTCTCTGCGCACCCTCGAGACGACGCCGGCGATCGCCCGCGTGCTGGTCGGCGCGCTGCTCAACACGGTCTACATGGCCGATGGCTGGACCCGCGGCCGGGTGCTGTTTCTGCTCGACGAGGCGGCGCGGCTCGGCCGC
>DASXAM010000341.1:0-16013 GCA_036404275.1 Allostellaceae bacterium
GGATCGATTGCGGCGACCGCGCGCCGGGCGTCGATCTGCGCCGGCAAGGGCAGCTGCACCAGGATGCCGTCGACCCGGTCGTCCACACCGAGCCTCGTGATTTCGCCGATCAGCGCGGCCTCGGTGGTTTCGGCCGGCAACTGGACCTCGAATGAGGCGAGCCCGGCGGCCAGCGAGGCCCGGCCTTTGGCGCGCACATACGCTCGGCTCGGCGGGTCGTCGCCGACGAGGATGGTGGCGAGCCCGGCGGCGAGGCCGGTTCTCCGACGGAGAGTGACCGCCGCATCGGTAACGCGCTGCCGCAATTCGGCGGCGATCGCCCGGCCGTCGATCACCCGCGCCGCCATCTCCTCCTCCATCCTGTCCTGTCCCACCACATGCGCGGCTATGCTGTAATCTGTCGGGCGCGGGGACGAAAGGCTTGGCGAGCGACGGACCGATGACAGCGCGCGCTCTCTTTACGATCGGCTATGAAAAAACGCTGCTGTGTGATGTGATCGCAACCCTCGGCGCGGCCGGAGTCGAGACCCTGCTCGACGTGCGCGACCGGCCGATCTCGCGCCGGCCGGGCTTTTCGAAGCGGCAATTGGCGGCGGCGGTTGAGGCGGCCGGGATGCGTTATGTCCATCTCGCAGCCCTCGGCACTCCGCCCGAGGGCCGCCTTGCCGGGCGGCAGCGTGACTGGCAGCGGTTCTGGACGATCGTCGAAACGAAGCTTTCGCGGCCCGAAGCCGAACTCGACCTCGCCGGCGCGGCCGCCATTGCCGCCGCCTCGCCCGCCTGTCTTTTATGCTACGAGGCCGATTGGCAGAATTGCCATCGCCGCCGCATCGCCGAAATGCTGGAAATTCGCCACGGCTTCGCCGTCCGCCATCTCACCGTAAATGCCGCCGCCGGTGTAGTCGGTTGAATCGGTCCGGCAGCTATAGCCCCCTGTTGTGAGCGATATCCCATTTGAAGGACTTGGTGGCCCCCTTGGCGCCGCTTGCCAGAAACTGGGTGTATTCGAAATCGACCTGGCCAAAGCTCAGAGTGACGGTTTCGACCGGCCGGCTGCCGGCTTCGGTCGCGGTCATCGTCACCGAGCCGACGAGGATGTCCTTCAGATTGATCACCAGAAACTCCTGCGCCGCCGCACCGGCATGGCGCACCGTCAAGGTGCCGGTGGCGATCCGCGATCCTCTCGCCACCGCCGCCAGCAGCGGCGTCGAAGCAAGATCGACCTGCTTCGACAATAAGAGCGCGTGAAAATCCGCCTTGCCGGCCGCACCGCCGCCTGCCGCTGGCGCCGGCGACTGCGCCACCCCCCAGCTCCATCCGCTGATGTCGATCTCGCCTTTGTGCTTCGCATCCTGCGACTCTCCGGCAATCCCCGCGAGCTTCAAGAATATGTCCTCGGCCATCTCGCCCCTCCCGGCGGTCAGTCGGCGGCGGCGAGCGAGACGACCGAGGTGTCGTATTCGCCGGTGCCGATGCCGGTGTCGGCGAAGATGCCGTGGCGAGCGATCCAGGCGCGCGTTTCGGTGTGGGCTTCCCTGGTGTAGGGCTCGAAAACGAGGCGCTCGCCCGGACCCCAGCGGCGGGTGTCCATCAGCGCATGAAAGCGCTTGGGGAATTCGTTGCGATAATAATGGGTGTAGCGGTCGGGGCGCAGATCGAGGTCGCGTTGCGCGCGGCGCAGCGCGCGGAAGAATTTGCGCAAATCCTCGGGATCAGGGTCGCCGTGGATCATCGTCGCGATCATAAAGGTCGTGTCGATGATCTTGCGAAAGCCCAATTGCTCGGCGAGGTAATAGGGGCCGCTGAACAGCGCCGAGGCCGGCGCCTCGCCATCGATCAGGAGCTCCAGCCGGCGGAACAACAGGCCGTCCTTGAACGACAGGTTGATCTCTTCCGGCGCGAGATAGGGTTCGAGCGCCTGGATCGTCGAATAATGGCTGCCCGATTGCCAACCGACCGAAATCGGCACGCCCTTCAGGTCCTCGGGCCGCGTCACCGGCGAATCCGGCGGCACGAAAATCCCGGCCGGCGCCACCGAATAGAGGTCGGCATAGAGCCGGCCGTGGCCGGAGGAAGCGGCGACGTTGACCGTCCAATGGCAGGCGCAGCTGACATCCGCGGCGCGCCCGGCCTCGAGCGACTGATAAGCCCCGACCCGCTCGCCGCCCTTGTCGTGATGGCGACCGCCGGTCGCCCGGACCAGCTCGCGGAATTCGTAATCGAGCCCTTCGTCGCGGAAATAGCCCTTTTCTTCGGCGATCCACTCCTGCAGCCGGAAATGCGGCTCGATAATGAATTTGGCCACGGGGCTTTCTCCAAAAGGATCCGCGCAGGCCGGCACGATATCAGAGGGCGGCTACGGTCTGAACCTCGATCAGAAAACCCTCGGCGACCAGCCGGTCGACGATCAGGAGCGTGTTCGGAGGATAGGCGCCGCCCGGGAACATTCCGGGGAAAGCCCGTGTCCGATAGGCCATGAATTTGGCGATGTCCTGGGAATGGACGAGATAGGTCGTGAACTGGGCGACATTGCCCCAGCCGGCGTCGGCGGCGGCAAGCGCCGCTTCGATATTGGCGAAGACCTGGACGCATTGCCGGTCGAAATCGTCGGCGCCGACAAGATTGCCGGCGGTATCGGTCGCGACTTGCCCGGCGATAAACAACAGCTCGCCGGCACGCACCCGCGCAACCTGCGAATATTGCCCGAGCGGCCGGCCGAGCCCCGGCGGGTTCGACAGCGTGACCGTAGCCATCGTGCCGGCCGAGCCGCCTATTGCACCCGGCGCAGCCCGAGATCGGCGAGGCAGCCGTCGAGTGCCGCATCGTTTTTCTTGATCGCGGCGCGGTCCTGACACGCGGCGAGGACGGCGGCGAACTCGGCCCGCGACGGCGGCTTGCCGCTCGCGTCCTGCCAGCCGCGCGCCTCGGTCGAAGCGCTGGCCGGCGCGATCGCGTCGGCTGCGACGCACGCGGTCAAGCCCAACAGAATCACCAACGCGATCCCCTGCATCCGACCCCCCGGATTGCGGTGCGCGGGCAGTCTAGCGGCCCGCGCCCGAACGCGCCACCCCCGCACATCGCCCGCCAGGGCCGAGCGCGTGGCGAAAACCATGACAATGCCACAGGCGTTAACCCAAATTCAGGTTATTGTAAGTTAGCTGTCGGCGATGCACGGCAGCACAACAACCCAGTGGGAGGAGATGCCATGTCGGCCACAAAACTGCTGATGCCGCTCGGCGGCGCATTGCTGCTCGCGGCGACAGCGCAGGCGCAGTCGCTACCTCCGCCCTATGTCGAATACACAGCGAAATTTACGTGCGGTACCGAGGTCCGCGAGGTCGATGACGTGGTCGCCGGAACCTATGCTTCATCGATCAATATCCATAATCCGCAGGCGCGGCTCACCGTCAAATTCCTAAAGAAAATTGTCGTCGCCAACCGGGAGGGCTCGGCCCCCGGCGCGATCCGCATCTTGAACGAGGATGAAGTGCTGGCGCCTGACCGGGCCGAGCGCGTCGATTGCGTCTTGATTCACAAGGCGCTGAACCAGGCGCCCACGGTCTATGTCGAAGGGTTTGTCGTAATTGAAGTACCGCGGCTGCCTGATTTGCCCTCCTTCCCGCTTCTCGATGTGGTCGCCAAATACACCGCTCGGCCGGCGAACGGCCAGGTATCGACGCAATCGGTCGTGCCCATCGACGGCAAGACGATCACTCGTTGACCCCGGTATGCTCCGGCGATTTTGCGGCAAAGCCGAACCGATTGTGCGACGCTTTGCCGCAATTTCGCGCTAAAGTAAGCCCGCCGCCGTTGAATGCGGCCATTGACGACAACGATGGGAGCAATGCCATGATCCGCGCAAAGATGCTGGCGCCACTGGCCGGCGCATTGTTGTTTTCCGTCGAAATGCAGGCGCAGGCGCAAAACGCGCCTCTCCCCTATGTCGAATACGCCGCCAAATTCACCTGCGGCACGGAAACAACCAAAGAGCCCGACGACGTGGTCAGCGGGGTTTATGCCTCATCGATCAACATCCACAATCCGCAAGCGCAGCTGGCCGTCTCCTTTATCAAAAAGCTGGTCATCGCCAACCGCGAAGACACCACGATCGGACGCATCCGCGTGCTGAAGGACGTGCTAAAGCCGGACCAGGCGGACCGCGTCGATTGCATCTTCATCCGGCGCAACCTGGACATCGCGACGAGTGCCTATGTCGAGGGCTTTGTCGTGCTCGAAGTGCCCTTGGCGGCGTCGCCGGCCGGATCGGCCCAGTTGATCCAGCCGGTGCTCGACGTGGTCGCCAAATACACGGCTCGGCCGTCGAACGGCCAAGTATCGACCCAATCGGTCGTGCAGATCGAGGGCAAGCCGATCAAGAACTGATCCGCACGCGACCCCGACGCTGCACGCACCAACTGGCGGTCATGAGGCTTGTGGCAAAATCCTCTCCGATAGGGGGATCGCCCGGGGTCGCCGCAGGTGCTACGCCGACGCGGAGACCGCAGGCCGGGCCTTGCTGACGGAGAGTACAACGAAATGGCGATCGAACGGCACAAGGTCGGGGCGCGGATGAGCCAGGCGGTGGCGTATGGGCCGACCGTCTACCTCGCCGGCCAGGTCGGTGACACGCCGGGTGCGGATGTGCGCCAGCAGACGCAGGAGGTGTTGCGCAAGATCGACGAATTGCTCGCCGCCGCGGGCACCGACAATTCAAAGCTGTTGTCGGCGACGATCTGGCTTTCCGACATGCGCTATTACGACGACATGAACGCGGTCTGGGACGCCTGGGTGTCGCCCGGCAACACGCCTGGCCGCGCCTGCGTCGAAGCGCGGCTCGCGGCCCCTCATTGGAAGGTCGAGATCGCCGTCGTCGCCGCCCGCGAATAGCCGGCTCGCGTCGCTGCGCCGTCAGGGCTGCGGCAGGTCGAGGCGGACCGCGACGGCGGCGCTGGCGATCACCGCCAGATCGCCGGTGTCGGCGTCGGGCAGGTCGAGCCCGCCTTTGACGCATTTGACGGTAACCTCGCCATGCGGCAGCGCCGCCTTGACTGCTGCGGCGTCGACGCGGTCGGGACGCTGCACGCCGATCGTGACCTCGACCGCCATTTTGCGCGCATCGAGCCGCAATGTCCGGATCAGGGTCAACGAGCTGTGGTGGATCGCGTCCTCGACCGCGCGGATCGCGGCCTTGGTGTAGTCGCCGCCGTGCAGATCGTTGCCGCTGCCGAGCTCCAGGATCACCCGTTTTGCGGTCATCGCCCGCCGCCCTCTGCGATGTCGAGATGCACCACCGCGGCGGCGTTGGCGATCACAGTCTTGTTGGTGCCGGTGTCGTTCGGGATTTCGAGCCCGCCCTCGACCACTTCGACGGTGCCGGTGCCATGCGGCAGCACCGCCAGCACCGCCGCCTTGTCCACCGCCTGCGGCTGCGGCACGCCGATCGTCACCGCGACCCGCATCGAATCGACATCGAGCCCGGCCGCGGCGGCCACGCTCAGCGAATTGTGCCACAGCGCGTCGCGCAGAGCGCGCACTGCCGCCTTGGTGTAATCGGCGCCGCGGATATCGGTGCCCATCCCGATCTGCAGCACCATGCGCCGCCACGCCATCGCCACCCTCCGCCGTCTCGCTGTCGCCGAGCCTACCGTTTTCCCCGCCGTGCGTCACTGCCGAGGAATGCCGCGTCAAGAGGTCTTTGGATGCGAACGTTAGCGTCGGCTGGCAACGCGAGCCCCCGAGGAACGAATAAAACGGCGATTGTAACTCGGAAGAGCGGCGTCAGTTGCAACTGGGAGACCGCAGTAGATTGAGCACCGGCGCTATTCCCGCTACCGGCGGCACGACGAGAATGACAACCTAGTGGCCTGGCCTCGCCTATCGGGTGATGCACTGCTCAATTCCGCTTCACCGGCGAAAGCCGGTGCCCACGGTGGAAGTAGATCCCGGCTTTCGCCGGGAAAGCGAGGGGGGCGAGGCAGGGCGTTAGCTGCATCATCTGAATGGTTCTGAGCACTAGCGGGCGCAGTCGGCAGTAATGTCTGGTTGATAGGCTCGTCCGCCAATTGAGAGCCTTTTGGCTTGGCCTCGGGGCTCAACGAGCCGGCGGACAAATGACGGTGGACGGCGGGCGGGCATAGCAACGGCTTCGTCGTGCTGAGTGCTGCGGGAACCGGCAGAAAGAAACGGCGTTTTGCGCGTACGCGGCCTGCGGGCGCGCTGCTTGGCCGAAAGAGAGGTCTTTAATGGATGTCCAGGTCATGCTCCGGGTGGACGGATTGCCGCGAACCCTCCGCGTCGACACGCGCACGACATTGCTCGATACGCTGCGCGACCGGCTCGGCGTGATGTCGCCGAAAAAGGGCTGCGACCACGGCCAATGCGGCGCGTGCACGGTATTGCTCGACGGACGCCGCGCCACGACCTGTCTTGCCCTTGCCGTGGCCTATGACGGGTCGACGATCACAACCGCGGCGGGCCTCGCCGAAGGGGCAACGCTCCACCCGATGCAGCGGGCATTTATCGAGCATGACGGATTTCAGTGTGGATATTGCACACCGGGCCAAATCTGCTCGGCGGTCGGCATGCTCGAGGAAGTGAAGGCGGGTCACCCCAGCCACGTCACCAGAGATCTGACTGGGCCGATCCCGCTGACGGACGATGAAATTCGTGAGCGGATGAGTGGCAATTTGTGCCGCTGCGGCGCTTACGTGAACATCGTCGGCGCGATCCGCGCGGCAGCATCGCGATGAGACCCTTCGCCTATCAGCGTGCCGGCGACGCCGCGGCCGCCGTCGGTGCCGTCACGGGAAACCCCGAGGCCATGTTTCTCGGCGCCGGCACAAACCTCGTCGATCACATGAAGCTCGGCATCGCGAGCCCCGCGCTTCTCGTCGATGTAACCCGGCTCCCCTTCGACCGGATCGAGCCGTTGCCGAGTGGCGGGGTGAGGATCGGCGCCGGTGTTCGCAACAGCGATCTCGCGGCCGATCCGGTGATCCGTGCGCGTTACCCATTACTCTCCCAGGCCCTTTTGGCCGGCGCCTCCGGACAATTGCGCAACCTCGCGACGACCGGCGGGAACTTGTTGCAGCGCACGCGCTGCGTCTATTTCCAGGATGTCACGACGCCGTGCAACAAGCGCCGGCCGGGCACCGGCTGCTCGGCAATCGACGGCTATTCCCGCGACCATGCAATCCTCGGCGCATCCGAGCATTGCGTTGCCACTCATCCCTCAGATATGGCAGTGGCAATGGCCGCGCTCGACGCTGTCGCGGTCGTGCTTGGCACCGGCGGCGAACGCCGCATTCCGCTCGCCGATTTCCATCGCCTACCCGGCGATGCCCCGCAACGCGACACGGTGCTCGCGCACGGCGAGCTGATCACCGCCGTGGAGCTTCCGGTGCTCGGCTTTGCCGCTCGCTCGGCCTACCGCAAGGTGCGCGACCGGGCGTCCTACGCCTTTGCGCTGGTTTCGGTGGCCGCGGCGCTTGATGTTGCGGACGGCTTGGTGCGCGACGTGCGTTTGGCGCTGGGAGGGGTGGCGCACAAGCCGTGGCGGGCACTCCGCGCCGAGGCGGCATTGCGCGGTCGGCCGGCGAACGAGGCGAGCTTTCGCCGCGCCGCGGAGATCGAGCTGGCCGATGCGCGACCGCTGCGGGACAACGCCTTTAAGGTGGCAATGGCGCGCAACACGGCGGTCGCCGTGCTGCGCGACCTGGCCCGGGAGAAGCTGCCATGACCGCCATCTTGGAGCCGCGCGCGATCGGCATGCCGTTGGCGCGCCTCGACGGCCCAGCCAAGGTCGCCGGGACCGCCCCCTACGCCTTCGAGCATTCGGTCCCCGATCCGCTTTACCTCTATCCGCTGCAGGCCACGATCGCCTGCGGTCGGATCACAGTGATCGACAGCGCCGCGGCCCAGACGCTCGCCGGCGTTGTCGCGGTCGTCACCCACAAAAATGCACCTAGGCTCGCCTCCGACGAGAACAAGGAGCTCTGGGTCCTGCAGTCGGACGAGGTCCATTTTCGCGGCGAGCTGATCGGCGCCGTCATCGCCGAGACCTCGGAGATCGCCCAATATGCGGCCGGCCTGGTTCGGGTGGAATACGCCGCGCAACCGCATGACGCCGAGCTGCGGGCCGACCGCAGCGATCTCTACGCCCCGGCAAAAGTGAACGGGGAGTTCCCGACCGATACCGTCGAGGGCGAGGTCGAGCAGGCGCTCGGTTCGGCGGCGATCGTCGTCGATCGGACCTACACGACGCCGATGGAGCACAACAACCCGATGGAGCCACACACGACCGTCGCCCGCTGGGCCGACGGCGAGCTGACGCTCTACGATTCGACCCAGGGGCCGCATTCGCTGCGGACGACCTTGGCGCCGATCTTTGGGCTCGCTCCGGAGAAGATCCGGGTCATTGCCCCTTATGTCGGCGGCGGCTTCGGATCGAAGGGCACGGCGCATGCCCACAACGTGCTCGTCGGGCTCGCCGCGCGATTGGTTGCGGGTCGCCCCGTCAAATTAGCCCTGACTCGCCAGCAGATGTTTTCGCTCGCTGGCTATCGCACGCCGACCATTCAGCGCATCCGGCTCGCCGCGGACCGCGAGGGGCATCTCTGCGCGGTTGCCCACGAGGTCGTCACGCAAACCTCCAAGGTCAAGGAATTTGCCGAGCAGGCGGCGGTGCCGACGCGGATCATGTACAAATCGGCGACGCGGCGGACCACGCACCGGCTGGCGGCGCTCGACGTGCCGGTGCCGTCCTGGATGCGAGCGCCCGGCGAAACGCCCGGCATGTTTGCCGGCGAGGTCGCGATGGACGAGTTGGCGGGCGCCTGCGGGCTCGACCCGATAGAATTGCGCATTCGCAACGAGCCCGCGATCGATCCCGAATCCGGCAAGCCATGGTCCGGTCGCAACCTGATCGGCTGTCTGCGCGAAGGTGCTCGCCGTTTTGGCTGGAGCGAGCGCGACCCGAGGCCGGGTATCCGCCGGCAGGACGGCTGGCTGGTCGGTATCGGGGTGGCGAGCTCGACCTATCCGAATTTCGTGCTACCCGGATCGCGGGCGGCGATCCGTTATGGCCGCGACCAGCGCTATGTCGTGCGGATCGGCGCCGCCGATATCGGCACCGGCAGCTGGACCGCGCTCACCCAGATCGCCGCCGACGCGCTCGGTTGCCCGGTGGAGGCGATCCAGCTCGAAATCGGTGACAGCGCCTTGCCGATGGCCAGCGTCGAAGGCGGATCCACCGGGGTCAGCTGCTGGGGCTCGGCGATCGTTGCGGCGGCCCGCGCCTTTCGCGAGCAGCACGGTGCCGATCCCGCCGAGGGCTCCGAAATCGGCGCCGAGATGCCGCCGAACCCGGAGGTCGAGCGTTTTGCGATCCATTCTTTTGGCGCGGAGTTTGCCGAGGTGCGCATCCATGCCGACACCGGCGAGATCCGGGTGCCGCGCATGCTCGGCGTCTTTTCGGTCGGCCGAATCATCAATCCGCGTCTTGCCCGCTCGCAATTCATCGGCGGGATGACGATGGGTCTGTCGATGGCGTTGCACGAGGCGAGCGTGATGGACCCGCGCTTTGGCTATGTCGTCAATCACGACCTGGCCGGCTACCACATTGCCGCCAACGCCGATATCGGCGATGTCGAGACGATCTGGCTCGACGAGACCGATCCGCACGTCAATCCGATGGGTGCCCGCGGCATCGGCGAGATCGGCATCGTCGGCACCGCCGCCGCGATCGCCAACGCGGCCTACCACGCCACCGGCATCCGTATCCGCGACCTGCCGCTGACGCCGGACAAGTTTTTATTGTAGACGGCGCCGCTTTCAGGCGGCGCGGCGGCGGCTTTTGACGCGGGTGTGGGCGCCGGTGTCCTCGTCGAAAAGCTCGGCCAATTTTTCGAGCATGACGCCGCCCAATTGCTCGGCGTCGACGATGGTAACGGCGCGGCGGTAGTAGCGGGTCACGTCGTGGCCGATGCCGATCGCGGTCAACTCGACCTCACCCAGCCGCTCGATGTCGCGGATCACCTCGCGCAAATGCTTTTCGAGGTAGTTGCCGGGGTTGACCGACAAGGTCGAATCATCGACCGGGGCGCCGTCGGAAATGACCATCAGGATGCGCCGCTCCTCCCGGCGCTCGCGCAGGCGGTTGTGCGCCCAGGCCAGCGCCTCGCCGTCGATGTTCTCTTTGAGGATGCCTTCACGCAGCATCAGCCCGAGATTGCGGCGGGCGCGGCGCCAAGGGGCGTCGGCCGGTTTGTAGACGATGTGGCGCAAATCGTTGAGGCGCCCGGGGTTGGGCGGCTTGCCGGCGGCGATCCAGCGCTCGCGCGATTGCCCGCCTTTCCAGGCGCGGGTCGTGAAGCCGAGGATTTCGACCTTGACCGCGCAGCGCTCGAGGGTGCGCGCCAATATGTCGGCGCTCATCGCCGCGACCGTGATCGGACGGCCGCGCATCGAGCCCGAATTGTCGATCAGCAGGGTGACGACGGTGTCGCGGAAATCGGTCTCGCGCTCGCGCTTGTAGGCCAAGGGCAGGATCGGGTTGGCGACGACGCGCGACAGCCGCGCCGCGTCGAGGAGACCCTCGTCGAGGTCGAACTCCCAGGCGCGGGTCTGCTTGGCCAGTAATTTTCGCTGGAGCCGGTTGGCGAGGCGCGCAATCACGCTCTGCAAATGGGCGAGCTGCTGGTCGAGCAATTGGCGCAAGCGCGATAATTCGTCGGAATCGCAGAGCTCGTCGGCCTCGATGACTTCGTCGGCGGCGGTGCTGAAGGCGCGGTAGATTGCGGTGTCGTCGCCGCGGGCGCGCGGCATCTGCCCCGGCCGGCCGGGGCGGCCGGGGTCGTCGTCGCTCGCACCCGGCACCATCTCGCCGTCGCTCGCATCGGCCGCGTCCTGCGCGTCCTCGGCCTCGCCGTCGGCCGGCGAGCCGTCGGGCGAAGGCTGCGCCCCCGAGGTCGCGCCCTCACCCTCGGTCTCGTTCTCGCCTTCGGTTTCCTCGCCCGATTGCTCCTCGTCGCTCTCGCTCTCCTCGGCCTCGCCGAGATCGAGGTCGAGATCCTGGAGCATGCGCCGGGTGGCGCGGGCGTAGCCATCCTGGTCCCGGATCGTGCGGTCGAGCTCGGCGAGATCCTTGGCGATCTTGCCTTCGAGCCAAGGCCGCCACAGATCGACGACGCGGCGCGCCGAAGGCGGCGGCCGCTCGCGGGTCAGCGCCTCGCGCGCCAAGAGCCGCACCGCCTCGGCCATCGTGCTTTCGGTGCGTTCCGTGATGCGCTCGAACCCCTGCCGACGGTACTGCTCGTCGAGCATCGCGGCGAGATTGGCGGCGACCCCGGTCATGCGGCGCGAGCCCAAGGCCTCGACCCGCGCCTGCTCGACCGCCTCGAAGACGGCGCGGGCCAAGGGCGAACCGGGGACGCGCCGGCTGTGCACCGCGTCGTCATGGTAGCGCAGCCGCAGCGCCAGGCTGTCGGCGGCACCGCGCAATTGCGCGGCTTCGTCGGCCGGCAGGTCGCGCGGCGGGTTCGGCAGCCGCACGCGGGCGCCGCTGGCCGCGGCACCCTCGGGGCCAAAGCCGACGGTCACATCGTCGCGCTCGGCGATCGCCCGCAACGTCGCCGCGGTCGCGCGCTTGAAGATTTCGGTCGGGGAAAATTCCTGGGCCATGTCGCGGGCCTATCTGCGCATCAATCTTTTATTGCCGCGAAGGAGCGTACGAAGAGGTAGAGCAGCCTGTCATTCCGGGGCGCGGGCGCAGTCCGCGAGCCCGGAACCCATGCACACCGTCCCGCGGACAATGATTGCAGATATCGGTGTTCATGGGTTCCGGGCCTGCCCCTTCGGGACATCCCGGAATGACCTCTGTTGGCGCGATTTTGAAGCGGACCCATCGGCTGTCGCCACCCTCTACATCAACGTCGCGTTGACGCCGGTTTCGGCCAATTCGGTGCCAAAGCAGCGCTGGTAATATTCGGCGACGGTCGGCCGCTCCATCTCGTCGCATTTGTTGAGGAAGGTGAGGCGGAAGCCGAACGACAAATCGCCGAAGATCGCCGCGTTCTCGGCCCAGGTCATGACCGTGCGCGGCGACATGACGGTCGAGATGTCGCCATTGATAAAGCCGGCGCGGGTCAAATCCGCGAGCGCCACCATCGCGCTGATCGTGCGCTTGCCGTCCTCGTTGTCGTAGCTCGGCACCTTGGCGAGCACGATCTCGCACTCCGCGTCGTGCGGCAGATAGTTTAACGTGGCGACGATGTTCCAGCGGTCCATCTGGCCCTGGTTGATCTGCTGGGTGCCGTGATAGAGGCCGGTCGTGTCGCCGAGCCCGACCGTGTTCGCGGTCGAGAACAGCCGGAAACACGAATGCGGCCGAATGACGCGGTTCTGGTCCAAGAGGGTCAGCTTGCCCTCGACCTCGAGCACGCGCTGGATCACGAACATGACGTCGGGGCGGCCGGCATCGTATTCGTCGAAGCACAGTGCGACCGGGTGCTGCAACGCCCAGGGCAGCAGCCCCTCGCGGAACTCGGTCACCTGCTTGTTGTCGCGCAATACGATCGCGTCCTTGCCGACGAGATCGATGCGGCTGATGTGACTGTCGAGGTTGACGCGGATGCAAGGCCAGTTGAGGCGGGCGGCGACCTGTTCGACATGGGTCGATTTGCCGGTGCCGTGATAGCCCTGGATCATGACCCTTCGATTGAAGGCAAACCCGGCAAGGATCGCCAACGTCGTGTCGCGGTCGAAGCGGTAGGCGTCGTCGAAATCGGGGACGTGCTCGCTCGCCTGGCTAAACGCCGGCACCTGCAAGTCGCTGTCGATGCCAAAGGTCTGGCGCACCGAGATCGTGATGTCGGGTGTGTCGAGCGGAAACGCGTCGGCAGGCGCCGTGGGCTCTACGGAGGGCATTATTGCTTTATTCCTGGTGGTGGAGCAGGGAATGTGATCGCTGGCGGGCGGCCGATCAACCGAAATAGCCGGCCTTCAAGGTGGCATAGGCCTGGTTGATGATCTTGAGCTTCTCCTCGGCCGCCTTGTCGCCGCCATGCGCGTCGGGATGGTGCAATTTGACGAGCATCTTGTAGCGCGCCTTGAGGCGGGCCGGGGTGAAGGGCGGCTCGATGTCGAATACGGCGATCGCCTGCTCGCGCGCCGACAGCGCGCGCCGCGTCGCCTCGGTGTGGCGGCGGCCGTTGCGGGTCTCGCCCCCGGCGCCGTTCGGATAAGCGCCCAACGGATCGCGCACCCGCGCCGCATAGCCCGGGCCGTGCCGGTCGCCGAGCCGCCAGGAGGGCCGCTGCCAGACCGTATCGCTCCTGATCTCGGCCTCGATCTCGCGGTCGCTCATCCCGGCGTAGTAGTTCCAGGCGGCGTTGTAGGCGCGCACATGGTCGAGGCAGAACCAGTAGTAGTCGCGCAGGTCGAGCCGCGATTTCGGCGCGCGGAAATCGCCGCCGGCAGCGCATTCCGGGTGGTCGCAGCCGCGCGCCGGGGCTTCGGCCGCCGCTTCGAACACCGGATCGGGCACTGTCCGCCGCATAGAGGTGAGTATGGGTGGCACGCTGCGCGCTGGCAAGCGCGCGCCGGAGCGCGCCTGCCTTGCGATTTCACAGCCGCGCAAGGGTCGCCGGGTCGAACCCCTCGGGGCAGAATTTCTCCAGCGCCGCGACGAAAAGCCGGTCGTCGGCCGCGGCCTGGGCGAACAGCGTCATCGAGGAGCGGAATTTGAGATCGTCGGGCGGCCCCATGATCTGGCGGATCGAGCGCCCCTCGATCGCCATGACAAGCCCGGTGCATTCGCGCAGCCGCGGCCCGAGCACCGGATGGGCGAGATAGGCGCGCGCTTCATCGCGCGAGGAAATCGCGTATTTGCGCGTCATCGGGCTCACCCCGAGCCCGGCGATCTGCGGGAAGACGAACCACATCCAGTGGCTCTGCTTGCGACCCTGCCGCAGCTCCTCCCGGACCCGGTCGATGACCGGCTCCTGCGCCTCGACAAAGCGATTGAGGTTGTAGATGTCGCTCATGTCGCTGTTGTTGCCACACAGATCGTCGGCTCGCGGATCAGGGACGGTGCCTTCCCTCGATAACGCTGTCGAATTCGAGCGGCTCCGATGGACCGCTTTGTTCGCCCTCGATCAACGCGGCCCGCAACGCCGCGAGCCTGGTTTCATGCTCTTCGAGAAGGCGCAGCCCGGCCTGCACGACCTCGCTGACCGAGCCGTAGCGGCCATCGGCCAACTGGCGCTCTACAAAGCCGGCCAAATGCTCTTCGAGCGAAATGGATGTGCTCCTGGGCATTCCGGAAACCTTTCGATTGGCGTCTATATAGTCCCCTACAGCGAGCGAGGCGACTGGCATTGCTCATTCGCCGGGATCCGCGTCGATACGCGTGCGGCGGGCGCGTTTGAGGGCGGCGCGGCGGGTCTTGTCTTCGAGCCGCTTGGCTTTGGCCGCGGCCGAGGGGCGGGTCGGGCGGCGCAGTCGCGGCGGCTCCGCAGCGCGGCGCAAAAGGGCGACGAGGCGGTCGAGCGCATCCTTGCGGTTTCTCTCCTGAGTGCGAAAACGGCGGGCGGTGATGACGACGGCGCCCTCCTGGGTGAGCCGCCGGCCGGCGAGGCGGGCGGCGCGCTCGCGCACTTCCTGCGGCAGCGATGCCGTACCGGCGAGGTCGAAGCGCAGCTGAACGGCACTCGCAACCTTGTTGACGTTCTGGCCGCCGGGACCGGAAGCGCGGATAAAGCTCTCTTCGATATCGCGCTCGTCGAGCGCGATACGCTCGGTAATCGCGATCATTCGGTTGCCGTATTGCCATAGCTGCCGGGCAGCCTGTTGAACATAGCGCTTCACGCCGCATAGGATGGTGGTGTAAGCGGGTGCGTCATTCCTTTTGGTGCGCATCGACCCGGCTTCTTCGAGCGGCGGTGCGGCCGCACGACATCAGGAGCAAACATGCCCAGTTTGAGCTTTTCTGCGCCGACCAGCATCGACGAGGCCGTCAAGACGCTGGCCGGCGCTTCCGGGATGGCGAAGGTTTTGGCCGGCGGGACCGATCTCCTCGTCCAGCTGCGCTCGGGGCGCACCCGTCCCGACCTGATCGTCGATACCAAGCGCATCCCCGGCATGATCGGCATCCGCGAGGAGAGCGACCAGTTTGTGATCGGCGCCTCGACGCCGGGCACCGCGGTGTACGACAACAAGGCGCTGACCGAGGCTTGGCCCGGCATCGTCGAGGGCATGGATCTGATCGGCTCGGAGCAGATCCAGGGCCGCGCCTCGCTCGCCGGCAATCTGTGCAACGCCTCGCCCGCCGCCGACAGCGTCCCGGCGGTCATCGCCGCGCGCGCCACCTGCGTCGTCGCCGGCCCCGACGGGCGGCGCGAGGTCCCGGTCGAGGCGATCGTCACCGGACCCGGCCAGACCTCGCTGAAAAAAGGCGAGTTGATCGTCGAATTCCACATCCCGAAACCAAAGCCGCACCAGTCGGACGCCTATCTGCGTTTTATCCCCCGCACCGAGATGGACATCGCCGTCGTCGGCTGCGCCGTCAACGTGACGCTCGACGCGAGCGGCGTGTGCACCGACGCCCGCGTCGTCCTGGGTGCGGTAGCGCCGACCCAGGTCATCGTGGAGGACGCCGCCAAGGCGTTGATCGGGCACCGGCTCGACGAGGCGACACTCGCCGCCCTCGACAGCGCCGCGCAGCGCGCCTGCAAACCGATCACCGACAAACGCGGCACCATCGAATACCGCACCAAGGTTGCCGGCGTCCTCGCGCGCCGAGCCGCCGCTATCGCCTTTGAACGCGCTGGAGCACGCTAATGGCCAAACACCACGTTTCGACGACCATCAACGGCGAGCCCGTCGAATTCTTGTGCGAGCCGCAGCAGACCCTGCTCGACGTCTTGCGCGACGAGCTCAACCTGACCGGCAGCAAGGAAGGCTGCAGCTCGGGCGATTGCGGCGCCTGCACCGTAATATGTGACGGGCGGATCACC
>DASXAM010000342.1:0-3766 GCA_036404275.1 Allostellaceae bacterium
TCCGGCATCGGCGTCAGCCAGATATCGGCGTCGAGCCCGATCTGGTGCGAGGCGTGCCCGGTCAGCATCGGTCCACCGCGCGGCTGTGACATGTCGCCGATCAGCAGCCCGGACCAGCCGGCCTCCGCCGGCAAGCTCGGCGCCACCCGCTCGATAAAGGCGATCAGCGCCGGATGGCCCCAGGCGCGGTCGCGCGACGGACGCATGACCTCCCAGCCGGGGCCGTCGGCCGGCAACTCGACCGCACCTTCGAGACAGCCCCGCCCATAGGCGCCGATCGCCTCGGCGGGTCCCGGTGCCGCGGTCCGTTCCTGCCCAAAAACCGCCTGCGCCGCGTCGGGCGGCAGGCGCGCCAGCACCGCCTTGCGATGCGCCGCCTCCTCGGCCGCATTGTCCTGCGCCAGGGCGACGCCGTAGCCGGCCCATAACGCCAGCAGCGCAGCGCCAACCCCGACCCGACCGACCCTGCCGCCTCGCTTCACACACTAACGATAGCGCACCTTGGTCTTAGCCGCGATGCCGACGGCGGAGCAGCCCCAGCGCCGCCAGACCGCCGCCGAGCAGTGCCAGCGAAGCCGGCTCGGGGGTCGCGACCGCTCTGTCGCTGATGCCGATATATTCGTTGTTCTGCGGCGCCGGAACACCACCCGGCCGGTAATCGAAGCCGTTGTTGCCCTCAGCGCCGATCTCCTGCTCATGCGCCGCGAGCCCCGTCCCGAGATTCGTTGGAAAGCCGACATCGGCCAAATCGGGGTTTGACTCACCAGGTTCGAGATCGGAGTAAAAGATCATCACCGTACTCGCGGGATCGGTAACGTCTCCCGAGATGGTGCCCTGGGCGTCGGTAAAGCGCAGCCAATCGCTGATCCCGGTGCCCGGCGCCGGCTCCGAAAACGACACGTCGCCGCTGATCACCCGTTCCGGCAGCTTATAGGTCAGCGCCATGGGTCCGCCCTTGTTGGCGGGGTCGGGCAACAGCGTCCCGACCAGCGTTGTCGCCGGGCCGCCGTTTTGCGAAATCGTGGCGTTGCCGTTTTCATCGAATTTGACGAGGAACGGGTCGACCACAACCGCCTCTTCCGCGACCGACTGACCGGGCAAAAAAACAACAACCGCATGAGCGCTGCCGCTGGCCCCCAAAACGAGGCCCAAACCGGCGCAAAATGCCGTGGTCAGCAGGAATGTTCGGGAATGCCGCATGTCTCCCTCCTCTCCCGATAGTGTGGGCTACCGTTGAGAGGGCAATTTCCGTGCCAGACCCAAAATGTTAAGGTTAACAATGGCTGAGGCCATCAAACCGCGAATGAATGTCAAGCTTTCCGACGGTGCTTTGGCAAGAACTCCAGTAACCTTGCCGCGTGGTATGGTTAAGATAACGGCCCGGATCAATGCGTTGGCCGGGTCCACTATCAGCCATAAGCCTATTGTAAGAAAATTCGACATCAAGCGAGTCGCCGCTTCCCTCGCAATCCGAACAGATCGAATCGGATGCTAAAAGTCCATATTGTTCAGTGGCTTGAGAGGCTGGTTAGCGGTGGCATTATACCGGTTAAAAGTGTAAGGAATACCGTCAGCATCCTTGTGGCGTCACGCTTGTTAACCAAGCGCGATCTCGCCCCGGTCGCGCAAATGACAACCGCTCACCCGCCGGCATCGAGCCAGGTTTCTCCGGCCCAGCCCGTTTCGTCGTATTCGGACAGGCAGCGGTCGACGAGCGCGGTCATCGCCTCGAGCGTGCCGTTGCGCCGCGCGCCGGTCAGCGCCTGGATGCGAATGTCCTCGTGGTTACCGGCATAATTGCGCTCGTACAGCTCGTGCCGGCCGCCGAACTCGGTGCCGACGGCGTCCCACAAGAGCTTCATCAGCTTGATCCGCTCCTTGTAGCCGATGCCGTTCGAGCCGCGCACATAGCGCTTCAGATAGGGGTCGATCGCCGGGTTGGCGAAATCCTTGACCGAGGACGGCAGATAAATCAGCGCCGAGGCGACGATCTTGTCGATGATTTCCTTGATCCGCGAATAGGCGTCGGGGGCGAAGACGCGATAGGAGAGACCGGCTTCGAGGTTCGGCAACAGGGCGTCGCCGACCCAGGGCTGCGGATTTGTCGCCATCGCGTTCGACAACGACCAGAACAGGTTGCGCCACGAAACGATCTCGCCGAGCAGCGCCTGATTGCCGCGAAACTCGTCGCCGCCGGTCGCGTGCAGCGCCTTGGCCACCAATCCGCAGATAAAATCGAGCTTGACCGCAAACCTCGTGCAGCCTTGAAAGCAAAATCCGTTCAGAAAGCCGGAGCGCGGATAAAAGCTCAGGATTTTTTCGGTATCGCGATGGACGAGGATGTTCTCCCAAGGAATGAGCACCCTGTCCAAGACAAAGATTGCATCGTTCTCATCGAAGCGCGAGGAAAGCGGGTAATCGTACGGCGATCCCAGGGTTGCGCCGATCCGCTCGTAAGAGTTGCGGCAGATCAGCTTCACCCCGGGCGCATCCATCGGCAGGATGAACATGATCGCGAGATCGGGGTCGGCGGTCGCGGTCGCGGCGTTCTGGCCAAGGAAATTATAGTGCGTGATCGCCGCCGCGGTCGCCACGACCTTGGCGCCGGAGACGACGACGCCGGCGTCGCTCTCGCGCTCGATCGTCACATAGACATCCTTGACTTCGCTGGTCGGCCGACCGCGATCGACCGGCGGATTGACAATCGCATGGTTCATGAACAGCACATTTTCCTGCGCCCGCCGGTACCAGTCGCGCGCGTTCTGCGCGAATTGCCCGTAATATTCGGCATTGGCGCCGAGCGTGTTCATCAAGGACGCCTTGTAATCGGGGGTGCGCCCCATCCAGCCATAGGTCAGGCGCGACCATTCGGCGATCGCACGCTGCTGGGCGACAAGCTCTTCCTGCGAACGCGCCACTCGGAAATATTTGTGCGTAAAGCTCCCGGACCCGGTATCCGTCGGTGAAGTAAGGAGTTCTTTCGTGGCTGGATCGTGCAAGGCATCGTAAAGCCGAGCGATCGAGCGCACCGAGTTGCGGAACGCGGGATGGATCGTGACATCTTCGACCCGCTCGCCGTCGATATAGACCTCGCGCCCGTCCTTGAGGCTGTCGATGTATTCGGCGCCGGTAAACGGGCGCGGCGTTTCGCCACGGATTTTCTGCTCCGGCCTCATGCCCGCATCTCCCCCGCCTGTTCCGCCGCTTAACCGAGCCGGATAGAGGTCCGGACGCAGCTTTTCGCGGCTGACGCCGCTCGCCGCCTCGACCTCGATGACGCGCGCCGCCGGCACCCGCCGCCATTGCGAGATCGCCTGCGGTGTCGTGCCGATGGCGCGGGCCAGCGCGGCGGTTCCGCCCGCGCCTCTGATCGCCTCTGTAAGTGCTACTTGCTCATCCATAATAAGGCTGTAAGCGTTCGCTGCGACCGCGTCAACGACCATCGCGGCGCGGAACCTTCCGCGCCGGCGTCGCGATCACCGAATTGAGAGCGGCGCCGCAAAAGCCCGTCGGACGCCGCGTGCGCGATCAGGACGAGCCGAGATGAGAACCAAGCTTTTGCGATTGAATCTTTTGCGATCGACGATAGCCGCAGCTCTTTGCGCGGTATTGCTTTTGGCCCCGACGATGGGGCGCGCGCAGACCTTGCCCGCACAGGGTGCGCCGACCGAAGGCCGCAATTTGAGTCACGAGGCGCAAAAATTGGGCCCGATCGCGCTGCCGAGCCTGGCGCCGCTGGCGCATCGGGTACTGCCGGCGGTGGTCA
>DASXAM010000343.1:0-5511 GCA_036404275.1 Allostellaceae bacterium
TTCGGGCCGCGGCGCGGCCTAGGCAGGAGCATCTATGACGATATCCTTCACCGGGAAAAAGCGCATCCGCAGGAGCTTCGGCAGGGTCCCCGAGGTGGCGCCGATGCCGAACCTGATCGAGGTCCAAAAGAGCTCCTACGATCATTTTCTGCAAATGGGCGAGGCCCCCGAAGCGCGCGCCGAAGTCGGGCTCCAGGAAGTGCTGCGCTCGGTGTTCCCGATCCGTGATTTTTCCGAGCGCGCTCAGCTCGAATTTGTCCATTACGAGCTGGAGACGCCGAAATACGACGTCGATGAATGCCAGCAGCGCGGCATCACTTTCGCCGCGCCGCTCAAGGTCACGCTGCGCCTCGTCGTCTGGGACGTCGACGACGACACCGGCGCGCGCTCGATCCGCGATATCAAGGAGCAGGACGTCTATATGGGCGATATGCCGTTGATGACAAAGAACGGCACCTTCATCATCAACGGCACCGAGCGGGTCATCGTTTCTCAGATGCACCGCAGCCCCGGCGTGTTCTTCGACCACGACAAAGGCAAGACCCACTCCTCCGGCAAGTATTTGTTTGCCGCGCGGGTCATTCCCTATCGTGGCTCGTGGCTCGATTTCGAGTTCGATGCCAAGGACCACGTCTATGTCCGCATCGACCGGCGCCGCAAATTGCCGGCGACGACGTTGTTGATGGCGCTCGATGGTGCCCAGACCGAGGCGGAGCGCGCGCGTCGCAAAGCGGAGAACAAGCCGCTGCAGCCCGGCGAGGCCGCCGGCATGTCGAAAGAGGAAATCCTCGCTTGGTTCTACGGCACGGTCTTGTTCCGCCGCGGACCGCTCGGCTGGACGACGCCGTTTCGCGAGGAGCAGTTCAAGGGAAAGCTCACCGCGCCGCTGCGCGATGCCCGAGATGGCGAGGTGGCGCTGGCCGAGGGCGAGCGCATGACGCCGCGCACGGCACGCCGGCTGCGCGAAGCCGGGCTCGGCGATATTCTCGCCGATGACGAGCAATTAATCGGTCGCTATTTCGCCACCGACCTGATCAACGAGGAGACCGGCGAGGTCTATTTCGAGGCCGGTGACGAGATCACCGCCGCCACCCTCGCCCAGCTCGCCGAGGCCGGCATCGACGAATTGCCGGTGCTCGATATCGACCACGTCACGACGGGCCCCTACATCCGCAACACGCTCGCGATCGACAAGAACGCGACGCGAGAGGATGCGCTGATCGATATCTACCGGGTCATGCGGCCGGGCGAGCCGCCGACCCTGGAGACCGCGGAATCGCTGTTCAACAGCCTTTTCTTCGACAGTGAGCGCTATGATTTGTCGGCGGTTGGCCGGGTCAAGATGAACTCGCGCCTGAGTCTCGACACTCAGGACAATGTTCGCGTTTTGCGCAAGGCCGACATCCTGGCGATCCTCAAGGTGCTGGTCGAATTGAAGGATGGCCGCGGCGAGATCGACGACATCGACCATCTCGGCAACCGCCGGGTGCGCTCGGTCGGCGAATTGATGGAGAACCAGTACCGCATCGGTCTGTTGCGCATGGAGCGGGCGATCCGCGAGCGCATGTCGTCGGTCGAGATCGACACGGTCATGCCGCACGATCTGATCAACGCCAAGCCGGCGGCGGCGGCAGTCCGCGAGTTCTTCGGCTCCTCGCAATTGTCGCAATTCATGGACCAGACCAACCCGCTCTCCGAAATCACGCACAAGCGGCGGCTTTCGGCGCTGGGGCCGGGCGGGCTGACGCGCGAGCGCGCCGGCTTTGAGGTGCGCGACGTGCACCCGACCCATTACGGCCGGATCTGCCCGATCGAGACCCCGGAGGGGCCCAATATCGGGCTGATCAACAGCCTTGCGACCTATGCGAGGGTGAACCAGTACGGCTTTATCGAGAGCCCCTACCGCAAGGTTGTCGATGGCCGGGTGACCGACGAGGTGGTCTATCTCTCGGCGATGGATGAGGGCCGCTATGCGATCGCCCAAGCCAATGTCGCCACCGATGCCGAAGGCCGCATCACCGCCGAGCTGACCAATTGCCGCAAGGGCGGCGATTTTGTCATGCAGCGGCCGCAGGACATCGATCTGATCGATGTCTCGCCCAAGCAGCTCGTGTCGGTCGCTGCGGCATTGATCCCGTTTCTCGAAAATGACGACGCCAACCGCGCGTTGATGGGTTCGAACATGCAGCGCCAGGCGGTGCCGCTGATCCGCGCCGAGGCGCCGCTCGTCGGCACCGGGATGGAGGAGACGGTCGCCCGCGATTCCGGAGTGACGATCATTGCGCGCCGCTCGGGCATCGTCGACCAGGTCGACGCGACGCGCATCGTGATCCGCGCGACCGCCGAGACCTCGAGCGCCGCCTCCGGGGTCGATATCTATAATCTCTTGAAATTTCAGCGGTCGAACCAGAACACCTGCATCACCCAACGGCCGCTGGTCAAGGTCGGCGACGAGGTCACCGCCGGTGACATCATCGGTGACGGCCCCTCGACCCAGCTCGGTGAATTGGCGCTCGGGCGCAACGTGCTGTGCGCGTTCATGCCCTGGAACGGCTACAATTTCGAGGATTCGATCCTGATCTCCGAGCGCATCGTCTCCGACGACGTGTTCACCTCGATCCATATCGAGGAGTTCGAGGTCATGGCCCGCGACACCAAGCTTGGCCAAGAGGAGATCACCCGCGACATCCCGAATGTCGGCGAGGAGGCGCTGAAAGACCTCGACGAGGCCGGGATCGTTTATATCGGCGCCGAGGTGAAGCCCGGCGACATCCTAGTCGGCAAGGTGACGCCGAAGGGGGAGTCGCCGATGACCCCGGAAGAAAAGCTGTTGCGCGCGATCTTCGGCGAAAAAGCGTCGGATGTACGCGACACCTCGCTGCGCCTGCCGCCCGGCGTCTCCGGCACGATCGTCGAGGTGCGCGTCTTTTCGCGCCGCGGCGTCGACAAGGACGAGCGGGCGCTGGCGATCGAGCGCGCCGAGATCGAGCGGCTCGCCAAGGACCGCGACGACGAACGGGTCATTTTACAGCGCAGCTTTGCCGGCCGGCTCAAGGAACTGCTGCTGGGCCAGACGGCCGTCGGCGGGCCGAAGGGGATGAAATCGGGCGTCGAGGTCACCGAGGAGTTGCTGGCCGAATACCCGACCGCGCAATGGCGGCAGATCTCGATCCGCGACGACGTCCGCATGGCCGATATCGAAGCGCTCAAAAAGCAGATGGACGACGCCGTCGCCGAGCTGACCCAGCGCTTCGAGAACAAGGTCGAAAAGCTGCAGCGCGGCGACGAGCTGCCGCCGGGCGTCATGAAAATGGTCAAGGTCTTTGTCGCGGTGAAGCGCAAGCTTCAGCCCGGCGACAAGATGGCTGGCCGCCACGGCAACAAGGGGGTGATCTCGCGCATCGTGCCGAGCGAGGACATGCCCTATCTCGAGGACGGGACCCCGGTCGATATCGTGCTGAACCCGCTGGGTGTGCCGAGCCGGATGAATGTCGGTCAGATTCTCGAAACCCATCTCGGCTGGGCCGCGGCCGGTCTCGGCCGCCGTATCGGCGAGGTGCTGGCCAAGGTCCGGCGCAACGGCGGCAATGGGGCCAACGGCGGCGGCGACGAGCTGCGCGGCCTATTGGACGAGATGTATCAGGGGCCGGAAAAGGCCGAGCTCGATCGGCTCGAACCGGCCGAGCTTGCCGAGCTTGCCGGCAACCTTTTGCATGGCGTGCCGATGGCGAGCCCGGTCTTCGACGGCGCCAGCGAAGCCGACATCGTGGCCATGCTGGAAAAGGCGGGGCTTTCTTCGTCGGGTCAGGTGACTCTGGTCGATGGCCGCACCGGGGAAGCGTTCGATCGTAAGGTCACGGTTGGCTACATCTACATGATGAAGCTGCACCACTTGGTCGACGACAAGATCCACGCCCGCTCGATCGGGCCCTACAGCCTCGTCACCCAGCAGCCCTTGGGCGGCAAGGCGCAGTTCGGCGGTCAGCGCTTTGGCGAGATGGAGGTGTGGGCGCTCGAAGCCTACGGCTCGGCCTACACGTTGCAGGAGATGCTGACGGTCAAGTCGGATGACGTCTCCGGCCGAACGAAGGTCTACGAGGCGATCGTCCGGGGCGACGACAATTTCGAAGCCGGCATCCCCGAAAGCTTCAACGTGCTGGTCAAGGAATTGCGCTCGCTCGGTCTCAATGTCGAGCTGGAGCAGCGCGACTATTGAGCCGCATCGGACAAACAATGACGCCGGGCCTGCCGTCGCAGGCTGCATCGATCACACGATTCTCAGAAGGGGTCGTTCATGAATGAGTTGATGAACATTTTCGGGCAGGTCACCGGAACCCAAAGCTTCGATCAGATTCGGATCTCGATTGCCAGCCCGGAACGCATCCACTCCTGGTCCTATGGCGAGATCAAAAAGCCAGAGACGATCAACTATCGGACTTTCAAGCCCGAGCGCGACGGCTTGTTCTGCGCCCGCATCTTTGGTCCGATCAAGGATTACGAGTGCTTGTGCGGCAAGTACAAGCGGATGAAATATCGCGGCATCATCTGCGAGAAATGCGGCGTCGAGGTTACCCTCTCCAAGGTGCGCCGCGACCGCATGGGCCATATCGAGCTCGCGTCGCCGGTCGCGCATATCTGGTTTCTGAAGTCGCTGCCGAGCCGGATCGGGCTGCTGCTCGACATGACGCTCAAGGATCTCGAACGGATCCTCTATTTCGAGAATTACGTCGTGATCGAGCCGGGCCTGACCCCGCTGAAGCAGCATCAGCTGCTGAGCGAGGAGGAATATCTGCAGGCTCAGGACGATTACGGCGACGATCAGTTCACCGCCGCGATTGGCGCCGAGGCCTTGCGCACGATCCTTTCCGCGATCGATCTCGACGAGGAGCGCGAGAAGTTGCGCACCGAATTGCGCGAGACGGGCTCCGAGGCGCGGCGTAAAAAGCTCGTCAAGCGGCTGAAATTAGTCGAGGCCTTTATCGAGTCGAAGAGCCGCCCGGAATGGATGATCCTCGAAGTCGTCCCGGTGATTCCGCCCGAGTTGCGTCCATTGGTGCCGTTGGATGGCGGCCGGTTCGCGACCTCTGACCTGAACGACCTCTACCGGCGCGTCATCAACCGCAACAACCGGCTGAAGCGGCTGATCGAATTGCGCGCCCCCGACATCATCGTGCGCAACGAGAAGCGCATGCTGCAGGAGGCGGTGGACGCGCTCTTCGACAATGGTAGGCGCGGCCGCATCATCACCGGCGCCAACAAGCGGCCGCTCAAATCCTTGTCCGACATGCTCAAGGGCAAGCAGGGCCGGTTCCGCCAGAATTTGCTCGGCAAGCGGGTCGATTATTCCGGCCGCTCGGTCATCGTCGTCGGCCCCGAGCTGAAATTGCATCAATGCGGGCTGCCGAAAAAGATGGCGCTCGAATTGTTCAAGCCGTTCATCTATTCGAAGCTCGAGCTGTACGGCTTGGCCAGCACGATCAAGGCGGCCAAGCGCATGGTCGAGAAGGAGCG
>DASXAM010000344.1:0-5807 GCA_036404275.1 Allostellaceae bacterium
GCAACGAGGGAAAGCGGCTGCAAGCTGCAATCGACGAGGCGTATGAAGCCGGCCTGATCGGCAAGAACGCCTGCGGCTCCGGATGGGATTTCGAGCTTTATTTGCACCGTGGCGCCGGAGCTTATATCTGCGGCGAGGAAACAGGGCTCCTCGAAAGCCTCGAAGGGCGCAAGGGTCAGCCGCGGCTGAAGCCGCCATTCCCGGCGGCGGTCGGCCTCTATGGCTGCCCCTCCACGGTCAACAATGTCGAGACGATCGCGGTGGCACCGACGATCCTGCGTCGGGGCGGGGCCTGGTTTGCCGGGATCGGTCGGCCGCGCAACAGCGGCACCAAGATTTTCTGCATCTCCGGCCACGTCAACGCGCCGTGCAATGTCGAGGAGGAGATGGGCATCCCACTCAAGGAATTGATCGAGCGGCATGCCGGCGGGGTGCGCGGCGGCTGGGACAATCTTCTGGCGATCATCCCGGGCGGCTCGTCGGTGCCGGTCATCCCGAAATCGGTCTGCGACACGGTGCTGATGGATTTCGACAGCCTGGTCGCAGTCAAGAGCGGGCTCGGCACCGCCGCCGTCATCGTCATGGACAAATCGACCGATATCGTCAAAGCGATCGCTCGATTGTCCAAATTCTACAAGCACGAGAGCTGCGGCCAGTGCACGCCGTGCCGCGAGGGGACCGGCTGGATGTGGCGGGTCATGGAGCGGCTGGTCGAGGGCAATGCCTCGGTCGCCGAGATCGACACCTTGCTCGACGTGACGCAGGAGGTCGAAGGCCACACGATCTGCGCGCTCGGCGACGCCGCCGCCTGGCCGATCCAAGGCCTGATCCGCCATTTCCGCCCCGAGCTCGAACGCCGCATCGCCGAATGCCGCACTGCCTCCGAGCCACAGCGGCAGGCTGCTTGAGATGCCGAAGCTGACGATCGACGGTGGCGAGATCGAGGTGCCGGCCGGTGTCACGGTGCTGCAGGCCTGCGAGCTGGCCGGGGTCGAGATTGCCCATTTCTGCTTTCACGAGCGCCTCAACATCGCCGGCAATTGCCGCATGTGTCTGGTCGAGATGGAGCGCTCGCCAAAGCCGATCGCGTCCTGCGCGATGCCGGCGGCCGACGGCATGGTGATCCATACCAACTCGCCCAAGGCGAAAAAGGCGCGCAACGGCGTCATGGAGTTCCTGCTGATCAACCATCCGCTCGATTGCCCGATCTGCGACCAGGGCGGCGAGTGCGACCTGCAGGACCAGGCGATGGCCTATGGCTTTGACCGCGGCCGGTTTGTCGAGAACAAGCGCGCCGTCCGCGACAAGAATTTCGGGCCGCTCGTCGAGACCCATATGACGCGCTGCATCCATTGCACGCGCTGCATCCGGTTTCTGACCGAGATCGCCGGGGTCGAGGAATTGGGCGCCACCGGCCGCGGCGAGGATATGGAGATCGGCACCTATATCGAGCGTGCGCTCGGCTCCGAGCTGTCGGCCAACATCATTGATTTGTGCCCGGTCGGGGCGTTGACGTCGAAGCCCTATGCCTTTGTCGCGCGTTCGTGGGAATTGGCGAAGACCCAGTCAGTCGACGTCCTCGACGCGGTCGGCAGCAACATTCGGATCGACGCGCGCGATGGGCAGGTGCTGCGCGTCCTGCCGCGGCTCAACGAAGCGATCAACGAGGAGTGGATTTCGGACAAGACGCGCTATGCGATCGACGGGCTGCGCCGGCGCCGGCTCGACCGGCCGTATTTCGGCCGCGCGCCGCGGCGGGAGGTCGATTGGCGCGAAGCGATCGAGGTCGTCGCCAAACGGCTGAAATCGGTGCCGGGCGAACGCATCGCCGCGATCGCCGGCGACCTCGTCGATGTCGAGGCGATGTTCGCGCTGAAAGAGCTGTTGGCCGGGCTCGGCGCGGTCAGCCTCGACTGCCGGCAGGACGGGGCAAAGCTCGATCCGCGCTGCCGCGCCGGCTATTTGTTCAACACGACGATCGCCGGCATCGAAGAGGCCGATCTCTGCCTTTTGATCGGCACCAACCCGCGCTTCGAAGCGCCGCTCGTCAATGCCCGGCTGCGTAAGCGCTGGTTGCAAGGCGGGTTTGGTGTCGCCGCGATCGGACCGGCGCTCGACCTGACCTTTCCGGTCGAGAGCCTCGGCACGGGCGGCGATGTGCTGATGGCGCTCGCCTCCGGCGACCACCCTTACGCGGGGAAGCTGCGCGACGCAAAGCGGCCGATGCTGGTGCTGGGCCAGGGCGCCTTGACGCGGCCCGACGGCGCGCAAGTGCTGGGTGCCGCGCGCACCGTCGCCGAGCATTGCGGCCTCGTGCGCGAGGATTGGAATGGGTTCAACGTGCTGCATCGGGCCGCGGCGCGGGTCGGCGGCCTCGATCTCGGCTTTGTCCCGGGGCCGGGCGGCCGCGATGTCGCAGGGATCCTCGCGGGCTGCAAGTCGGGCGATATCGAGGTCCTGTATTTGCTCGGCGCCGACGAGCTCGATCTGAGCGATGTCGGTTCGGCCTTTGTCGTCTATCAGGGCCATCACGGCGACCGGGGCGCGGCGCGCGCCGACGTGATCCTGCCGGGCGCGGCCTATACCGAAAAGGACGGAACCTACGTCAACACCGAGGGGCGGGTGCAGCTCGCGCAGCGCGCGGTGTTCCCGCCCGGCGATGCGCGTGAGGATTGGAAGATCATGCGCGCGCTGTCGGGGGCGATCGGACGCCCGCTGCCGTTCGACACGCCGGGCGAATTGCGGCGCCGAATGCGCGAAGCCCATCCGGTGCTGGCCCAAGCCGATCGCGTCATGCGCGCGGAATGGGGTCCGTTCGGCGCCGAGGGACCGGTCGACGCCGCGGCCTTTGCCTATCCGATCGCCGATTTCTACCGGACCGATCCGATCAGCCGGGCGAGCGAGACGATGGCCGAGTGCAGCCAGGTCTTTGCCGGCAGCGCGATCTCGACTGGGCGGACGGGCACCGATGGGTAGCTTCTGGCACAGCTATCTCGGGGTGACGATCATCACCGTCGGCGAGGTGCTGGCGGTGATCGTGCCATTGCTGATAGCGGTCGCCTACCTGACCTATTTCGAGCGCAAGGTGCTGGCCTTTTCGCAATTGCGCAAAGGCCCGAATGTGGTGGGGCCGTTTGGCGTGTTGCAGCCCTTTGCCGACGGGCTGAAGCTCCTGATCAAGGAGACGGTGATCCCGAGCGGGTCAAACCGCATCGTCTTTCTCATCGCGCCGATCGTGACCTTCGCCCTGAGTCTCGCCGCCTGGGCGGTGATCCCGTTCAACCCCGGAATCGTCGTCTCCGACATCAATGTCGGCATCCTATATCTCTTTGCGATCAGCTCGCTCGGGGTCTATGGCATCATCCTCGCCGGCTGGGCCTCGAACTCGCGCTACGCCTTTTTGGGTGCCTTACGCTCGGCTGCGCAGATGGTCTCCTACGAGGTGGCGATCGGCTTTGTCATGGTGAGCGTGCTGCTCTGCGTCGGCTCGCTCAACCTCGGCGACATCGTCACCGCGCAGCGGCATATCTGGTTCTTCATCCCGCTCTTCCCGATGTTTGTGATCTTTTTCATCTCGGGCCTCGCTGAAACCAATCGCGCACCGTTCGACCTCGTCGAAGGCGAGACCGAGATCGTCGCCGGCTATTTCGTCGAATATTCGGCGATGGCGTTTGCGCTGTTCTATCTCGGCGAATACGCCAACATCATCCTGATCAGCGCCACGACGAGCATTCTGTTTCTTGGCGGCTGGCTGGCACCTTTCGGGGTGGCGCCGTTCACCTGGATCCCGGGGCCGATCTGGTTTTTCCTCAAGATCGCCTTTGTTGCCTTCTGTTTTCTCTGGGTACGGGCGACGTTTCCGCGGTTTCGCTACGACCAGCTGATGCGACTTGGCTGGAAAGTGTTTTTGCCGTTTTCGCTGGGTTGGCTGGTGCTGACGGCGGGTGTATTGACCGCAACCGGCTGGGCGCCGGGGCGATAGCGGCGGCGCGGCCCGGCCCGGGGGATCGATCGATGGCATTCTTGGAGCGCGGTGCGCGAAGCCTGTTGTTGACCGAGCTCGTCTCGGGGCTGGCACTGACTCTGCGCTACATGTTCCGCCGCGCGGTCACGGTCAATTATCCCTATGAGAAAGGGCCGCTCAGCACCCGCTTTCGCGGCGAGCACGCGCTGCGCCGCTATCCGAACGGCGAGGAGCGGTGTATCGCCTGCAAATTATGCGAGGCAATCTGCCCGGCGCTGGCGATCACAATCGAGGCCGAGCCGCGCGAGGACGGCAGCCGGCGCACGACGCGCTACGACATCGACATGACGAAATGCATCTATTGCGGCTATTGCCAGGAGGCTTGCCCGGTCGATGCGATCGTCGAGGGGCCGAATTTCGAATTTTCGACCGAAACCCGCGAGGAGCTGTTCTACGACAAGGAAAAATTGCTGGCGAACGGCGACCGCTGGGAAGCCGAGATCGCCCGCAATTTGGCGCTCGATGTGCCGTACCGGTAGCGGTGGGGCGTCCTTGCAGATGGCCTACTCCTCGTTCCCATCCTTCGAGACGGCCGCCGTTCGGCGGCCTCCTCAGGATGAGGCCCCGCAATTCAAACATCGCCTCACCCTGAGGAGGCCCGAAGGGCCGTCTCGAAGGGTGGAAATGCTGCGCGGCAGGTGACGGAGCAATGATCGTCCAGGCGGTGCTGTTCTATATCTTCGCCGTGGTGACGGTGATTTCGGGCGCGCTCGTCGTCACCGCCCGCAATCCGGTGCATTCGGTATTGTTTCTGATCCTGGCGTTCTTCAACACCGCCGGCCTCTTCGTGCTGATCGGCGCAGAGTTTCTGGCGATGATCCTGGTCATCGTCTATGTCGGCGCGGTCGCGGTCTTGTTTATGTTTGTCGTGATGATGCTCGACATCGATTTCGACCAGTTGCGCAGCGGCTTTGTGCGCTATCTGCCGATCGGCGGCCTGGTCGGGCTCGTGCTCTTGGCCGAGCTGATCGCGGCTGGGCTCGGTTGGGCGCTGATCCCCGGAAGCTTGACGGGGGCGGGATTTCCGGCGCAAGCGGGCGCCCTCACCAATACGCGTGCTCTGGGCGATGTGCTCTATACCCGTTATCTGCTCGCATTTCAGGTGGCGGGGCTGATCCTGCTCGTCGCGATGATCGGTGCCATCGTGCTGACGCTGCGCGATCGCAAGACCTCGCGCCATCAGAGTATCCGCGCGCAGACGGAGCGCGCGGTGGCGGAGACGCTGGAGCTTGTGACGGTATCGGTTGGCGCGGGGGTGAAGGAGGTGGGCATATTCGGGCCGAAGAGCGCCGATCCTGGGTCCGTGAAGGAGGCGCAGCATGGGCAGTGAGGTCGGGCTCGGTCACTTCCTGGTGGTATCGGCGATCCTGCTGGTGCTGGGCATTTTCGGCATCTTCCTGAATCGTAAGAACGTCATCATCATCCTGATGTCGGTCGAGCTGATCCTGCTTGCGGTCAACCTGAACCTGGTGGCGTTCTCGGCGGCGCTTGGCGATCTGGTGGGCCAGGTGTTCGCGATGTTCGTGCTCACCGTTGCCGCGGCCGAGGCGGCGATCGGGTTGGCGATCGTGGTGATTTACTTCCGCAATCGCGGCTCGATCCAGGTCGAGGACGTGAACCTGATGAAGGGTTGAGATGATCTACGCCGTCGCGGTCTTCGCGCCCCTGTTCGGATCGCTGGTCGCCGGCCTGCTCGGCCGCTCTATTGGCGATCGTGCCGCCATGGCGGTGTCCGTGCTGTGCATGTTGCTCGCCGCGGCATTCGGTCCGTTGGCATGCTTTC
>DASXAM010000345.1:0-22749 GCA_036404275.1 Allostellaceae bacterium
CGATGATGATGTCGACGCGGCGGTTGAAGACCGAGGGGTCGCTCGACCCGGTCTGGCCGATCGGCTCTTCCTGGATGATCGACCGGGTGATGCCGTCGGCCTCCAATTCGTCGGCGACGATCGAGCTTCGCGTCTGGGCAAGATATTTGTTGGTGACCGCGGTGCCGGTGGCGCTGGCGCGCGCCTGCACGGTGATCGACTTGGCGGCGGTCGCCTTGGCGTCCTTGGCGGCGCGCGCGATCGTCGCCTTGGCCCGCGGCGAGAGATAGGCGCTGAACTCGTTGAAGTAGACGAGATAGCGCGGCTGTTTTGCGCCGGCCGGGGCGGACGCGGTCTGCGCCTGCGCGATCCCCGAAAGGGCGAGCGCCGCGACGAGCAGCGCCATAGAGCAAAACCTGCCGAACCGGAAGTTCATCGCATTCCCCTGCCGTCGATCATCTCAACGGGCCGAGTGTATGCTGGTTTGCCGGCAGGTTCGCAAGATGGCGGTTGACGCGGACGGGGCTCAGCGGCTCGGGCCCGCCGCGTCGTCGGTTGCCGGGACCGGGTCCTCGGCCATCCACGATTGCAGCAAGGTGTAGGCCACCGCCAGGACCACCGGGCCGAGGAAGATGCCGACGAGGCCAAAAGCGATCAAGCCGCCGATGACGCCGGCGAGCAGCAGGATCAGCGGCAAATGCGCGCCCTTTCGGATCAGGATCGGTCGCAATACGTTGTCGAGGCCTGAGACGATCACGGTCCAGACGACGAGAAACGTCCCCCAGCCCGCTTCGCCGCGCCAAAAGAGCCAAATGATCGCCGGCACCAGCACCGGCCCGGCGCCGAGCTGGGCGATGCACAGCATGAACATGACCGCGGTCAGCACCGGGGCGAACGGCACTCCGGCGACGCCGACGCCGATCCCGGCGAGCACCGATTGGACGAGCGCGGTGATCACGACGCCGAGCGCCACGCTGCGAATCGCATGACCGGCGAGGATCACCGATTGCTCGCCGCGCACGCCGGCCAGGCGATGGCCGAAACGGCGCACACCGATCGCGGCGCGCTCGCCTTCGACGTACAAAAAGGCGGCGACGACAACGGTCAGCAGAAATTGCGCGACCGCGATGCCGAGCCCGCCGAGCGCGCCCAAAAACCAGCCGGCAACACTGCCGGCATAGGGTGCGGCCTTGGCCACCAGCTCGCCGAGACCGCTCGCCGCCGCATTCTGCCAGAGCTGCACCGCCTTTGCTCCGAACAGCGGCAATTCGCCGAGCCATTGCGGCGCGGGCGGCAGCCGGAACGAGCTGAGAGCTGCGACCCAGGCGACGATGCGGTCGAAATTTGCGGTAATCGTCGCGATCGCCAGCCAAAACGGCACGACAAAGATCACGAGCAAGGTCACCGTCATCACCGCGACGGCAAGTCCACGGCGGTTCCACAGCCGGCGCTGGACGCGCAGCATCACCGGCCAGGTCGCGACCACCAAGGTCGTTGCCCAAATGATCGCCGGCAGAAACGGCCACAGAATCCAGACCGATGCGGCGATCAGCCCGGCGACGAACAGGATGGCAAGAAGGGTGCGAACCAGGTCGTGCCGCTCGGTCGGAGGCGGCGGCGCCGCGGCGGCGGGCTCGGACGAGGGTGCGGCGAGGTGTGGAACGCGGTCGATATCGGCGACCGCCGCCGCATCACGCCGCTCGGCGTAGCGGCTGCCGGCGCGGCGCAGCCAGCCGTGCATGTCTCAGGGCGCCGCGCAGGCGCGCCGGGCGCGCGACCGGCGGTCGCCGAAGAGGGCCGCCGCAACGGTAAGCAGCATAAAGACCGCGCTGCCGATAAAGATCCATTGCGGTACGCCGCGGTCCATGATCCAGCCGAACAGCATCGGCCCGATCGTGCCGCCGATGCTAAACCCGATCGTCACGATGCCAAAGGCGCGGCCGATGGCACCGGCGGGGGCGGCGGCGCGCACCAGCATGTCCCGCGACGGCATGATCATGCCCGACAAAAACCCGGCAAGGCCCATCAAGGTCACCAACGGCGCAGCACCGAGACCGATCGTGCCGATCGCCAGCACGATCACCGCATTCATGCCAAAGCCGATCGCGGCGACCTCGCCGTGGCGGCGGGTCAAATCGGCGACAAAGCCGCCGCCGAGAACGCCAAAGGCGCTCGCCGTCAAATAGATCGTCAGCGACAAATTGGCGGCGGCGAAAGGCAGCCTATCGGCGCTCATCAGCGACGGCACCGAAAAATTACTGATGCCGCTGGTCGACAGGCTCAGCAATACAAAAAACACCATCAGCCCGAGGATCGCCGGGGTGAAGACGGTGCCGCTGCGTGTCGTTTTTGCCTCGCCTTGCGAATGCCGCGCCGGCACGGTGTCGCCCTCGACCGCGGGCGAGGCGATCAGCGGCAATGCGACGAGCGGGCCCACCATGCCGGCGGCGATCAAGGCGCCGCCGATCCCGACCCGCGGCACCAGCACCAGCATCGACAACGGCGCCAGCGCGTTGCCGAGCATGCCGGCAAAGGTGTGGACCGAGAAAGCGCGCCCGATCCGGGCCGAGGCAACCCGCGCCGACAGGATCGCGTAATCGGCCGGGTGATAGACCGCGTTGGCGATGCCGGAAAGCCCGGCCGCGACCAAAAGCCACGAATAGCGGTCGACAATGCCGATCGAAGCGATCGAGCAGCCGCCGAGGCACAACGCCCCGATCAACAGTTTGCGCGACCCAAAACGATCGGCCATCCAGCCCATCGGCAATTGCGCCGCCACCGAGACGATGGCGTAAACGGTCAATGCCAGTCCCAGCTCGACAAAGCCCACACCCCAACGCACCTTCAGCAGCGCGAACAGCGGCGGCACCACCAGCATGTGGTAATGGCCGACAAAATGCGCCGCCGAAACCAGCCCGATCGCCTGAACCTCGCCGCCCTGCGACACCCGCGGCGCAACAAGCGTCTCGCTCGCCATCCCTCGTCCTTTGTCAAACCCTGCTGCGGCTCACAATATATGGGCGAGGCTCCGGCCGGCAATCGGCCGTCGCGCGAACCAGCCCTGCTTGCGGCAGCGAGGCGCGAGGACCATCCTGACGGGCGTTCGAGGGAGGATTCATGGTCGCGCTCAAATCCGTCGCTCATTTCAGCATTCCGGTCAGCGATGTCGCGCGCAGCACGCGGTTTTACACCGAGATCGTCGGCTGCCGGCATCTGGCCACAGTGAACGGCGGCAAGATGGCGTTTTTCGACCCGCCGGGACTTGTGTGATCCTGGTCGAACGGCCGGCGCCGATCAATCCCAAGCCCGATGACCATGGCGGGGTGCACCATTCCTTTGCCGTGGCGCACGAGGACTATCCGGCGACCCTCGCCCATCTGCGCGCCAACGGGGTCGAGATCACCTTTGAGGAGGACCGGCAGGGCGGCGTCGTCAACGGCCCGCGTGCCTATTTCCGCGACCCCGACGGGACCGTGCTCGAATTCATCGATCTGACGAGCTACGCCGGCGATCGGGCGTAACGGGATAGCGCCGCCGTCCCCGTCGCGCTATCGTTGCGCGGCAACTCCCGGCCGCGCCGCCCGGCGCAGAGAACAACCCCGCGAGAAGGAGGAACGACCATGGCCTATGCCGTCCAGCACGTGCACATCAAGACCCGCGACCCGATGGTGACCGCGCAGTTCTACATCGATAATTTTGGCGCCACGATGAAGGCCGAGATCCCGGGCCGCGGCGTTCGCCTCGACTTGCACGGGCTCCAGCTCAACGTCACCACGCTGATCGCGAGCCAGAACCACGAGCAGCATTACGGCATCGAGCATATCGCGGTGCAGACCGACGATTATCCGGGAACATTGGCGAGGATGAAGGCGAACGGCGTCAAGATCCTCGAAGAAATGCCGCCGAACAACGGTCGCCACGTCTGCTTTCTCGAAGCCCCCGACGGCGCCCAGATGGAGCTGATCGAAAAAGTGTGAGGCCGTGCGCACGGGGGCGGGTCAACCGCCTCCGGTCGAAAATCTTGCGTCGGCCCCCCTGGCACCCGGAATACCCCCAACGCGCGCGTTGCCGAGCAGCGGCACAATCGCTAAATCTTTTCGAACACCGCGCAGGTGATGCGGTATTCGGCGCCGAGCCAGTAGAGCTTGGCCATCGAACGCCGCCATTTTTCCAGCGACAGAAAGGGCGCCGGGAAACGCGCCAGGTGGCGCAGCAGAATCCAGGGCCGCGCGCGCACATCGTCACGATACGATTTCCCGGCGCCGATGATCGCGCCGTCGAGGAGCCGCGCCCCCGCGAACAGCCGCTCGAGCTCGGCCAAGCCTGGCCGGTACATCGTGTCGATCGGGTCGCGATGATGCGGATAGCTATAGGGCACGGTGACACCGACGAGCCCGCCGGGCCGCAACAGGTCGAGGCAATGCCGCGCCAAACAATCGGGGGCGACGACGTGCTCGAGCAGGTTGCAGCACAGTAGCGCCCGCGGCTCGAGCGCCTTCAGCCGCGGCACGTCGCCGGGATCGGTCAGGTCGGCGCAGAGATCGACCCCCGGCGCCTCACGCCGGTCGACATGCACGATCTCGACCCCGCGGGTGCGCAGCGGACGCAGCAGCTCGTTCTCGATCCAGGGCTGCACGCCTTCGCGTACCTGTGCGGTGCTGCTGCCGAGGTTGAGCATCGGCGTCAGACGTGCCGGCGCAAAGGTGTCGAGCGCACGGCACAGCCAGCGGGCCTCGGCTTCGAACATCAGGGCCGCGAATGCATCTCGAAAAACGTCACCATGCCCAATCGCGAGCCATTGCGAAAGGACGGTGCGCCGATGGCCCGCTGCCCAGCACAGGCTTGGCAGCGCGGCGGCGCCTCACCGCGGCGGGCCACCGGCCTAGTTGTCGGCCTGTCTTCTTGCAGCGCTATTTCGGCGAATAGTGGGGCGCCGCCGGGTAATCGCGATCCTTGCTCGGGATCAGGTCATAGGGCAACGCAAAGCCGGGCATCGCTTTGAGGCGGCCGGCCCAGGCTTCGAGATGCGGCCATTTCCCGATCTCGAACCCGCCCTCGGCCATGAACACCATGCGGCCCCAGCAGCCGATATCGGCGATCGTGCATTCCTCCCCGACGAGAAACGGCCGGTCCTTCACCCTGTTATCGACAAAGGACAGTGCCGCCTCGGCGCGCGGCCGGAACTCGGCAATGACCTCGTCGTGCATCTTGCGGAACCGCGCCGAGTGGCGCACCCGCGCCACCGCGGTGATGTGGTCCGCTTCCCAGGACAGCCATTCCCGCGCCTGCCAGCGCTGCGCTTCGGTGCGGCCTTCGAAATGCCGAGTCTCGCGCGCCAGATAGTCGAGGATCACATTCGACTGCAAGATAGTCAGCCCGCGGTGGCGCAACGACGGCACCACGCCCCAGCGGTTGATCGCCAGATATTCGGGCGTCCTTTGCACGCCGGTCTTCAGGTTGACGGTGCGGAACGAAAACGGCAGGCCGGCCAACGCCAGATACAGCATCGGCTTGTAGCTGGAGCTGGAGGTAAAGCTGCCGTAAAGGGTCAGAGCCGCTTCGCCGAGCGGCGCGCCGATCACTCGTTTAGGCCGGCTCTTTTACATGAGTAGCGCGCATCAGCCGCACCGCCTCGGGGTCGGCCATGATCTCGGGCCGGGCGTTCTTGAGGAAGTCCTCATATTCCCGTGCCATCGCCGGCGAGACGACCTCGATCATCAGCCGGTTTTCGAGCCAGAACTCGATGACGTGGAAAAACGGCTTATGGCCCCGCATGCCGCGGCCGAAGGTCTTGACGCGCCAGCCTTCGCGCGCTCCGATCGCCTCGACCTCGGCCGGCTCCCGCGACACCGAGAGCAGGATGTGAAACGGCCAGGTTTGCGGCGGCGCCGCATTGTCGCCAAAGACGACCTGATCGTCGTTTTTCGGGATGTCGAGCGTCGCCCGGTCTGGATAGACCTCGATCATCGTGCCGTGCGCATCGCCGCTCGACGCCATATAGGCGCCCTCGAGCGGCCCGAACGGATAGTACTTGCCGTCCATCAGCTCGGCGAGCACTTCGGCAACGTGCTGCGGCTCGCGCGCCGGTATCGATACGTGGTGGATCATTGCGTTCTCCTTTGCGGCGGCAGCCTCGGCACCACGATACGCCGATAGACCCGATCGAGCAACGGCAGCGCCCGACAGCGGGCATGCTTGCGGGGCTCTGGCCGACCCATTAAAAGCGGCGCGGTTGTGGTGTCGGGGCGTGGCTCAGCCTGGTAGAGCGCCTGCTTTGGGAGCAGGATGTCGGAGGTTCGAATCCTCTCGCCCCGACCACGCTTTTGCTGCGGGGAGTTTGCATGGCGCAGGCGCGCATTTTTCGGCCGCCAAAAACGGCAATGCAATCGGGCCGCGCCCAGATGCGGCGGTGGGTGCTCGAATATGCGCCCGAATCGAGCCGCCGCCCCGACCCGCTGATGGGCTGGGCCAGCGCCGCCGACACCTTGAACGAGGTGCGGCTCCAATTCGCGTCACGCGAGGAGGCCGTTGCCTTTGCCGAGCGCAACGCCATCGATTATGTCGTGATCGAGCCGCAAATCGCGCACGAGCGGCCCAAGAGCTACGCCGACAATTTCCGCTATGACCGCGTCCGCTGACCCGCCGATCGCGCTCCCGACCCCGTAGCTCAGCTGGATAGAGCACCTGCCTTCTAAGCAGGTGGCCGCAGGTTCGAATCCTGCCGGGGTCGCCAGCATTTCGGAATTCGGGCGCAAATGGGACCAGCCTCATTTTGACTCGCGGCAACCGGCCGCGTTGCACCAGTTCACGCTACCCGTAAACCGGTTCACCACGAAAATCGCGCCGCCTGCTGGATTGTTCTCCGACGACCCAGCCGCAACCGTATAGATACCGCCGATCGCAAGCCCGGAGATTATCAGCGCGACAGCGATGATGATCGCAATACGTATCGCGTGGATCATTCGCTGTGGTCGTGCCGGGCGGGCGCGGGCTGCGTGTCTCCCGTATCTTTATAGATCAATTTGAAGCTTCCTTCCAGAAGCTGAAGCCATAGCTTGCGCTCGGCATCCGGCCAAACCACCCCTGGATTGGGAAGTCGGTCCAATAGTCCCCGGATAATCGGATCGATTTGCTTATCGCCGCCATCTCCGCCTCGGCCGCCACCGATGCCTCGGTTGCGATCGGCTGGCTTCTCACGCTCGACAGAACCGTTTCCTGGCCGAATAAACCGACTCGTCGCCGGATCGATGTAGCCTGCGTATTGCGCCGACTTCTGAAAGACCTGCCGAGCGCGGTCGGTCTGTTTTGGTGAAACGCCTAATTCCGCCATATGCCGCTCGATCGCCGGAGGCGGCGGGAGCGTCTGCCCGCGATACTGTTCATACATTGCGCGGAACAGGCTGGTCCCATTTGCGCCCGAATTCCGCAGCATTTCCGAGCATTTCTCAATTTTCGCGGTTATCGGCCCTTGCCCATAATTCGCGCAGGCGGTGGCGGTGGCGGAGGAGCCAGTGGAGGCCGATCAGGGTGTGGCCGTTCTCGATGGCGCCGGCGTCGAGCAGGGTTTCGATTTCGGCGATGGTCTCGACCACGACGCGGATGTCTTCGTGCTCCTCGGCGAGGCCGTGCACGCCGCCGGCGGCAGTCGAGTCGATGCGGGCGCAATAGAGGTGCACGATTTCGTCGGAGGCGCCGGGCGACGGCAGATAGGGCTGGATCGGGAGCGGCGCGCCGATGATGCCGAGCCCGGTCTCTTCGCGCGTCTCACGGATGGCGACGGCTTCGGGCGCCTCGCCCTCTTCGACGAGGCCCGCCGCCAGCTCGAGCTGCCGGGGTGCGGCGCCGGCGAGAAAAGCCGGCAGGCGCAACTGCTCGACCAGAACCACGCTGTCGCGGTCGGGATCGTAGAGCACGACCGCCGCCGCCGCACCGCGGCGCAGCACGTCCCAGCGATGCGGCGCGCTCCACTCGCCGGAATAAAGACGATGGCGGAGCTCGACCACCTCCATGCGCAGAAACCGGGCAAAGCCGGTCTCGACATTCAGGATTTCGACATCGGCATCGCCGCTCATGCCGGCACCCCCGACGCAACCGTCGCCGGCGCTCGTTGCGGATGGCGCGGCAGGCGCACGACGAATTCGGTGAACTCGCCTTCGCGGCTGTCGACGGTGATCGTGCCGCCATGCTCCTGCACGACGATGTCGTAGCTGATCGAGAGGCCGAGCCCGGTGCCTTCGCCGGTCGGCTTGGTCGTGAAAAACGGAGTGAACAGTTTCGCGCGCACCTCCGGTGGGATGCCGGTGCCGTTGTCGCGGATCTTGATCTCGACCTCGTCGCCGAGATCGCGCGTCGTCACCTTGAGCGCCGGCTGGAACGACCGGTCGCCGCTCTCGCGACGGCGCTTGTCGGTGGCGTAAAAGCCGTTGCCGAACAGGTTCAGAAAGACTCGCGTCACATCCTGCGGCACGACGTCGATCGGCGCGAGGGCCGGGTCGAAATCCCGTTCGAGCGCGATGTTGAAGCCGGGGTCGCGGGCGCGCGCGCCATGATAAGCGAGGCCCAGCGCCTCGTCGGCGAGCGCATTCAGATCGGTTGTCTGGCGCTCGCCGACACCGCCGCGCGAATGCAGCAGCATGCTCTTGACGATGCCGTCGGCGCGCCGGCCGTGCTCGACGATCTTTTCGAGATTGCCGGTCAGGGTGGCGATCACCTCGTCGGTCTCGGCCCGTGCCGCGGCCGGCTGCGTTTTGCCGAGAGACCCGATTGCCGCTTTCAGCTCGTCCAGCAGCTCGCTCGACAGCTCGGCGAAATTGTTGATGAAGTTCAACGGGTTCTTGATCTCGTGCGCAATCCCGGCGGTCAGCTGGCCGAGCGAAGCCATCTTTTCCGCCTGGACGAGGCTCGCCTGCGCCGCCCGGAGCCGGTCGTTGGCGGCGCGCAATTCCTGCTCGCGCCGACGCTGCTCGTCGAACAATTTGGCGTTGCGCACGGCAAGCGCCGATTGGGTGGCAAAGGCTTCGACCAGCCCGACGGTTTCCTTGGAAAAATCGCCGGCGGTGCGGCGCAGGATCACGAGGCCGCCGAGGATTTCGTCCTCGTGCAGCAACGGGGCGGCGAGCAGCGAGCGGTAGCCGAGGCCGGCAAGCCGGTCGGCGAGCTCGGGCAGCATCAGCCGGCTCGCGGCGAAGTCCGGCACCTGCACCGGCGCGCCGGTTTCGATCGAGCGCCCGATCACACCCTGCTCGCGGCCGATCGGATGCGCCTTCAGGCTCTCGGTCAAGGCCGGCTCGGCGCCGTGGCTGATCCCAAAGCGGAATTCCCGGGTCGCCTCGTCGTATTCCCAGATCATGCCGGCGCCGGCCCGCGACAGCTCGACGGCGCGGGCGACGACGAGCGATTGCACGGTGCCGAGATCGAGCGCCGCGCCGACCGCGCGGCCGACCGCGCTCAGCGCCTCGAACTGGGCGATGCTGTGCCGCAGCTCTTCGAGGGTGGCGCGGAACGCGGCGAGCGTGCGGGCCATGGCGCCGATTTCGTCGGGGCCCGCCGGCGGGATCGCGACCGCGAGGTTGCCGGCGTTGAGACCGTTCATCGCAATCACCAGGCGCCGCAACGGCCGGGCGATCGAGCGCAGCACGAGAAAGGTCAGCAGCGCGCCGAACAGCACCGCGGCGGCGACGACGATGCGCGAGAGCCGCGCCGCCGCCGCCGCGCGGGCGACGAGCCGGGTGCGCGCCGCCTGCGAATCCTCGGTCAGTTTCTTGACGATCGCGTCGAGCCGGGTATCGACGGCAACGCTGTGCCGGCTCGCCTCGGCCAACAGCTTGTTGCCCATGTCGCGCTGGTCGGCGGTGTATTCCTCGACCGCCTGGCCGGCCAAATCCTCGTATTGCGCCAGCTCGTCGCGGATCGCGGCGACCGCCTGCGGCTGCGGGCGCGTCAGCCGGTCGAGACTGCGCTCGAGCGCTTCGCGCGCCGTCGCGGCATGCTGCCCGGCTTCGGCCATCTGGCTGACCGAGAGCGCGGTCAGCCAATAGCGCAGCTCGCCGAATTGATATTGCGCGTCGTTGGCCTCGCCGATCACGTCGAGCAGCTTTGCCGCCTCGACCAGGCCCGCCGAGTTCTCGGCCAGACGGCGGGTCAGATAGAGGTTGGTCGCAACCAGGACCAGCAGCAGCAGGCTCGACAGCAGGATCAGCCGAGCGCGAATGGTCAATCGGGCCATCACCGCCCGGGCACCTCGCCAGTGCCGCCCGGCGCCGCCGGGACGAGCTCGGCCAGCCGCCGCTTCAGCTCGTCAAAATCGATCGGCTTGGCCAGGAAAGCGGCCGCCCCCGATTCGGCGGCGCGCCGCCGGCGGTCGTCGTCGGCGTAGGCGGTCACCATCAGCACCGGCAATTCCGGTCGCCGGCGCCGGATCTCGGCCAACAGCTCGAGCCCGTCCATGCCCGGCATATTGATGTCCGACAAGATCACGATCAGCTCGGGCTCGATCTCGCCGAGCCGGCGCAGCCCCTCCTCGCCCGAGGCCGCGAAATGCAGCACATATTGTCCGGCGCGCACCTCGCGACGAAACCGCTGGCGAAACAGCTCCGCCACGTCGGGCTCGTCGTCGACGATCAAGATGCTGAAGCCCATGCCTTCGCTCCATTCGGCCTTTCGCCGGTCAGACGATTGGCCGGTCGAGCACCGTTGCCGCCGCGGCCGTCTCGATCTCGACCACCCAGAGGTCGGGGTCGCGGCTGCGCTGGCGAGCGATATAGGCATCGGCATCGGCTTCGGCCACCGCTGCCGCCCCGGTCGCGCACATCCAGACGAGCTCGCCATCCGGTCCACGCGCCTGTGCCAGCACCCGGCAGAGGCGGTCGCGATGCAGCAATTTGAGTAGCACTGCGCCGGCGTCGGGGTCGCCTTTGGCCGCAACCGCGACCGCTATCGCATTCAGATCGCAGCGCCGAATCAAAGCCTTGACCCACAGCCCGGTTTTGAGGCGCGCTTCCATGCAACAGCGGACGAACCGGCTTCAGCCGCGGCTCGGCGCTAGTGGCAGGCGGATATGCACGGTCAAGCCCTGCGGCACCGCGTTCTCCGCCGTGATCGTCCCGCCCATCGCCTCGACATTGCGTCGCGCGATCCACAACCCGATGCCGAAATAGCTGGACGGGGCTTCGTCTGCCGCGCCGGCGCGACGCTCGGAATAATAGCGGTCGAAAATCCGCTCGATTTGCCCCTCCGGCACGCCTGGGCCGTTATCGGAGACGGTCAAATGAGCAAAGCGCCCGTCATGCGCGAGGTGGATCAGTATCTTGCTGCCGGTCGGCGAGAACGAGACCGCGTTGTCAATCAGGTTTTCGAGCACGGTTTCGATCATCGCTTCGCTGCCCAGCACATAGAGGCCCGGCAGCAAATCGGCGGTGATGGTCAGATCCCGGCTGGCCAGCACAATCGTCAGGCCCCGGCTATCGAGAGTCGGTGACTGGCGCTGGATCAGCCGGCCGACGACGCGGCCAAGATCGACCGGCACCAACGGCTCGTCGATCAGGTCGGCGGCAGCCTCGTCGAGCCGGCGAGCCGAGGCGACTAGGCCTTCGAGCCGGTCCACCGCCTGCTCGACCACGCCGAGCGCGCGCTGTGCGCGCTGGTTGCCATCGGCAATGGCGCGGCGCAGCGGCTCGACCGATTGGCGGATCACCGCGATTGGTGTCTTGAAAGCGTGCGCGTTGTCCTCCGCAGCGCGGCGGATTTCGGCAGCCGAGCGATGCAACGCCTCGACCATACGGTCGAACTCGGCTGCGACCTCGGCCAGTTCCGGCAGATCAGCGCGCGCGGCGAACGAGCCGGCATCCGGCCCCTGGTCGCGAATTCGCCGGGCGCGTCGGGCAAAGCGGCGCAGCCCGCCGCGCACACTCAACAATGTCGAGAAGGTGATTGCCGCCATCGCCAGATAGATCAGCGCGGCGATGCGCACCGTCGGCGTCGCCCAATAGGGCTGGCCGAGATGGGCCGAAGGAAAAGCGTCGGCCGAGAACGAGGCGACCACCGCCCAGCAGCCGGCCGCGGTCGCCAGCGGGGTTACTGCGGTGACGATCTCGGCGCCGCCGGTCGGTCGGTCATAGGCCAGCGAAAACGGCATCTCGCCTTTGCAATTCTGGGCCAGGTGGTTGAGCACGCCCTGGCGCGCCAGGGTCTCGCGCTCGGCCTGCAGATTGCTCGGCTCGACCGTCGGCCACGACGCGACGTAGTAAAACCCGTCGGTGCCGCCGCCGGCGCCGGCTGGGGCGAGCAAGAGCTTGATCGTCGTCACCTCGCCGGCAAACCGCGACAGGACCTGGCCGAGCTGCGGCAGCGAGCCGGTGTCGGCGGTTTCGAGCATCGGCAACAGCGACTGGCTGATCACCCGCCCTTCGTCGCGCACACTGCGCAGCAGCAGGTTCTGGCTGTCCTCGTAGGCGGCCTGGAACTCGATGTAGAGAAAAGCGGGAACGAGCAGAAAGATGACGGCGAGCAGCGCTGACTTGGCCGTCAGCGACCATGCCCAGCGCAGACTCCGGCGCCGCTCACGCCCGCGCGTTCCAGCGGTATCCGAAACCGGCGTAATTTTCGATACGGTCGAAACCGGGGTCGCCATCGCGGAATTTCTTGCGGATACGCTTGATGAAGGTGCGGACATTGGCCCGATACCCCTCTGCACCGTGGCCGGCGATAAAATCCTTGCCGTGCACCAGATCATAGATGTCGCGGTAGCCGACGTCGTGGCCGGCATTTTCGGCGAGCAGCGCCAAGATCCGGAACTCCGTCAAGGTCAGATCGACCGGACGGCCGCCCCACAAGGCGCGGCTCGTATCGAAACGCAGCTCGAGTCGGCCAAGCACCATCACCGCCGGCCGCGGCGGCTCGGGCTCGATGAGCGGGCGCACGCCCTCGGCGATCAGCTCGATCCGCTTGATCAAAATCGGCAGCCGGCGCGATTTGTCGATAAAATCGACCGCGCCGCCGGCGAGGGCTGCCTCCTCGTAGATATCGTCGGAGAGCGCGGTCAGAAAGATCACTGGGATCGCGATCCCGGACGCGCGCATGCGGCGCAAAACCTCGATCCCGGTCAGCTGCGGCATGCGCCAATCGAGCAGCATCGCATCGCCGCCGCCACCCGTTTCCAGATAGGCCAGCGCCGCACCGCCGCTACCGAACGAGGTCACGGCGTAGCCTTCGTCGATCAGATTGAGCTCGAGCGACTCGCGAAACAAATCGTCGTCATCGACCAGCAGAAGATGCGGCATCGCCGGCGCCCCTAGGTTCTGCGGGCCGCGGCGAGCGAGCGCAAGCAATCCTGCTGCTCGACGCTGTCGCCGGCATCGCCCTTGAAGGCATAGCGCAGACTGCGCATGCGGCCGCTGCGCAAATCCAGATAAAAGAACAAGTCGAGCTCGCAGCTGGCGCTGCGCCAGCGCCACACCGTCGCCGGCGGCTCTTCGGCGGTTTCCACCGCGGCGCCGAACAACCGCGAAGCCGCCGACTGGTCGAGGCCGATCAGTTCGCTCGCGCGGGGCGACACCGCCGACGCCGGCGGCCGCACGCCCGGTTCGGGCGCGGCAAAAGCAACCGCCTCATCTTCGGACCCGGCCACCCCTTCGGGCGGAGCTTCGGGCTTATGAGCAGGCCGCGGGACCGGCCGATGGCGCGGCAACGGCTTTGGCGGCGGCGGTGGCGGCGGCAGCGCCGCCACCGGCTTTGGCGGCGCCGAGGGCGGCGGTTGCGCGCATGCAGCCAGCGCCGTCGCCGCCAAGCCGGTCAGAACGAAATTAAACAGCGGCCGCCATTCGGCCTTCCTCACCCCAGCCACGATCTGCCCGCCTGCATCTTGGGCGTCGCCCCCGAAGGCTTAAATATAGCACAGATCAACGGCGCGCCAGACGGTCGATGGCGCCGATGTCGCCGTCGCGATAGATCGCGACCAGCTGCCGATCGTTCAGCAATACGTAAGTTTGGTCGCCGTGATCGCAAACGAGCTCGACCACGCGATAGATCGGCGCCGGCAATAGCTCGGATAATTTCTTTTGCAGCTCGGGCTGGCGCATGATCAATCCTGTCAGCGTCTGTCGGCTTCTGGTGTCATAGTTAAAGCGAAAGACGCCGCCGCAGGCCCGATTGTCGAGCGTCACGCTGCGGCCGTCCGGCTCGCGCTGCACAATCGTATCGGCGCGGATGGTGACGATGTCGTTGTCGGCGGTAGCCCAAGTGCCGACGAATGGGTTGGCCGGCGGAGCCGGCGGCACCGCGCAGCCGAACGGCGACGCCGCCAGGCTCAGGGCGAGGGCGAGTTGCGGCAGGTGGGATCGGCCGGCGAGACGCGTCACGCCATCCTCGTTCATCGCTCCGGGGCGAGTCCCAGCATAGCGTGACCCGCCGCGCCGCGCGACCGAACAACCGTCAATGGTTCGTTTACCGATCCCGCTTAGCCTTGCTTCCGGGCGCTCCGCGGCTTGCACGATGTACCTTCTCTATCACCGTCCAAACAAAAGCCTGGGTTCTCGCTCGGGGCGATGGGTTACGGCTGGCACGCCATCCGAGATCGGGGGTGCCGCAGGAAAAGGACGAGCTTGCGCTGGAGCTGTGCAGCCGATGCACCAAGCAAGCCGACAGCAAGGTTGCGGGTTATGAATATTATCGGCGACCGGCGCGGGTCGATCAGCATCATCGCCGCGCTCTCCTTCGTCGCGGTGATCGGGGTCGCGGCATTAGCCGTCGATTACGGACGTGTCTTGATGCAGCGTTCGGAAAACCAGCGTATCGCCGATCTCGCCGCCTATGGCGGCGCCCTCGTCTACAATGCCACCGGCTCGACCGATGACGCCACCGCTGCGGCCGGCAACATCGCCACCCTGAACGGCCTCGCCAACCCGAGCGCAAACCTCGTCACTTCGCCGACCGGCGACGGCCACCAGGCGATGCAGGTCAGCGTGACAACGAACGTCCCGCTGTATCTCGCACGGGTGCTGACCGCCGACACCGCCGTGCCAGTCACCGCCTCCGCTTCGGCCGAGATCAAAGCCGATGCTCCCGGGTGCATCATTGCGCTCGGCAGCGGGGGCACCGGCCTCACCATGAACGGCGGCACTCACATTACTAGTGCGACGCCGGGTCCGCCGCCCACGAGTTGCGCCGTCGCTTCGAACAGTACAGTAAGCCTTGACGGCGGCGCCCAGCTCGTCACCAAAGACGTCGATTATCAAACCAGCTACAGCGTCAGCGGCGGTGCCTTGATCACCGCACCCGCCGGCGGCAGCGTCAGCTACAACAACGTCAAAACCACCGACCCGATCTGCCCGACCGCGGGGACCTGCTTGCCGGCCTTTACCGCCGCCACTCAACGTCTCGGCTTTGACAGCTTGGGCAATTGCCTCGGCACCGCCGACACGGTCTGCGCGATCACTTCGCCTACCGGGCCGTCGGTGTCCGGCGGGACCGCCCTGACCTTGAGCTCGAACAAGATGACGGGGTCCCTGCCCTCGGGATGCAGCACGAGCTCGTCAAAATCGCCGTGGGCGATCACCTGCACCGGCACCGGACCGTTCACCTTTGGCGCCTTGACGATGGGCGGCGGCAGCTCGGCCACTTTCACCAACACGTCGTCCGGCGCGACCTATAATTTCAGCGGGCTCGTCAAAGCGACCTCGTCGAACGGGCTGACCTTCATCGGCGGCAGCGGCGCCACCTACAATTTGGCCGCGGGCATCGTCACCGGCGGTGCGGCGCCGCTCACTTTCAGTGCCGGCACCTTCAACATCGGCGCAAGCACGGCTGCGTGCAATTCCTCGACCGGCTACAGCATTTGCGATGCCTCGACGCTGACGCTCGGCGGCCCCAGCACCTTCGTTCTCGCCGGTGGGATTTATGTCGGCGGCGGCTCGACCCTGACGATGGGGAGCGGCAGCACCAACAGCTATAACATCGGGAAAGCCAATGACGGCTACTCGATCGCCATCGGCGGCGGCGCCATCACCACGCTCGGTGACGCCACCGGCGCCGGCGACCTGTTTCAGACCGCCGGAAACATCACCAACGGCGGCAGCAGCGCCGCCTGCCTGGCATTGCCCGCCGCCGCCGAGCACGACATCAACGGTTATGTGTCACTGGCCTGCGGCGCGACCCTCGGCGCCGGCATCTATACCGTCGCCGGCTATGTCGCGATCGGCTGCGGCAGCGGCGGCGGCACCGTTGCCGCCAGCGATGTCAGCCTGGTGATCGGCGGGGCCACGGTACCGGCTTCCGGTAGCTGCAGCGGCCTCGCGTTCTATGTCGGGGCCGGCTTCAGCAATGTCAGCTTCACCGCGCCGAGCTCGGGCACGATGCAGGATCTAGCGGTGATCGGTCCGACCTCGTCGTCACCGCATTCGAGTGCCGGCGCGCTTTTCACCGGGGGCAGCTCCGGCACTACGATCACCGGCGCGTTCTACCTGCCGAACGGGGCGGTCGATATGAGCGGTTCGGGCACAATCAACAACGGCGGCGGCTGCCTCGAGTTCGTGGGCTTGCAGGTTACGCTGACCGGCGGCTCGGCCGCCACCAGCACCTGCACCGGGCTCGGCGGCGGCAGCAGCGGCTCGAGCGGAAGTGTGGCATTGGTGCAATGAGGCGGCGGTGACCGCGATAAGGCCGGGCCGGTCGTTGCCGCCGGTCTCTCGGGTCCTGCACGACGAGCGCGGGGTGGCGGCGATCGAGTTTGCGCTGCTGTCGACCGTGTTCCTGATCATCCTCGCGGGTGTCGTCGATGTCGGCCGCTATATCTACACCGACGCCGCGCTCGACGCCGCGGTCAGCGCCGGCGCGCAATACGCCGAGAACAATGCGGCGCTCGTCGCCAGCAACCCCGCCACGCTGGCGAGCGACATCGGCAACGTCGTCAACAATACCAACGGCACCGGCTGGGCGACCAGCACCGTCGATGTCAACAACGGCAATGATTCGACCGGCTGCTACTGCCCCTCCGGAACGCCCGGTAATTGGAGCTGGGGCAGCGCTGTCGCCTGCCAGAGCGCCTGCGGCGGGGGCGGTGTGGCCGGCCAGTTTGTGACGATCACCGCGAGCTGCAATTTTGCGTCGCTGTTTCCTTCCTTTGGCTTTGCTCCGGGGACGATCAGCCGCAGCGCGATCGTCGAGACGCAATGAGACGGGGCGGCTGGCGGAGGCTCGCCCGGGCTTCGGCGGGTGCGGCGGCGCTCGAATTCGCGCTGTTGGCGCCGGTGTTTATTGCGCTGCTCTTCGGCACCGTCGAGTTCGGCCGCTTGCTGTGGACCTGGCAGGCCCTGCAAGAGACCGCCGGGGCCGGCGCGCGCTGCGTTGCCATCGCGCAGGGAACCAGCCCCACGGGGCCGTGCGCCTCCGGCGGCGCCTACAGCCAATCGACCGCGCAAAGCTATGTCGAAGGGATCGCCGGCCAATGGGGCGTCGCCTTGGCCAGCGGCGACATCACCCCGACGACCAATGCCAGCTGCGGCGGCACTTCCGGCTTTGCGCAGGTCTCGATCACCAAGAGCTTTGTCAGCATGGCGCCGCTCGCGTTTTTCTTTCCTGCGGACGGGGTCTCGCTGACCGCGAGCGCGTGCTACCCGCAAAATTCCTGACGGCGCGCCCTGCCGTAGCGGCGAGGCCGCGGACCGGGCCAGATGCGGCAACGGACACTGCGACGCCACAAATTTCCTGCCGCCCCCGCGGGATAGGCTGCGGCGGTCAGTGGAAGCGGGGCTTGACCTCTTCGCACAATAATTGGAGCGAGCGCATGACCCGCTGATGCGGGATCCTGGTGCCGCAATTCATCTCGGCGAGGATGCCGTCGAGGCCCAATTCCTCCTTCAACCCCATCAGCCGGTCGGTCACCTGGCCGGGGGTGCCGACGATGATCTTGTCGCGCAATGCCTCCTCGTAGCTGATGGTTTGCAGCCGCCGGCCGCGCGCGGCGCGGTCCTCGACCGCGCGCACCCCGGCTCGTGTCGCCGAATCCTCGAGCCGCTCGCCCAAATAGCGGTAGAAATACATGATGCTGTCCTCGGGCTCGGAGCGCGCCGCCTCGGCGGTATCGGCGACATACATCGGCGCGCGCAAAAACACCTTGCCCTCGCCCGGATGGCCCGCCGCCTTCCATGCTTCGCGATAGGCGCGGATGTTCGGGCCGAGCTCGGAGAGGGTGCCGAGGCGGACGGCGACAAAGACACCATGGCCGAGCTTGGCGATCGCCGGAAACGTGTCGGCGCTGTTGGCGGCGATGCGGATCTCGGGCCACGGCTTTTGATAGGGTTTTGGCGTCAGGCGCACGTTCTCGAACGAATAATATTTGCCGGAATAGGAAAACGATTCCTCGGCCCATGCCCGCTTTAATATTTCGAGTGTTTCGGCAAAACGCTCGCGGCTCTCGCCATAGGGCACGCCATAGGCTTCGTAGGTGCGCGGAAAACCGGAGCGGCCGACGCCAAAAATCAGCCGACCCTGGCTGATCTGGTCGACCGTGGCCGCCTCCTCGCCAATCCGCAGCGGATGGCACAGCGGCAGGACCTGGACCCCGGTGCCGATCTTGATGTTTTTGGTGCGCGCGGCGATGGCGCTGGCGATGGTCAGCGGCACCGAGCACACCGACCGCTCGGGCGCGACGTGAATTTCGGCGAGCCACATTGCATCGAGCCCCCAGCGTTCCGCAGCATCGACCTGCGCGAAGGATTCGGCAAAGGCGGCCTCTTGCGTCATGCCGGCGGGGCACTGAAATTCGTGGAACATGCCGAATTCGAACGCCATTACCACTTCTCCCGTTGACCGCAATTGCTTGGTGCGGCGAACTTAAAGCGGCCGAAGCGACGATGCCAGCGAAGAAATGCGGGCACCGGCTGCGGCACAACCCGTGAACCCGTGACCGGTCACGCGCCGAGCGCGAGGCCGTGCGCGGTGAGAAAATCGCGCCAGCCGGGAAATGCCGGATCGTCGATGCGCATGCCGTCGCGCAGCCGGCGAAGCAGGCCCGGAGCGGCCGGCAGCGCGGTGCCGCATGGCAGCGCCAGCCAGAGGATCGGGTCCGGCCCGTCGAGCCGGCGCCACAATGCCCGGTTCAAGGCGGCGACATCGCCGCCCGCCGCTTCGACCGGGATCACATCGCCGACGGCGCATAAGAGCAGCATGGCCGCAAGCAGCTCGTGCCGGTGGGCGTGTGCGATACCGCCGAGCCGGCGGGGCCCGGCCGTGAGCGCCGTGAGGATCGCGCGCGCCGCCGGGGTGTCGTAGGCGAGGCGGCCCGCCGGGGTGTCGGCGGCATAGCCGATTGTCGGCGCCGGGCGGGCAAGCGCAAAGCTGCGGCCGGCGAACTGCGCCAGCCGCTCGCCGGGATCGAGCCGGCGGCTGCCGCGGGTAAAAACATCGCAGCGCAGGCGCTGGTCGAGAAAATAGTCGCGCACCAGCTCGCGCCGATCCTCGTCGTCGATTGGCGCCAACAGGGCGCGGGCCGCGGGCGGCAATGCCAGCCCGTCGTCGTTTTCGATAAATGTCGCCGACCCGACCGGGCTCAGACCGATCGCCCGCATCGCCGCCCGCATTTCGGTGACATAGAGCGGCCGCCATGCCGCATGCATAAATTCATGCACGAGATAGGCCGGAGGATAGTCGTCCGGCTGCTTCGCGAGTTCGCCGAGGACAAAGCTCGCCGCCAGGGGCGGGGCGGCGGCCAGGGAGCGGATCACCTCCGTCGCCGCGCTGACGCGCGCCCTGCTGTCGCCGCGAAAGCTTTCGGCGAGCGTCCGCAGCAAATATTGAAACGGCAGGTCGCGCGCCCAGCCCGGCATCGCATCGTAGCTGACATAGACGAGCCCGCCCGGCTTCAGATGGCGGTCGATGAAATGCCGCAATGCGGCTTGCGTGCTTGCATCGACCCAGCTGTAGACACCGTGCGACACGATGTAATCGAAGGGCGGATAGTCGCGGTCGGCGGCCTCGGCGAAATCGGCGGCTTCGAAGCGCACATTCCCGACTCCCGCCGCGGCGGCGAGATCTTGCGCATGCTCGATATGGGCCGGCATGGCATCGATGCCGTAAAACAGGCCGCGCGCATGGGTCGTCGCCAAAATGACCGCGCTCACACCCTGGCCGCAGCCGAGGTCGCACCAGGCAAATCCGCAGGCACGGGCGGGCGGCGACACGCCGTTGACGAGCACTGCGTGGTCGAGCCAGGCCGGCGCCAGCATCGGCTTGAAATCGCGCAGATAGGGGATGTCGATCACATATCCGTGCAGCGTCTCCGCCATCGTCCAACTCCCGCCGGATAAGACCCGAAGGGTGCTATGATAACCCTTGCATGCCAGCGGTTTCGGGAAGCGCCGGTGAGGAGGGCCAGGTGACGGCAGGCCCGGCGGTCGCGCGCAAGCTCGCCGCGATTTTTGCCGCCGACGTCGCCGAGTACAGCCGGCTGATGGGACGCGACGAGGTCGGCACGTTGCGCCGGCTGCAAGCCTGCCGCCTCGTGCTCGACCGGCTGATCGCGGAGCATCACGGCCGCATCTTCAACACCGCCGGCGACAGTGTGGTCGCCGATTTTGCGAGCGCGCTCGACGCCGTCGAATGCGCGGTCGCCGTCCAGCAGGCGATCGCCAAAGAAAATGCAAAACAGCCGCCAGACGAGCAAATGCGGTTTCGCATCGGCATCCATGTCGGCGATGCCATCGTCGAAGGGTCGAACCTCTACGGCGACACCGTCAACATTGCCGCCCGCCTGCAGACGCTGGCGCAGCCGGGCGGCGTTTGCATCTCGGGTGCGGTGCGCGAGCAGATCGGCTCGCGGCTCCCGGCCGCCTTTGCCAGCCTCGGCGAGCAGCGGGTCAAGAATATCGCCGACCCGGTGCGGGTCTTCCGGCTCGAGGAGAGCATCGGCTCTGCTGACCGGGCGCCGGCCGCCCGTCGCCGAGCCGCGCGTCCGCTGTTTCTCGGGGCCGTGGCTGCGCTGTTAGTCCTGATCCTCGCCGGCGCCGGATGGTGGCTGCGGCCGGCCGGTCTGATGTCGATCGGGCGGTTGAATTCCGCGCCGCGGCTGTCGATGGTCGTGCTGCCCTTCGCCAATCTCAGCAACGACCCGGAGCAGGAATATTTCGTCGACGGGATCACCGACGATTTGACCACCGACCTGTCACGCATCCAGGGCAGCATGGTGATCGCGCGCAACACCGCCTTCACCTACAAGGGCAAGCACGTCGACGCCCGCAAGATCGGGCGCGACCTCGGCGTGCGCTATGCCCTTGAAGGCAGCGTGCAGCGCGCCGCTAACGAGGTGCGGATCAATGTCCAGCTGGTTGATGCCACAAGCGGCGCCCAGCTCTGGGCCGAGCGGTTCGACCGCAATATCGGCGACCTCTTGGCGGTGCAAAACGAGATCACGGCGCGGATCGCACGCGCCCTCCAGGCGCAGCTCGCGATCGCCGAAGCCGGGCGGCTGGTCGCCCATCCGGACGCTCTCGATTATACCTTGCGCGGCCGCGCCGAGCTGACCAAGCCGATCGCCCGCGAGACCTATGACGAGGCGGTGCGCGATTTCGAGACCGCGCTGGCGCTCGACCCCGGGCTTGCCGATGCGCGGGCGCGGCTCGCCGGGGTCTTGGTCGTGCGCGTGCTCGACGAGCTCAGCGATTTTCCCAGCCTCGACCTGCGCCGCGCCCGCGACCTCGACGACCGCGCCCTCGCCGCGGCGCCGAACAGCGCGCTCGCGCATTACGTCAAGGGTCAGGTCTTGCGCGCAGAAGCACGCTGCGCCGAAGCGATCCCCGAATACGAGAGCGCAATCGCGCTCGACCGCAGCCGAGCCCCGGCCTACGCCCATGTCGGCTGGTGCAAGTTTTTGTCGGGCACGCTCGACGGCGCCGTTCCGGCAATCGAGCAGGCGATTCGGCTGAGCCCGCACGAGCCCGGCATCGCCGTCTGGTATGGCCGGATCGGGGTCATGGAGCTGCTCCAGGGCCACACGGATACGGCCCTCCTCCGCCTTGAAAAGGCGCGCAGCGAAAACCCGCGGCTGCCCTTTGTCCACGCCTATCTCGCCGCCGCCTATGCCCGCAAAGGCGACACCGAGCGCGCCGCCGAGGAGCTTGGCCAAGCGCAGCGGGTCAGCCGCAGCTATGCCAACCTGGCAACCGTCAAAAAGTCGATCTGGTACGACAACGCCAAGATCCGCGCGCTCGCCGAAGTCAATTATTTCCCGGCCTTGCGCCTCGCCGGAATGCCAGAAAACTGAGAAGCGAGATGCCGCAGTTATTGCAGGTGAACCGGCGATCTTCTCGCGTGTTTGCAATTCGCGGAGGATCGACATGTCGAGGTTGCGTGGCATCACGAGGCTTGGCGCAATTGCGCTGATGCTCGCGCTCACGGCCTGCGCCGGCCCGCCCTGGACGCTCGCCCGCTCGCGCGATGCGATCGCGCTGCGCTGGTATCCCGACGAGCTGACCGAGGCCGCCGCCGAGCAGGTGGCCGCACTCCATTGTCGATCGTCGGGCAAGACCGCGCTGCTCTCTTCCGACAATCGCGACGGCAGCGCCGAAATCGCGACCTATCGTTGCCGCTGAACGCCGGCCTCTCTTCGGCTATCCTGCCGCCGCAAAAGCGGCGGGAGACGGGTGGATGAAGATTGAGCAGCGGCTCCGGGAACTCGACATCGCGCTGCCCGAGATAGAGGCACCGATCGGCAATTACGTCCATGCCAAGCGAGTAGGCAATCTGCTCTATTTATCAGGTAAGGGACCGCCGAGTGTCGACGGG
>DASXAM010000346.1:0-11955 GCA_036404275.1 Allostellaceae bacterium
CGCCGGCTTGTCGGGGGCGCGTCGCTCGCATAGAGTGCGCCGCAGCGACACGACGCGCCGACGCCGGGGAGACGAGAAACGATGGCCGATCCGATACCAGCGCAAAAGGAGCCCTACGGCATCAATCTCGAGGCCGGCAAACGCTATTTCTGGTGCGCCTGCGGGCGCAGCGCAACGCAGCCCTTCTGCGACGGTTCACACAAGGGCACGGGGTTGACGCCGGTCCCGTTTACCGCAGCGGCGAGCGAGGAAGTGTGGCTGTGCGGCTGCAAGCAGACCGGCGACAAACCGTTCTGCGACGGTACCCATAACGGCCTGTGAGGCCGGCTCGGGCCGCGCGGTTCGCGGCGCTGTCGATCGGGCTTTCCGCCGCCTTGGCGTTGACCGGCTGCGGCATGTCGCTGCCGTTCATGTCGTCAAAGCCTGCGGTGCCGTGCCCGAGCGCCGTTATTCTGCGGCCGCTCGCCAACACCGCGATCTTTGGCCCCACAGCCACCGAGCGTCGCCCCGACAATGTCGCATTCTACGGTCTCCTCAGCGAGGTCGACGCCAAATGCGACTATGTCGGCGACACGGTGCGCGAGACGCTCGATGTGATCGTGATCGGCGAACGCGGTCCGGCGGCGCGCACCGATTCGGCCGATTTTACCTATTTTCTTGCTGTCGTCGGTCCGGGCCAAGCGGTGCTGAGCAAGAAAAACTTTAGCGTGCATATCGCCATTCCGCCCGGGCAAAAGCGCTCCGGCGTTACCGACCATATCCAGGAGGCAATTCCGCTCGCTGGCCATGCCGGCGCCGACCTCAACCTCCGCCTCGGTTTTCAGCAAACCCCCGAAGTCGTCGATTTCTACAAGCACTTCCGCGGTCGGTGATCGGGATGGAGGTCCTTGAGAGCGGACACAGCCGGTCTCGATGAAATGGAGGCGGCATGAGCGACTGGAGCAATGTAACCCGTCCGATCCCGGTGCCGAACGAATGGACGAAGTCGTTCTGGGATGCGGCAAAGCGCGGCGTCCTCGAATTGCAGCGCTGCCAGAGCTGCGGGCACTTCCAGCACCCGCCCTATGCAACCTGCACGCAATGCGTCTCGACCGACCTCAAATTCGAGCCGGTGCGCGGTGTCGGCAAGATTTACGCCTATACGATCATGTACCACACCGGCGACAAGCGCTTCGCGCCCGCGGTGCCCTATGCCAGCATCATCGTCGAGCTCGACGAGGCGCCGGGGGCGCTCTTGGCCGGCAACCTGCTCGATGCCGAATACACCGAGGCCAAGGTCGGCCGCCGTGTCGAGGTCGTGTTCGAGAAATTGAACGACGACATCACCTTGCCGCAATTCCGCCTGGCAAAGCGGTAGTGTCCGCGGATCGCCCGATGCGGCAGAGACACAAGGCGGGAGAGGAGCGGTCATGTGGGAGAAGCGGCGCAAGGTGACCGTGAGCGGCCTGGGCCTTTCGAAGCTCTCGCGAGCGGCACCGACTGCGTTCGCCAAGCATTGTCAGCCGGCGCCTTTGTTGCCGCGCGTGTTCTCGAATATCATGCGGTTATGACAGCGAATTCAAAGCCCGTCTCACGGGCGCGCATTTCCGTCGATCCTGGCGTCATGATGGGCAAGCCATGCGTCAAGGGCACGCGCATCAGCGTGGAGTTGATCCTGCGAAAGCTGGGCGCGGGCCGCTCGTTTGCAGATTTGCTGGAAGCCTACCCGAAACTCACCGAAGACGACTTGCGGGCGGCCCTGGCGTTCGCGGCCGACTACATGCAACATGAGACTGTGCTTGTCGCCGAGTGATGCGCTTCTTGGCGGACGAGAACGTCTCGCACCTTGTGATCGCGCGACTGCGCGCCGGTGGTTTTGAAGTGATATCGATCGGCGAGACGAGATCGGGGGCACCGGACAAGGCCGTTCTCGAAACGGCGAATACCGAAGAGTGCATTCTGATCACTGAGGATCGGGATTTCGGTGAACTGGTCATCCGACAGCGACTCGGCGCTCGAGGCTTAATCCTGCTGGAGCTCGACCGCCTCTCCAACGTCGCCGAGGCTGAAGCGGTCGTCGAGTTTGTTTCCGTCCACGCTGACAAGCTCTCGGGCAATCTGGTTGTGATCGAGCCGGGGCGAATTCGCCTCCGGCCTCTGTTGTGGTGACGACCCATCCGCGATCAGAGGTGCCCGTCAGTGTTCCCCGATCGCGATCGACCGCGACCCTATCGCCAAGGGATAAAGCCATGTGGGAGAACCGGTGCAAGGTGGCGTTGAGCGGCGTCGGCTTCTCCAAGGTCACGCGCTCGGCTGAGATCCCGCTGGCGGCGCATGCGCTTGTCGCGGTCGAGGAGGCGGTCGCCGATTCCGGATTGGCGATGTCCGACATCGACGGGCTCGCGACTTATCCCGAATTGCCGGCGACCGGCCACGCCGAGGTGGACGGCATCTCGATCGTCTCGGTCAACTGCATGATGGCGATGCTGAAATTGCCGAACCTCGCCTGGCACATCCAGGTCGGCACCGTGAATATCGGCGGTGCGGTGCAGCAGGCGGTCAACGCGCTCTTGGCCGGCGTGTGCAAATACGCGGTCGTGTGGCGAGCGATGCACAACCCGCGCGGCACCTACCAGAACCTGCCCGGGGCCTATGCGGCAGGTGCGGCGCAATTTACCGCTCCCTATGGTTTTGGCGGCCCGGGACAGGGGATGGCGGTCGCCTATACCAGATGGCTCGAGCGCAACAACCAGAACCGCGAGAAGATGGCAACCCTGGCGGTCACCCAGCGCCGTCACACCCAGATGAACCCGCACGCCTATTTCTATGGGATGCCGCTAACGCGTGAGGATTACCTGAATTCGCGGATGGTGGCCTATCCGTTTTGCCTCTTCGATTGCGACATTCCGGTGCAAGGAGCGGTCGCGATTGTGCTGACCACCGCCGACCGGGCCCGCGACCTGAAGCCGAAGCCGGCCTATCTCGCCGGCTACGGTCAGCGCCTCCATTTCGAGGTGGCCGGCCGCATCGGCAGCCTCGCCGACTATATTGAAGGCGGCCGCAGTTCCGCGAAATTGACCTGGGAGCGCTCGGGCTTCGGCCCCCAGGACGTCGATGTCGCGCAGATCTATGACGGCTTTTCCGCCTCGGTGATTTACGGCCTCGAAAGCTACGGCTTTTGCGGCGAAGGCGAAGCGCTCGATTTCATCCAGGACGGCCGGATCGAGCTCGACGGCGAATTGCCGCTCAATACCTTTGGCGGCAGCCTCGGCACCGGTCGCATCCACGGTCTGTGGCACATCATCGAAGGTGCCCTGCAAGCGTCCGGCCGCGCCGGCCCGCGCCAGGTCAAGGACGCCAACGTCTCCTTTGTCGGCGCCAGCGCGCCGATCGTCACCGGCACAACCTTTATTTTCGTGCGCGAGCCGTATTGACGTAGGGGATCGATGCTGCGGCCCGACGGCCGCTCGGGCGAAAACGCTTCTCGCCGCCGACAATTTATGCTTACAATAAACTGAACCTGCTATTGCACCGGCCCTCTGTGGCTGGCCCGCGATGCATCAGTGCGTTTGCCCCCCGACCCTGGCTGACCCCAGCGAAGGGTCGGGCGCCCGACCAGGAGGCGACAATGGCGGTGGTTGCAGCTTATGTGTCCGGCTCCCGGTTGCTGGAAGTATTCGGCGACGGTCTCGATAACGCGATCACGATCGGCAGAAATGCCGCGGGCAATTTGCTCATCAACAGCGGCGCTGTCCTTATTCAAGGCGGCAGCGCCACCGTCGCCAATACCGATCTGATCGAGATTTTCGGTCAGGCGGGCAATGACACGATCTCGATCAACGAGGCCAACGGAGCGCTGCCGCCGGCCCGGATGGCGAGCGGTGGCGGCAACGACACACTGACCGGCGGCTCCGCCGGGGATCTGCTGTTCGGGCAAAGCGGCAATGACACCCTTCTCGGTCGCGGCGGCGACGATCAGCTCTACGGCGGCAACGGAAACGACGTGCTGACCGGCGGTGCCGGCAACGACCAGGTCTTTGGCCAGGGCGGCGACGACCGCATGATCTGGAACCCCAGCGATGGCAGCGATTTGCTCGAGGGCGGTGCCGGCACCGATACCGCCATCGTCAACGGCGGCAATGGCGCCGAAGTCTTTTCCATCGTCCCGAACGGCACGCGGGTCCACTTCGACCGGCTGAGCCCGGCGCCGTTCACGCTCGATATCGGGAGCACCGAAAATCTCGTGGTCAACGCCAACGGCGGCGATGACACCATTACCGCCGCAAACGGCCTGGCACCGTTGATTCGCGTAACGATCGACGGCGGTGTCGGCAATGACGTGATCACCGGCGGGGACGGTGGCGATATCCTGATTGGCGGCGACGGCAACGACACCGTGACAGGCGGCCGGGGCGACGATGTAGCGCTGTTAGGGACCGGGGACGACGCGTTCAGCTGGAACCCCGGCGACGGCAACGACACGGTCGAAGGACAGGCCGGCAGCGATGTGCTGCGGTTCAACGGCGCCAATGTGAATGAAAAGATCGACATCTCGGCCAACGGCGGACGGGCGCGGTTTACTCGCGACGTGGCCAACATCACGATGGATCTCAACGACGTTGAGCGCATCGATTTCAACGCGTTGGGTGGGACCGACACGATCACCGTCAACGACTTGACCGGCACCGATGTCACGGCGGTCAACATCAACCTTGCGGCAAGCATCGGCGGTGGTGACGGGCAGGCCGACACCGTCGTGGTGAACGGGACCAACGGAGACGACGTGATCGCGGTCAGCGGCAGCGGCGACAAGCTGACCATCTCGGGTCTGGCGGTCACGGTGACGATTTCGAGCTTTGAGGCGGCAATCGACAAGATCGTGGTAAACGGCCTCGCCGGCGACGATGTGATCGAGGCCTCGGGGCTGGGCACAGGATTGAGCATTACCGCCGATGGCGGCGACGGCGACGATGTGCTGATTGGCGGCAGTGGGGGAGACGTGCTGCTTGGCGGCTCAGGCGACGACGTTCTGCTCGGCGGACCCGGGCTCGATATCCTCGACGGCGGCGATGGCGACAACATCCTGATCCAGGGGCCGACTGCGCTCAGACATTTAGGCCCTTCGGCGCCATTGGCCGCCAGCGCCGGCGGAAACCACCTCGTCTCGTTCGGCGAGACGCTTCACGGATCGGTTCACCTGTAGCCGCACAAACGAACCCTATGCGCAACCTCCCGCGGGCCGGGGGCGCCGTCTAGTCGAAGGGGAAGCTGCTGCGGCCCGGGTATCAATTGGGCCAGCAGCCGGCGTTGCGCCATTTGCCGTGCTTGGCATAATGGCCCGCTTCATAATGATAGCCGGCCGGGCATTTCTGTGCGACGACGACCGCGTCAGCCACGCTGGCGCGACCGCGCGACCCTTCGGGGGTCGCCTTGGCGGCGGCGACGGACGCGCCGATGCATAAAAAACCGATCAGCGCCAAACGCGATGCATGCATCTTGCCCTCCTGTCCGAAATGTCAGCCCTGGCTCAGCGCGAAGCGGGCCGGCCGGCCGGCCGCTCCGGCGGCGGCTCGATCACCGTCCCGGAGACCGGCTCGACCCAGACGAGCCGGTCCTCGACCGCTTTGACCCCCGGCACGTTTTCGGCGGCGACGCGCAGCGCTTCGCGCTCCTTCTCGTCGAAAATGACGCCGTTCAGCTCGACGACGCCGTCCGCGACGGTGACCGAGAGGCCGGTGCGCGGCGCCCAGGGCGCTTTGCCCAGCTCGACCAGAACACGCTCGCGAATCTCCTCGTCGCCGATCGCCGCCGCGCTCTCCCCGTCGAGGGCGCGCGCCACTGCGGCAATCAAATCGGCGCGGCTGACGATGCCGACCAGCACGTCGCGCTCGACCACCGGCACCCGCTTGATGTGGCGGCGCTCCATCAGCTCGACGATCTCGGCGAGCGACGTGTCGCCGCCGACCGAGACGACCTCGCGCGTCATGATCTCCTCGACCTTGCGGCCGTGGCTGCGGACATATTCGTCGGCCATCCGCCCGGGGCCCAGCAGATATTCGAGCCAGGACCGGTGCCGGCGCTCGGTGCCGGTCTCGCTGCGACGCAGCAGATCGCCCTCGGTGAGGATGCCCACCAGCTCGCCGGCCTCGCCGACCACCGGCAGCCCGCTGACCCGGTTGTCGAGCATCAGCCGGATGGCTTCTCTGACCGACGCGTCGCGCCCAACGGTGACCGGTGCGCGGCTCATTACCTCCGAAGCATTCATCGGGATCTCCCGCTTTCCTGCGATTCTGGAGGGCGGCGGCCCGAGCGTCAATCGCCGGAAGCCGCCTGGGATAGTGCCGCGACACCCGGCAGCTCGCGGCCTTCGAGCCATTCGAGAAAGGCGCCGCCGGCAGTCGATACGTAGGAGAGCCGGTCGGTCAGCCCGGCCGCCGCGAGCGCGGCCACGGTATCGCCGCCGCCGGCAACGCTGAGCAGTCGCCCGGCCTCGGTCAGCGCCACCGCCTTCTGCGCCACGGCAATCGTGCCGCGGTCGAAAGGTGCCGTCTCGAAGGCGCCGAGCGGGCCGTTCCAAAGGAGCGTGCGCGATGCTTCGAGCGCCTCGCCGATACGCGCAACGGTGCGGGGGCCGATGTCGAGCACCATCATGTCGGGCGGCACCGCATCGATTGCGACCTCGCGCGACGGCGCGCCCGGTTTCAGCTCGGCCGCGACAACCGCGTCCTCGGGCAAAATGATCGAGCAGTTGCGCTCGGCGGCGAGGGCGAGGATTTGCCGTGCATTTTCCGCCATATCGCGTTCGCAGAGCGAGCGGCCCACTTCTTTGCCCTGCGCGTAAAGCAAGGTGTTGGCCATCGCGCCGCCGATCGCCAGCCGATCGACCTTGCCGACGATAAAGCGCAAAAGGTCGAGCTTGGTTGAAACCTTGGCGCCGCCGACCAATGCCAGGACCGGCCGCTGCGGATGTTCGAGCGCGGCCGAGAGTGCCGCAAGCTCCGCCTCCATCAATTTGCCGGCGGCGGCGGGCAGCAGATGCGCCAATGCCGCGATCGAGGCATGCGCGCGATGCGCCGCCGAGAATGCGTCGTCCACATAAACGTCGCCGAGCTCGGCGAGGGCGCGGGCAAATTCGGGCGCGTTCTTCTCTTCGCCCGGGTGAAAGCGCAAATTCTCGAGGAGCGCCACCTCGCCCGGTCGCAACGCTGCGACGACGCGCCTGGCCGGCTCGCCGATGCAGTCCTCGGCAAACGCCACCGGGCGCCCGCCCAAGGCGCGGCGCAGCGGCTCGATCACCGGGCGCAGCGAAAACGCCGGATCGGGCTTTCCCTCGGGCCGGCCGAAATGCGACATCACGACGACGATCGCATTTTTTGCGAGCAGCGCTTCGATCGTCGGCGCCAGCCGCTCGATCCGGGTGGCATCGGTCACCACGCCGTCTTTGATCGGCACGTTCAGATCGGCCCGCAGCAGCACGCGTTTGCCGCCGACTTCGATATCGTCGATGGTAAGAAACTTGGGCATGCCGAATGGCCTCCGGAACTAACGGCTGAGCTCGACGAGAGCGTCGCGCATCGGCTGGCTCGACACCATGAAAATTCCGCGGAACGGCGTGTCCAAATCCAGGATGACAAAGATCACCGAGGCGATCGACAACGCCGCCAGCACAATCGAGGCGCAGGAGAGCGCGTTGCGCGGCGCGCTCAAGCCAAAGCTCGCAAACACGATGACGAGCCAAAAGGCCAGCACCAGGTAGAACGGCATCGAGATCGAGCTGTGTGCCTCCTCGATCAGTTTCCAGCGTAGCCCCGAAAGGCGCTGGTATTGGCTCAAGCCGACCGCCGCCAGTCGGCGATGGGCGGGATCGGAAGGGTCGAGCCGACGCAAATCGAGCTCCAGCCGGGCCAGCAGGTCGCAGAGGCCGGTGCTCTCGATCGAGCCTGCCGAGCGTGGCGGCGCCGACTTCGGGTAATAATCACCGGGCGGCCGGGGCTCACCGGTCCAGGTCGTGGCAATCGCTCCGGCGGTGTAGCTGCGTAGAAGCGCGCGTGCCCGGTCGGCATCGCCGCCATATTGGCGCAGGATGCGGTCGAGCTGGATCAACTGAACTGCAAAGCTGCGCAAATCGCCGTCAACCGCGTCGTACGAAGCCTTGACCGAGCTGGTCAGCAGCCCGAGGACCAGGCCGGCAAAGGTCACCAGCATCGTGACGACGAGGCGGATCAGGTCGGTGGTTTCGAGGCTGCGGTGATGCTCGGACAGAAACGGGCGCACGATCATGCCGAGCGCGGTCCCGGCAAGCAGCGCCAGAAGCAGGATCGCCGCGTCGCCGAGCTCGCTCATCGCTTCGTCCTCATCCGTGCGGTAACCTCTGACTTACCCACGGCAAAGGAGTGGCGATGATCAAGACCATTCTGGTTCCGGCCACCGGCAGCAAGGGTGATGGGGCGGTGTTTGTCGCCGCATTGGCGGTCGCTCGCCGGTTCGAGGCGCATCTCGACGTCCTGCATGTCCGCGCCGATGCGACGGCGATGGCGGTGGCGATGACCACCGACGCCGGCGGACCCCCGACCTTGGGCGGGCTGATCGACCGGCTCGACGCCGATGCGGCGGAGCGCGAGGAAGCGGCCAGACGGGAATTCGATGCGTTCTGCATGCGCGAGCGGCTGGCGGTGGCCGAGGCGCCACCGGAGATCTCCGGCCCGTCGGCACGCTGGGTCCGGGAGGTCGGTCTCGAACCCTATTGGATCACCGAATACGGTCGCGTCGCCGATCTGATCGTCGCCGGCCGGCCGGAAGACGGCGAAGGGCTGGCCTCCGACACGCTCGAAGCGGCGCTGCTCGACAGCGGGCGTCCGCTGTTGATCCCACCGCCGGCACTGATGTCCGCCCTGCCCGAGAGCGTGGTTATTGCCTGGAAGCCGAAGCGCGAGGCGGCGCGCGCAATCGCCGCGGCAATGCCGTTTCTCGTCGCCGCCAAGGAAGTCGTGGTCCTGACCGCCGATGAAAGCGCGGAGGATGCGGGCGAGGAGGAGACGCGGCTCCCCGCGAGCCTGCGCTGGCACGGCATCGCCGCCTCGGCCCGACATCTGCCGGCCGACGGCCGCAGCGCCGCCGACCGGCTGATGGCCGCCGCCGGTGAACACAACGCGCTGCTAGTGATGGGCGGCTATGGCCACAGCCGGTTGCGCGAATGGATGTTCGGCGGCTTTACCCGGCACGTGCTCGAAGCCGCCGCAGTGCCGGTGCTGATCGCACACTGAGGCGCCGGGCCGGGCGGCGGTTGTCCTGTGGCGGTGTCGGCGCGCCGGTTATCGCGGCCGACCGACCGCTCACGATATGAAGAACACGTTCGCCGCGCTGATGCGCGGCTCCCCACGCAGCTCGGCCACGAGGCTCGCTCCAAATGCCGGGCCGCTGCCATCGGGGTCGTAAAAGAAGCCGCCGGTGCTGGCGTTGTAGGCAAATCGGTTCGCGGTGCTGGCCATCGTGCCATTGCTGTGCGACGAAAACACGCTCGGTGCGAGAGGCTGTGGCGTGGCCGTGCCCTTGCCGTCGTCGACGCCGAGATTGAACGCGGCATCGCTAAACAGGATCTCATCGGTTCCGGGCTTGAAGTCGGTGATCGTCTGCCTTCCCGCCGCCGCAAAAATAAAGAGGTCGGCACCGCCGCCGCCAGTCAACGTGTCGTCCCCGCCCCCGCCATTGAGCCGATCGTTGCCGATGCCGCCGGTGATGCTGTTGGCGAGGCCGTTGCCGGTGCCGGCAAAGCGGCCGGTGCCGGTAAACACCAGATTTTCGACATTGGCGCCGAGGGTGTAGGCCGCCAAGGTGGTCTCGACCGTGTCGTTGCCGCCGCCAGGCGTCTCTGTGATGCGGTCGCTGCGGTTGTCGACAATGTAGACGTCGTTGCCGGCCCCGCCCGTCAGCGAGTCGGCACCGGCGCCGCCGTCGAGCACGTCGTTGCCCTTGCCGCCTGTGATGGTGTTAGCGAGAGCATTGCCGGTGCCGGCGAAGCCGCCATTGCCGATAAAGGCCAGGTTCTCGACATTGGCCCCGAGCGCATAGCCGCGCAGATTGGTGCGCACCGTATCGGTGCCAGCGCCCGGACCTTCGGTCACGACATCGCCGCTGCTGTTGACGATAAAAATGTCGTTCCCCTTGCCGCCGATCATCGTGTCGGCGCCCGCCCCGCCGTCGAGCGTGTCGTTGCCGGCGCCGCCAATCAGCCGGTCGCGGCCTCGTCCTCCGGTAACCCTGTTGTCGAGCGCGTTACCGGTGCCGGTGAAATTGCCGCTGCCGGTGAACAGCAAATTTTCAACATTTGCAGCGAGCGTATAGCTGTTGAACCCAGTCTGCACGGTGTCGCTGCCTTGGCCCGGCTTTTCGCTAACGACATCGCCGGCGTTATCGACAATGTAGGTGTCATTGCCGGCGCCGCCCGCGAGCACGTCCGCACCCCTTCCGCCGTTCAGCAGATCGTCGCCAACGCCGCCGGTGATATGGTTGGCGAGCGTATTGCCGGTGCCGGCAAAGTTGCCGGCGCCGGCAAATACCAGATTCTCGACATTGGCGCCGAGTGTATATCTCCTGAGCGTTGTTCTGATCGTATCGGTGCCCTGGTTCGGGCTTTCCCGAACCACGACGCCGGCGTTATCAACGATGTAGGTGTCGTCGCCGGCGCCGCCGGCGAGCGTGCTCCTGCCTTTGCCGCCGGAAAGCTGGTTGTCGAGCGCATTGCCGGTGCCGGTGAAATTGCCGGTGCCGGTAAAAGCCAAATTCTCGACATTGCCGCCGAGCCGATAGTCGTGCAATGCCGTGCGAACCGTATCGATTCCCTCGCCGGGCTTTTCGCTGACAAAGTCGCCGGGGCTGTCGACGATATAGGTATCGTTGCCGAGGCCGCCCTCCATCCGGTCGGCGCCCTTGCCGCCATCAAGCAGATCATCGCCGGCATTGCCATTGAGCCGGTCGTTGCCGCCGCCGCCGATGATGTGGTTGGCGAGGTCGTTGCCGGTGCCGGCGAAATTGCCGCCGCCGGTAAACACCAGGTTTTCCACATTGTTGGCTAGGGCATAGCTCCTTAGCGCCGTCTTGACTGTGTCGATCCCTTGCCCGACGGTTTCGGAAAGCGCGTCGCCGAGGCTGTCCACAATATAGGTGTCGTCGCCGCCTCCGCCGGCCATCTGGTCGGCACCCTTGCCGCCGTCGAGCAAATCGTCGCCTCCGCCGCCGTTGAGCCGGTCCGCGCCGCGGCCGCCGGTGATGTGGTTGGCGAGGGTATTGCCGGTCCCGGTGAAATTGCCGTTGCCAGTGAACACCAGGTTCTCGACATTGGTGCCGAGCTTATATTGGAGCAGCCCGGTCCGGACCGTGTCGCTGCCTTGCCCGGCAGCTTCAGTGATCGTGTCGCCGGGATTGTCGACGACATAGGTATCGTCTCCGCCGCCGCCTGCCATCAGATCGGCGCCGCCCTTGCCGTTCAGCGTATCGTCCCCCGGGCCGCCATTGAGCCGGTCGTTGCCGGGCCCCCCGGTGATCTCGTTCGCCGACCGATTGCCAAAGCCGGCAAAGGCGCCGGCACCGATAAACACCAGATTTTCGAGATTGGCGCCGAGCGTGTAGCGCGGCAGCGTGGTCTCGACCGTATCGGTCCCCTGGGCGGCCTGCTCCGCTACGATATCGGCGGGATTGTCGACGATATAGGTGTCGTCGCCGGCATTGCCGGCCATTCGGTCGGCGCCGCGGCCGCCGTCGAGCGTGTCGTCGCCGCCCTCGCCGGTCAGCACATTTGCCGCATTGTTCCCGGTCAAAACATTGGCGAGCGCATTGCCGGTCGCGGCCAGCCGGTTGCCTCCGGTCAAGGTCAGGTTTTCGACATTGGCTGGGAGCGTGAAGCTGATTGACGACTTGACCAGGTCGGTCCCGCCATTTGGCGTTTCGAGGATAACCGTGTTGGCATGCGTGACGACATAG
>DASXAM010000347.1:0-5369 GCA_036404275.1 Allostellaceae bacterium
TCGGGGGTCAGCGACACGACCGGCGCGTTGACGATCCCGGCAAACCCCGCCGCCATCGCCCCGATGCCGAAAACCAGCATGAACACGCGGTAGACATTGATCCCGAGCATGCCGACCATGCCCGAATCCTCGATCCCGGCGCGCACGATCATGCCGAGCCGGGTGCGGTAAAGCACGACGTACAGCACCGCCAGCGCCGCCGCGGCGATGCCCGCGACGACGATGCGGTAGGTCGGGTAGATCAGAAAGCCCATCGGGGTGACCCCGGCGGCCCAGGAAGGCGGGCGCACCGACAAGGACAGGCTGCCAAAGCCGAGCCGCACCAATTCGACCAGCACGATGCCGATGCCGAAGGTCACGAGGATTTGATCTTCGGGCGGGCGGCCGTAGAAATGGCGGATCACCACCAGCTCGATCAGGCTGCCGACCACGACCAGAAACAAGGCGCCGGCGGCGATTGCGGCGGCAAAGGAATGGGTCGCCTGAAACGCCACATACCCGGCATAGCCGCCGAGCATGAACATCGCGCCATGCGCGAGGTTCAACACGCCGAGCGTGCCGTAGATGATCGTCAGCCCCGAGCTGATCAGCGCCAGCAGCGCCCCCGCGGCCAGCCCGTTGAACAGCTGCGAAACGAAATTAGGCCAGGTGATCATGCAGATGGCGCGTCTGCGGCGCCCGCCCGGCGCGGTTTAGGTATATGCCCCGAGCTTGCAGCCAAACGCGTCCGGGGCCTGCATCAGCCCGGCGCCGGGCACGATCTCGGTCACCTCCCAGAAATCCTCCTTGTTCCGCATCTCGCTGGGCTTTTTGCCGCGGACGATGACGACCGGGCGCACCAGCTGATGATCCGCAGCGCGGAAATAGACGTCGCCGACCGTCGAGTTGATATGCTGACCCGCCTCGTAGGCCTTAATCACGTCGGGCGGGTAAAAGCTGCCCGCCCGCTCGCAGGCATCGGCCCACATCGCAAACTGCATGTAGGCGTTGTTGGCGCCCCATTCGGGCTTGTAGCCGTGTTTCTTGTCGAACGCTTCGACAAACGCCTTGGCCACCGGGAATTTGTCTTCCAGCGTCCACCAGAAATCGGTGGCGGCGAGCACTCCTTGCGTAATGTTGGCGCCGGCCTCCTTTGCCAGAAACGGTGTCTGGTACGGGATGATCAGCTGCATTTTCTTGAGGACCCCGAACTGCTCGGCCTGCTGAGACGACAAGACCGCGTCGTGGCCCCAATTGACGTTGAGTAGAAATTCAGCGCCGGAATTAGCGATATTCAACAGATATGAGCTGTAGTCCGGCGCGCCGAGCGGCGAGACCTGGTTCGTCACCATCTTCCAGTCGCCGTGCTGAGCGAGATAGTCGCTGACCGACTTCGTCACCGTATGGCCATAAGTATAGTCCGGCGTCATAAACGCGCATTTTCGATTCTTGCCGTAAGCCTTCAGCAGCACCGGGCCGATCGCGGCCGCGGCGGTTTGGCCGTAGAAGCATTGGCGGAAGCTATAGCGCACGCAGTCCTTGCCGGTGGTGTCGTTGGAGCCGGAGATTGCGGTGACGTAGAGCACCTTTTCCCGCTGAGCCAATTTGTTCAATGCCACGGCGACCGCGCTCGAGGTCGAGCCGGTCATCAGGATCACCTTGTTCTGGTTGATAAAGCGCGATTGCTCCTGCACCGCGGTGTTGGGCTTGGCCTCGGAATCGGCGACGACGTACTTGACCTCCTTGCCGAGCACACCCTTGGTGGTCTTCGGCGAGATCATCTTGATCACCGGGTCGCCAGCGTTCAGGTGCTCCACCGCGAGCTGCATGCCTTTCAGCTCGTCCTCACCGGAGGAAGCATAGGTGCCGGTGCGTGGCACCGCGATGCCGATATATACAGCCGGGCCCTCCACTCCGGCGGGCCAGCTGCCGACCGGCGGATGGCTCTCGGCGGCGCGGGCGAAGCGCGGCAATTGCGCAGCGGCAAAAAGCGCGCCGCCGGCGCGGATGACGCTGCGGCGGGTCGGCTCGGAAAAAATGTGCAAAACCATGGCGTCTCCCTTTCCCATCAAGCGCTTTTTGATTGCTCGCGCTCCCTGATCTCGGATGCGGCGCGACCCTAGTTCGCCCTTTTGCCGCTGGCAAGATCGTCGCTGCCGCGCGCGGCTCGAGGTTCGTCCGGATGCAACCCTGCCCCGCGAGCGGCGGCAACGCGGCCGCGGTGGCTGTTCTTGCCAGCGGGCCGCACCCCACCCATACTGGGTTCATGCGGCGGATTGTGCCCGATCCGGTGTTCGAAGCGGCGGCGGAGGCGCCGGTGCGCGGCTGCGACCATCCGGACTGTGTTGCCGGCGGCGATTTCCGTGCGCCGAAATCGCGGCTCGACCTGCGCGATTACTATTGGTTCTGCCTCGACCATGTGCGTGCTTACAACGCCGCCTGGAATTATTACGCCGGGATGAGCGATCGCGAGATCGAAGCCCAGATCCGGAGCGACACGGTGTGGCAGCGGCCGAGCTGGCGGCTCGGTGACCGGCATGGGCCGGGCTATGCCTCGCGGCTGCGCGACCCACTCGGCGTTTATCCGAACGGCGCCGACGGCGAGGCCCGCAACGGCCGCCGCCACACCGAGGCGACTGGGCGTGCCCTCTCGGCCCGAGAGCAGGCGCTCGCCGTCTTCGAGATCGAGCCGCCCTTCACCCTCGTCCGGCTCAAGGCGCGCTACAAGGCTCTCGTCAAACTGCACCATCCCGACGCCCATGGCGGCGACAAGGCCGCCGAGGAGAAACTCAAAATTATCAACCAAGCCTATGCGACCCTGAAGGCCGGCTATTTCAGTTGATCAACCAACCGCCGCGCTTCACATTCCCTCCCGCTCCACCAACAGGAACCAAGCAATAATGCCCTCCGTAGAGACCACGGCGCCTGCCGACGCGTTTCCGCTCGACAAACCCGACATCACGATCTCGGTGCGCCAGACCTTCGGCATCGATAGCGACTTGCAGGTGCCGGCCTTCAGCCAGGCGAGCGAGCACGTCCCCGACTTCGACGACGCCTATCGCTTCGACCGCGATACGACATTGGCAATCCTCGCCGGCTTTGCCTTCAACCGCCGGGTCATGATCCAGGGCTATCACGGCACCGGCAAATCGACCCATGTCGAGCAGGTCGCCGCCCGCCTCAACTGGCCCTGCATCCGCGTCAACCTCGACAGCCACATCAGCCGCATCGATCTCGTCGGCAAGGACGCGATCGTATTGCGCGACAACAAGCAGGTGACCGAGTTCCGCGAGGGGCTCCTGCCTTGGGCGCTGCAGCACCCGGTGGCGCTCTGCTTCGACGAATACGATGCCGGCCGGCCCGACGTGATGTTCGTGATCCAGCGCGTGCTCGAGGTCGAGGGCAAATTGACCCTGCTCGACCAGAACCGCGTGATCCGGCCGCATTCCGGGTTCCGCCTGTTCTCGACCGCCAACACGGTCGGCCTCGGCGATACCACCGGGCTCTATCACGGCACGCAGCAGATCAACCAGGGTCAGATGGACCGCTGGAACATCGTCGCCACGCTCAATTATCTGCCGCACGACGCGGAGGTCGAGATCGTGCTGGCCAAGGTGCCGAGCTACGACACCGAGGACGGCAAGCGCACGATCAGCGCCATGGTGGCGCTCGCCGATTTGACCCGCGCCGGCTTTATCAACGGCGACATCTCGACCGTCATGTCGCCTCGCACGGTCATGACCTGGGCCGAGAACGCGGCGATTTTCGGCGATTTGTCGTTCGGCTTCCGGCTGACCTTTCTCAACAAATGCGATGAGATGGAGCGGCCGACCGTCGCCGAATATTTCCAGCGCTGCTTTGGCACCGAGCTCACCGAGACCGGCGTCAACGCGACTTTGATGTAGATTCCGATGCCCGAGCCCCGTCGCCTTCCACCCCTCACCCTGGCCCTCTCCCCGCCGGCGGGGAGAGGGAACCTGCCAGCGTCCTGCGCCGTGCGCGCCCCCACCCTTCCCTCCCCCGCCTGCGGGGGAGGGTCAGGGAGGGGGTGAGGGGCGGCTGATGGCGCAAGAACTCTCCCCTACCGAAATCTTCAAGCGGGCGACCGCGGCGACGTTGCGGGCAATCGCCGAGCGCGATGACGTGACTGTCGGCTTTGGCCCCGAAGGTGCGGCGGCGAGCGGCACAAGGGTACGGCTGCCGAACCCGCCGCGCGACCTGCCGCCCGACGAGGCCGCGCAATTGCGTGGTGCGGCCGACAGCCTCGCCTTGCGGCTGCGCTATCACGACGATGCGGTGCACAGCCGCCGCGTGCCGGGTTCGCCGTTGGCGCGCGCCGTCTTCGAGGCGGTCGAGCAGGCGCGGGTCGAGGCGCTGGGTGCCCGCCGCATGGCCGGGGTCGCCGCCAACCTTGCGGCGATGCTCGACGAGCAATACCGCCGGCAGGGGTTCGAGCGGATCACCGAACGCACCGAGAGCACAATGGCCGAGGCGGTGCGGCTTCTCGCCCGCGAGGCGCTGACCAAGGAGCGCCCGCCGCCCGCCGCCCGGCGCGTCGTCGATCTGTGGCGGCCCTGGCTCGAAGGCAAGATCGCCAAGGACCTCTCCGAGCTCGACCGCACGATCCTCGACCAGGACGGCTATGCGCGCGCCACCCGCCGCATGCTGCAAGACCTCGACCTCGATTTGGGCGAGCTCGACGAAAGCGAAAGCGACGAGCAGCAATCGGGTGAGGAATCCGAAGGCGAAAACGAAAGCGAGGGCGAGGGGGCGACCTCGGGTGCGCAGCCTTCGCCCGACGGCTCGCCCGCCGACGGCGCCGCCGACGATGCACAGGATGCCTCCGACGCGAGCGATGGCGAGATGATGCCGGGGTCGAGTGACGACGATCCCGGCCGCCCCGGCCGCCCCGGCCAGATGCCGCGGGCCCGCGGCGACGACACCGCGGTCTATCGCGCCTTCAGCACCGCCTCCGATGAGATCGTCGAAGCCGAGGAATTGTGCGACGCGGACGAATTGGCGCGGCTGCGCCAATTGCTTGACCAGCAGCTGGCGCATTTGCAGAGCGTCATCGCGCGGCTGGCCAACCGGCTGCAGAGAAAACTCTTGGCCAGGCAGACCCGCGCCTGGGAGTTCGACTTAGATGAGGGGCTGTTGGACGCCGCGCGGCTCTCCCGCGTTGTCGCCAACCCGATCCTGCCGCTCGCCTATAAGCGCGAGCGCGAGACCGATTTCCGCGACACCGTCGTCACCTTGCTGATCGACAATTCGGGCTCGATGCGCGGCCGTCCGATCACCGTCGCGGCAATGAGCGCCGACATCCTGGCACGCACCTTGGAGCGCTGCGCGGTCAAGGTCGAGATTTTGGGCTTCACCACCCGCGCCTGGAA
>DASXAM010000348.1:0-13930 GCA_036404275.1 Allostellaceae bacterium
ATGGCGCAGGGCATACACCGCGCGCTGGCCGATTGCGGACTTGCACTCAAGGACGTGGACGGCCTCCTCTGCGCAACCGCGCAAAGCCGCACCTCGGGGCTTAACCTCGCCGAATATCTCGGCATCTCGCCCGCTTTTATCAACACGACGATCCTCGGCGGCTCGTCCTTTATGTTCCATGTCGCGCACGCCCAGGCGGCTTTGCAGCTCGGCCTCTGCAACGTTGCGGTCATCGCCTATGGCTCGACCCAGCGCACGATCGGCCGCCGCCACGCCTCGGTGCGCGAATACAACCCCTACGAGACCCCGTTCCGGCCGTTTCTGCCGTCCACCGCCTATGCGCTCGCCGCCTCGCGGCACATGCACCGGTACGGCACGACGCGCGAGCAATTGGCCGCGGTCGCGGTCGCGGCGCGGCAGTGGGCATTGCTGAACCCCGTCGCCTGGGAGAAGAAGCCGCTCTCGATCGAGGACGTGCTGAATGCGCGGATGATCAGCTACCCGTTCACGGTGCGCGACATCTGCCTGGTCACCGACGGCGGCGGTGCGGTGATCATGACGTCGGCCGAGCGCGCCCGCTCGTTGAAAAAGTCGCCTGCCTATGTGCTCGGCTGCGGCCAGGCGATCACCCATGCCAACATTTCGAGCATGCCCGAGTTGACCGTGACCGGGGCAGCCGCGTCCGGCCGCCAAGCCTATGCGATGGCCGGGCTCGGCCCCGCCGACATCGACGTGCTCGAGCTTTACGATGCGTTCACGATCAACACGATCCTGTTCCTCGAAGACCTGGGCTTTTGCAAAAAGGGCGATGGTGGCGCCTTTGTCGAGAACGGCCGCATCGCACCTGGCGGTGCCTTGCCCGTCAACACCAATGGCGGCGGTCTCTCCTATTGCCACCCCGGCATGTACGGGCTTCTCCTGTTGATCGAAGCCACCCGCCAATTGCGCGGCGAATGCGGCGCCCGCCAGGTCGCCGGCGCCGAAATCGCGATCGCCCACGGCAACGGCGGTGTGCTGTCGTCGCAAAGCACCGTCATCCTCGGCACCCAAGCCACCATATGAACAATGAGGCAGTGAGACAGCGAGAAGTCGGTTCTGTGGCAACGTCACTGGAAAACGATTTGCTGACCGAAAAAATTATTGGCTTCGTCATTGAAGTGCACCGGCAGCTCGGTCCGGGTTTGCTCGAATCGGCTTACGAGGAATGCTTGTGCTACGAGCTGAGGCAACACGGCTTCGACATGCGACGGCAAGTGCCGCTGCCGGTGGTATACAAAACAGTGCGGCTCGACTGCGGCTACCGCATGGACATCGTTGTCGAAAACCGCGTAATTATTGGGCTTAAGACGGTCGAACGAATGCTGCCGATTCACGAAGCGCAGCTGTTAACCTACATGAAGCCGGCTGGCATCAGCACCGGGTTATTATTAAATTTCAATACCGCAACGCGCAAAGACGGCATCCGTCGTCTCATGATATGAAAAATCTCACTGTCTTACCGCTTCACTGGTGAAAAATATCCGGAAGGACACGACATGCCCGAAAACACTTTGGTTCGGTTTGAGAATGTCGATGGGATCGGCGTTATCACGATCGACAACCCGCCGGTCAATGCGCTGTCGCCGGGGGTGCCGGAGGGGATTGTCGAGAGTGTCGAGCGCGGCAACGCCGATCCGGCGATTCGGGCGATGGTGTTGATCGGCGCGGGGCGCAGCTTTATCGCCGGGGCCGACATCCGGCAGTTCGGCACCAACCGGCCGCCGCCGATCGAGGGCCGCCGGCCGCACCAGGTGCTCGATGCGAGCCGAAAGCCGGTGGTCGCGGCGATCCATGGCTACGCGTTGGGCGGCGGGCTCGAATTGGCGCTCGCCTCGAACTATCGGATCGCGGTGCCGAGCGCCAGGGTCGGCCTCCCCGAAGTGCTGATCGGCATCCTGCCGGGGAGCGGCGGAACCCAGCGCCTGCCGCGGCTGATCGGCCCCAAGGCAGCGCTCGACATGATCGTCACGGGCCGCCATGTGCCGGCCGAGGAGGCGCACTCTCTCGGCGTTATCGACGAATTGGTGCCGGCCGGCGGCGACTTGCGCGATGCCGCGATCGCCTTTGCCCGCCGCGTCGCCGACCTCCCGGTGCCGCGCATCCGCGACCGCGACGGCAAGCTCGCCGAGGCCCAGGCTGATCCCGGCATCTTCGACGCGATGCGCCGCCAAATCGCTCGTCGCGCGCGCAACCAGAAGGCACCCTACCATTGCATCGCCGCGGTCGAAGCCGCCTGCACCCTGCCCTTTGACGATGGTGTGCGGCGCGAGCGCGAGCTTTTCGACGAGCTCGAAAATTCGGACGAGGCGCGCGCCTTGCGCTACGCCTTTTTTGCCGAGCGCGAGGTGGCCCGGCTCCCCGACATTCCGCGCGACACCCCGCTTCGCCCGATCAAAACGGCGGCGATCGTCGGCGCCGGCACGATGGGCGGCGGCATCGCAATGAGCTTTGCCGAGTTCGGCTTTCCGGTGAAGTTGCTCGAAGCGAGCCAGGAAGCGCTCGACCGGGGCCTCGCGCGCATCCGTTCGAATTACGAGACGAGCATCCGCCGTGCCAGCTTGACCCAAGCCGAGATGGACCGCCGCATGGGGTTGATCGAGCCGGTCCAGAGCTTTGACGACATCAAGGATTGCGATGTCGTCATCGAGGCGGTGTTCGAGCGCATTCCGGTCAAGGAGGAAGTGTTCAAAAAGCTCGACGAGGTCATGAAGCCCGGCGCGCTGCTCTACTCCAACACCTCGGGGATCGACATCGACATCATCGCGAATGCGACCCGGCGCCCGCAGGATGTCTGCGGCACGCATTTCTTCGCCCCGGCCAACGTCATGAAATTGTTCGAGGTCGTCAAAGGCGCGAAAAGCGCGCCCGACACCTTGGCAACGGCGATGGATTTAGGCCGCAAGATCGGCAAGATCAGTGCGATGGCCGGAAATGGCGACGGCTTTGTTGCGAACCGCAGCCGCACCCCCTTCGGCACCGAGATGATTATCATGCTCGAGGAAGGCGCGCTGCCAGAGCAGGTGGACAAGGTCATGGTCGATTTCGGCTACCCGATCGGCCCGTTTGCGACCTCCGACCTCTCCGGCCTCGACATCGGCTATGACAGCCGCCAGCGCCGCGCCGCGCAAAATCCGAATTATCGAAAACTGCCGATTGCCGATGCGATCGTCGAGGCGGGCCGCCTCGGGCAAAAGACCGGCGCCGGCTGGTTCAAATACGAGCCCGGCGACCGCACTCCGCACCCCGACCCCGAGGTCGCCCGCATCATCAAGGAAAAGGCGGCCGAGATGGGCGTCGAGCAGCGCCATTTCACGGACGAGGAGATCCTGCACCGCCTGCTCTTCGCCTCGGTCAATGAGGCCTGCAGGATCCTCGAGGAAGGCAAGGCCTACCGCGCCAGCGACATTGATGTGATGTGGCTCAACGGCTTCGGCTTCCCGCGCTACCGCGGCGGGCTGATGTATTGGGCCGACACGATCGGCGTCACCGAGGTCTACCGCCAGATTTCCGCCTGGCACCAGCGCTACGGCGAACGCTGGGCCCCTTCGGCCCTCCTGCGCCACCTCGCCGAAACCAACACCCCGCTCCGCCAAGCCAAACCTGGAAGACCGATGTGAGTGGGTGCGGATCGCGTAGGACGGCTAAGCCAACACCGTATTTGGGCAATCTGTTGCGGCAGCGAACTTGAAGCGGCGGGGGCTCAGCGCCCTGCGTTCCCTCGCATTGCGGCTGCCGGCTTCAGCAGCACGCCGCCGTGTCCTCGACCATGAGGCGAATGCCAGGCTCCAACGGCCTCGCTGCCGGATCGCCTTCGGGCGAATCACCTACCCCTGTGTCGAAACGATGGTTGTCCGAACCTTGCCCTAGGCCACCTCCAACCCGCACAACATAAGTCGCCGGTAAGATAGCTCGCATTGGCGCCTCGCCCTTGTGTTTTGGCTGGCGATCGGTAACGGTTTCGTTAACGCGATCACGGAGGCGGAGCATGGCCAGGACCAAGATGGGCGTCGTCGGCTGCGGCGGCCGGATGGGCCGCATGCTGGTCGCCGAGATCGCCGCGACCGAAGGCTGCGCCGTTGCCGGCGGCAGCGAGGCGCCGGGCAGCGGCTATGTCAACCAGGATATTGGCGAGTTGGCCGGGATCGGGCGGATCGGCATCCCGGTCGGCGAGGCGGTCGACAAGCTGATCCGCGCCAGCGATGTGGTGCTCGAATTCACCTCGCCCGCCGCCACCGCCGAGCACGCGGCCCTCGCCGCCGGGCTCGGCAAGGCAATGGTGATCGGCACCACCGGGCTGTCGCATGCGCAGGGCGATGTGGTGCGTGAGGCGGCGCGGTCGATCCCGATCGTCTGGGCGCCGAATATGAGCCTCGGGGTCAATGTGCTGCTGAGCGTGGTCGAAGAAGCCGCCGCCCGGCTCGGGCCCGATTGGGACATCGAGATCATGGAGATGCACCATCGCGGCAAGGTGGACGCGCCATCGGGCACGGCGCTGGCGCTGGGCCGCGCCGCGGCGGCCGGGCGCGGGGTCGCGCTCGAAGATGTCGAGCAGCGCGCCCGCGACGGCATCACCGGACCGCGCCGCGACGGCGATATCGGCTTTGCCGCACTGCGCGGCGGGGACGCGGTCGGCGACCATCATGTGATCTTCGCCCATGCCGGCGAGCGGCTCGAATTCATCCATCGCACGACCAACCGCGCCGTCTTTGCCAAGGGGGCGGTGCGCGCCGCGCGCTGGGTCGCGGCCCGGCCGCCGGGTCTCTACGGCTTGAAAGAAGTACTCGGTCTTTAATCCGGCTCCGGGCGGCGGAGGGGCTGCCCCGCCGGGTTGAGGGCGGTGCGCCAGCAGGCCAGCGCGTCGCGGATGGTCGCGGCCAGCTCGCGCCGCGCCGCGGGCACCAGAAAATCGGCGATCGTCAAGCTCTGCCCATGCGAGGCGAGATAAAGGCGGTTCCGGTCGCCGGCACGCTCTTCGAGCACGACCCTGAGCCAGAAGGGCTGAAACCGCCAGAGCCGGCGATGACCATAGACGCCGACCCGCTCAACGGTGAAGTCGTCGCCGGCAAGGCGGAGCGTCTCGCTGCGGCGGGCGCTGCGGTAATTGATGCGGAAGGCGAGATAGACGAGGGCGACGTCGAGACCGAAAAAGCCGAATACCGGCCAGGCGCCGATCGCGACAAATCCGATCCCATAGGCGAAGCTGACCAGGCCGAGGCCCAGCATCAACAGGTGAAAGCCGCGCGCTGGCAAGCTTCGATGCGGCGACAGCACGCGCTCGAAAAAGCAAGGGTGCGGAGCGGCCGGCGTCATGAGGGCGAAACATAGGGGCAGCACGCCGGTTCCGCAAAATCGCGGTTTCGTGAAGCGGGCAGCGGTTTACACTCGTCGCCGATGCGTCCTTTTTCCAAGCGCGAAGCGCGCGAGCTCTATCGCCGGCTGGCGGAGACCCGGCCGATTCCCAAAACCGAGCTCGAATACGAGAGCCCGTTCACGTTGCTGGTCGCCGTCGTGCTGTCGGCGCAGGCGACCGATGTCGGGGTCAACAAGGCGACACCCGCGCTGTTCGCGCTCGCCGACACGCCCGAGAAGATGCTGGCGCTCGGCGAGGAGCGGGTGGCGGGGCTGATCAAAACCATCGGTCTCTACCGCACCAAGGCGAAGAACCTGATCGCGCTGAGCCGCATCCTCGCCGAGCAATATGGCGGCGAAGTGCCGCACGAGCGCGCCCTGCTCGAAACCTTGCCCGGCGTAGGCCGCAAGACCGCGAATGTCGTGTTGAACGTCGCCTTCGGCGAGCCGACGATTGCGGTCGATACCCACATTTTCCGTGTCGCCAACCGCACTGGCCTGGCACCGGGCAAGACACCGCTCGCGGTCGAGGAAGGCCTCGAGGCGAAGACGCCCGCCGAATACAAACGCTACGCGCACCACTGGCTGATCCTGCACGGGCGCTATGTATGCAAGGCGCGCCTGCCCGACTGCCCGCAATGCGTGCTGGCCGACCTCTGCCGCTACCCGGCCAAAACGCTGGCCGTGGCGCCGATCGCCGCCGCCACGGAAAAGGCCGCGATCAGCCGGCCGCGCGCACGACGGCCGGCTCGAGCGTGACCTTGCCGTCCTCGGCCTGGTCGGCCGAAGGCTGGGCCTGGATGTCGCCCGAGATCTGGCCGCCGCATTCGATTTCGATCTGGCCGTAGCGGATCGTGCCGGAGACGCGGCCGGTGGCCTTGACCAAAAGCCGCTTGCGAACCGTCAGATTGCCTTCGAAGCGGCCGCGGATTTCGGCCTCTTCGATTGCCGCGGTACCCTTGAAGAGGCCGCCTTCGGCAATATCGACATCGCGGCAATTGGTCAGGTTGGCCTCGACACTGCCCTCGATCATCAGCTTGTCGCAGCTGGTGATCTCGCCCGAGAGCGTGATCTCGCGGCCGACGATGAGACGCCGCAGCTCGGTGTCGTTGCGTCGCGGGGCTGCGGCGCCGTCGCCCGGCCGGCGCGGCGGCTCCGGGGTGCGGATGTCGGCGGGCCGCGCCAGATCGGCGGCGCGTGGCGGCATCGCCGCGGTGCGGACCGGTGCCGCAGGCGGCCCCGCCGGTCGGGCGGGCTTCATCGGAATGCCCAAATCGTCAGACGAATCAGCCATCTTGCGGTCCTCTGCCTCGGTTCTCTTGCGGCCGAACATGGTTTGCACCCGATCGACATGGTTGCGGTGAGGGTCAGGCCCGGCCCCCGATACCGTTGCGCGGCAGCGCCTCGAAGAGGTGCACCATAAAGGCCGTTGCGACCACCGGCGCCACGAGATTGACGAGCGGCAGGGCGAACAGCGCGGCGATCACGATCCCGCCGAGAAAGACCCGTCCCCCATGCCGGTTGCGCACCCCCTTGGCCGCCGCCCAGTCAAGCCGCCTCAGCGCCACCGCCTCGAAATACTCCCGGCCGAGAAGATACCCGTTGAGCGCCAGAAAAACCAAGAGGTTTATGCCCGGCATCAGCAGATAGGCCGGCAGCGCCAAGAGATTGAGCAAGATCGTAAGCCCGATGAGCCGCGCCATCGCCTTCAATGTTTCAGCGAAAGGCTGGCGGCGCGATGGCCCCAGCTCCGGATAGTCCATCGCCTCGACCGCAGCGGCGATGCGCTCGATAAAAAAGCTGAAGATCAGCGTTACCACCGCCGGAAACAACAGCCAAGTCAATGCCAATACAGCAAGGCCGCCAAGAATATCGAGAAGCCAATCAAGCGGCTGCCAGGCGAAAACCGCCCAGTGGTAGAGTGCCGCCGCAACGGCAAGCCACAACACCGCAAAGGTCAGCACCGCGAGCCCCAACCCTAGCGCCACGACATGCCGCAACGGCGGCGTCGCCAGCGCCGCCAACGCCCGCAGCAAAGCGGTCGGCATCGGGTCCTAGAACCTTAAACGCGCGAATCGGCAGGCAAGGCGCGCCGGGATATAATTGCTACCCGCCCGCATGCCATCCTCCCGGCCGCCGATCTGCCCAATACTCACCGGGTCCTATATAACCGCCGGCGACTGAAGATTGCCGCGATGAGCGAGGACAAGATCATCGATTTTTTGCGCGGTCGATTCGCTCGCATCGACGAGCGTTTCGACCGGATCGAGCGCCGGCTCGAACTGGTGGGAGAAAGCGCCCAGCCCATAGTTCCGGATCCCGATCATCTTCACGACAATCCGAACTCGCAGATATGACCGATCTGATCAACGAGGCGCGCCGCTGGTATGCTGAAGAGTTGCGCTTCACCGCCCACGTAAAATCGCAGCCCGTTATCGATGCTTTTGCCGGAGTGCCGCGCGAGCGCTTTGTCGGGCCGGGGCCGTGGCGGATCAGAAGCCCGGCTTGGCGGGTGGAGAACGCGGCGCAGGCGGCCGGCTACTGGACCACCGAAGACGCCGATCCGCGCCATGTCTACCACGATGTGCTGATTGCGCTCGACGAGGTGCGGGGCATCAACAACGGCCAGCCAAGCCTGTGGGCCAGGCTCTTTGATTGGCTCGCCATCGCCCCTGGCGAGAGGGTGCTGCATCTCGGCTGCGGCACCGGCTATTACACCGCGATCGCCGCCGAGCTGGCCGGTTGCGCCGGCAGAGTGACGGCGATCGAGATCGATCCGCAACTCGCCGCGCCCGCCCGCGAGGCGCTGGCGCCGTGGCCGCAGGCGTCGGTGGTGAATGCGGATGCATCCACCGCCGCGCTCGACCCCGCCGATGTGATCATCGCGAGCGCCGGCGCCACCCACCCCCTGCCCGCCTGGCTCGACGCCCTCGCCCCTCGCGGGCGGCTCTTGCTGCCGATGACCGGCGCGGGCGGATGGGGCGGGATGCTGCTGATTACCCGTCAGCCGACGTCAGGCTATGCGGCGCGCTTTTTGCGGCCGGCCGGGTTTATCGACTTCAGGGGGGCGCGCGATCCTGAAATCGCTCGCCGCCTCGCGGCAGCGTTGCTGCGCGACCGCGGCGTCCCGGTCAAATCGCTGCGGCGCGCTCCGGAAGAGCCGGACGATACTTGCTGGCTCGCCGGCGACGGTTGGTGGTTGTCGACCGCCGCGGTCGAGACGAGCCGGCAGCCCGGTGCTTAGTCAGCCATCGTCACCGGTGCCGCCCGCGGCCGTTGTTTCGAGAAGGATGGAGCGGTGAAGTACGGATGCCCAAGGCTTTCGTCGCCAATGGACAGCTTCGGTCCGGCCGGACCTGCGGCCGGCGAAATCAGATCGACGGCAGCAAGGCCGCGGCGACGCGGCGTTCTTCGGCGACCAATATGTTGTAGGTGCGGCAGGCAGCGCCGGTATCCATCGGCTCGAGCGCGATACCTGCGTCGCGCAGGGTGTTGCGCAACGAAATGTCGACCGGCGCCATCCGGCGGCCGAGGCCGAGCAGCAAAACCTGCACATCCCGGCCGAGGATTGGATCGAGGCTTTCCCGGGTGATATCGGCGATGGTGACCGCGGTCCACGCAACGGTTTCATCGGGAAACACCAGCACCGCACCCGGCCAGATGATGCCACTTACTCGAAACCCGCTTGGTCCGTAGCGTTCGATCAATTGCCGGCCGGGCGGAACGAGCGGGGTCAGCTCCATCGCGGGGCTGGACAGCTCAACGCGCCCGTGACGGCGCCCCGGCGGCGGGCTCGCCCGAGCGCGCGATCACGGCGCGGTTCGGCCGCACGTAATAGAGGACCGGGGCGGCGATAAACAAAGACGAATAGGTGCCGATGACGACGCCCCACAGCATCGCGATGCTGAACCCGCGCAAGACCGGGCCGCCGAGAAACAACAAAGACAATACCGCCAACGCCACGGTGCTGACGGTCAGGATCGTGCGCGACAGGGTCTCGTTGAGCGCCAGGTTGATCAGATCGGACAACGACATCGTGCGGTATTTGCGCATCGCCTCGCGCACCCGGTCGTAGATCACCACGGTGTCGTTGACCGAATAGCCGGCGACGGTCAGGATTGCAGCCAAGGTGGTCAGGTCGAATTCGAGGCGCAGCAGCGCGAAAAGGCCGACCGTGGTCAGGACGTCGTGCAAGGTCGAGATCATCCCGCCGACGCCGAACTGCCACTCGAAGCGAAACCAGATATAGACGGCGATGGCAAAGAGGGCGAGCACGGTGGCGATGACGCCGGCGCGGATCAGCTCGCTGCCCACACTCGGACCCACCACCTCGACCCGGCGGTATTCGACGCCGGCGCCCAACGCCTTGCGCGCCAGCGCCACCGCCTTTTCCTGCGCGGCGTCGCCGCCGGGCTGGCGCGGCAGCCGGATCAGGACGTCGGTCGGCGGCCCGAAGCCTTGCAGCGAGGCTTCGCCGATATGGAGCGCGTCGAGCTTTTGCCGCATATCGGCGAGATTGGCGGGACCGGTCGTCGAGCGCACCTCGATCAGGGTGCCGCCGACAAAATCGATGCCGTAATTGAGCCCGAGCGTCAGAAAGAGCACGACCGACGCCGTCGTCAGAAACGCCGAAAAGGCAAAGCCGATCTTGTGCCACGCCATAAAGTCGATGGTCGGCGTGCGGCGGATGACGATCAGCGGCCTCAGCATCGGCAAACCATAAGAAAAGCGCGGCAGGTCAAATCGGTATCGCCTTTGGTTTCCATTGCCGGACCCAGGTGACGATCAATAGCCGGGTCACCAGGATCGCGGAAAAGAGCGAGGTCAACACCCCGATGCTGAGGGTGACGGCAAAGCCTTTAACCGGGCCGGAGCCGAGCCAGAACATCAGAGCACCGGCGACGAGGGTCGTCACATGGCTGTCGAGGATCGTGCCGAACGCGCGCTTGAACCCGGCTTCGAGCGAGGACAGCATTGTGCGCCCGCCGCGCAATTCCTCGCGGATGCGCTCGTAGATCAAGACGTTGGCATCGACCGCCATGCCCATCGTCAAGGCGATGCCGGCGATGCCCGGCAAGGTCAAGGTCGCGCCGAGCAGCGACAGAGCGCCCAGCATCAGGCACAAATTGAAGAACAGCGCGATGTCGGCAAAGATGCCGAACAACCCGTAGAACAGCACCATAAAGACGACGACCAGCGCCACCCCGACGATGCTGGCGAGCGCTCCGGCATGGATCGAATCGGCGCCGAGATCGGGGCCGACGGTGCGCTCCTCCAGGATCGTGATCGGCGCCGGCAAGGCGCCCGCGCGCAGCAGCAGCGCCAAGTCGCTCGCCGACTGCACGGTAAAGCTGCCGGAGATGATGCCCGAGCCGCCGAGGATCGCCTCGCGGATGATCGGCGCGCTGATCACCTTGTTGTCGAGCACGATGGCAAAGGGCTTGCCGACATTCTCGCGGGTCGCGTCGCCAAAGCGCCGCGCGCCGACCGCATCGAAGCGAAAGCTGACCACCGGCTCGTTGTTCTGAAAGGTCGGCTGCGCATCGACGAGGGTGTCGCCGCCGACCATGACGCGCCGCCGCACGACATAGGCGTCGGGGCCGACGCGCGACCCGTTCCGTTCCGCCGCCGGCAGGATTTCGTCGCCCGCCGGCAGATGGCCGGCGCGCGCCTCTTCGACCGAGGTGCCGGTATCGACCAGCTGAAAGGTCAGCTTGGCGGTGCGGCCGAGCAGCGATTTGACATGCTCGGGGTCGTCCACGCCCGGCAACTGCACCAGAATGCGGTCCTGCCCCTCGCGCTGGATTTGCGGCTCCTTGATGCCGGTCTCGTCGATGCGGCGGCGGATGATCTCGATCGACTGGTCGACCGCCTGGCGGCGGCGCGCTTCGGTCGCGACCGCGCTAAAGGCGACGGTGCCGGTCCCGTCGGCGGCGATCGTCACGGTCAGGTCGGGGTCGATCTTGCGCAGCGCCTCGCGGGCGTTGTCGATGGTGCCCATATCACGCAATTTGAAGGTGATCGCGGTCCCTTGGACCTCGAGGCCGGTATAGCCGATATTGGCGTTGCGCAATGCGTTCCTGACATTGTCGATGATTGCATTCAAGCGGTCGCGCTGGGCCGCGGCGACATCGACCTCCAGCAGCAGATACGAGCCGCCGCGCAAATCGAGCCCCAGCGATACCTGCTTGTGCGGCACCGCCTCGGGCAGCTTGGCCAGGAAGGCCGGGCTGAACAGGTTGGGCAGCGACAGCAGCACGCCCAGCGCGCAAACAGCGCAGATCAGCGTTACTTTCCAATTGGCGAAATACAGCATGCCAGTCAGCCTCTCATCGACAAGCTGCGAGCCAGCCGCATGCCGTCATGGCCGCGCTCGCCCCACGGCCGTCCGGCACATTTTGCGCCGTAGGGGTGCGCATTCCGGCCCAGGAAACCGCCGATCTCCACCACCGCGCACGCACTCGGATCGCGGCTGCGCCGACCACGCATCTGAGCCGGACAACCGTGCGACCCGTCCGGCATGATCGGCGCAGCCGTGAAGCGATCGGCGCCTCAGACGACCCCATCACGGTGCAAGGAATCGACCTCGACCGGGCTGAGGCCGAGCCAATCGCCGAGCGCTTGGCTCGTGTGCTCGCCGAGGAGCGGCGCCGGCTTGACCGGGGCCGGGGCGCCGTCGAAGCGCACCGGCCAGGTCGTCATCGGCATCTGCCAGTCGCCGTGATGCATGGTCTGCAAAATGCCGCGATCCCAGAAGCTTTTCTCGTTGGTGAGCTCCATCGAATCGAACACCGCCCCGGCCGGGACGCCGGCGCCAGAGATCAGCGCCGTCGCTTCTTGCTTGGTGCGTTGGCGGGTCCACTCGCAGACCATCTCGTTGACTTCGGCTTCGCGTTCGAGCCGCGCCGCAGGCGTGTCATAGCGTGGATCGCCGATCAGGTCCTCGCGCCCGATCAGCTTTAAGAGCCGCGGCCAATGCTGCGGGTTGGCACGGCTCGTCAGCATGTAGACGTAATCGTTGGGGCCGCCCGGCTTGCACGGGAAAATCCCCGAGGGGATATTGTTGCCGCTCCCCGGCTGGCGCTGTGCGGCTTTCTTGGTCTGCGCCTGGCGAATGAACATGCCGCGGCTGTAGTGCATGACCGAATCCTGCATCGCCACCTGAAGTTGCCGGCCTTTGCCTGTGGTGTTGCGCTGGTAGAGGGCGGCAACAATGCTGAACGCGAGCAGCATGCCGGTGCCGGTGTCGCCGATCGTCGGACCCGGCTTTTGCGGCGGTCGGTCGCGCTCGCCGGTGATGCTCATCGCCCCGCCGACAGCCTGCGCGATCGGGTCGAAGCAAAGCCCGTTCTCATACGGGCTGCCGGCGCCAAAGCCTTTGACCTGGGCATAGATGATGCGCGGGTTCAGGGCGCTGACGACGTCATAGCCGAGGCCCAATTTCTCGATCGTGCCGGGGCCGAAATTCTCGGTGAAGACATCGGCTTTCTTCGCCATGTCCTTGACCAGGTTGAGGCCGCGCTCGGATTTGAGGTTGACCGTGACCGAGCGTTTGTTGGCGTTGTAGATCATGAAGTAGTAAGGGTCGGCCACACCGCGGCGGCCGGCCTCGCCGCCATCCGGGTTCTCGACCTTGACGACGTCCGCCCCCATCCAGGCGAGCGCCTCGGTGCAGGTGGTTCCGGCCTCGAACTGAGTCAGGTCGAGCACCTTGATGCCGGTAAGGCAGTTCGGCGGTACGGGAACGGTTTGGTCCATCGTCGCTCCTCCTTGATTAAGGATCGTTCGGCTCGCGGTTTTCGCTCAGCTCATCCCTTCCTGCTGCAACGCCCGCTGAACCGCCGGACGCGCCATCATGCGCTCGAAATGCGCGGCGCAATTTTTCGGCAGTTGCAAGCCGACCCGCTTGGCGCCCCAATATTCGACATAGAACAGCGCGGCATCGGCGGCCGAGAGCTGATTGCCGCCGAGGTAGTCCTTGCCTTCGAGCGCCTTGTCGACGATGGCAAAGCCCTTGTCGATCTGTTCTCGGCCTTGCGCTTTGACCTTGTCGTGGTCTGCCGGCGACGGCGCGAACCGCTCGGTGCGGAACAGCCGGGTAAAGCCCTGCGCATGGATCGTGCCCACCGCGTATTCCATGACCTCCATCGCACGGAGATCGGTCTCCTCATCCTTCGGGATCAGATTTGCCTCGGGATTTTTTCGCGCGAGCCAGCGGGCGATGACCGGGAATTCGGTCAGGATCGAGCCGTCATCGCGTTCAAGCGTCGGCACCTTCGACTTCGGATTGACATTCGTATAGGGCGGCTTGAACTGCGCGTTCTCGCGGAAATTGACGGCTTCGATCTGGTACGGCTTGCCGATTTCTTCGAGCAGCACATGGATGCCGAACGAGCAGGCGCCGGGGGCGTAATAGAGCTTCATTGGCGGGTCTCCTCGGGTCTCAGACCCTTCGAGACGGCCCTCCGGGCCTCCTCAGGGTGAGGCGTCCTCATCCTGAGGAGGCCGCGTCAGCGGGCGTCTCGAAAGCTCCATGGAACAA
>DASXAM010000349.1:0-3270 GCA_036404275.1 Allostellaceae bacterium
AATAGCGAAAAGTCGGTCGGGCAGTCCGGATCGCCGAGCTTGCGGCGCAGCGCCCGGCCGGTCTCGTAGACATGGGCGACCGTGCTTTCGCGGAAATCGGGCTGCTCGAGAAGCCCGAACGGCGCCGCCGAATGCTCGACCCCGGCATCCGGCCGCCACAGAAACCGGCGGCCGATAATATGCGGGTGCAGGGTGCGGACAAAGACCGCGACGCGCCACAGCGGCACGCCGCACGCTACGAGGCGCTCGCAGCCTTGCGCCAGCACCTGGTGCGGGGCGAGCGCCGAGCGCGCGCCGCCGGTGAGCCATTCGGCGACCGGGCGCGTGTCGCAAACCTCGGTCATGGTGGCTCGCTCCGTTGCCGGATCACGTCTCCCCTACCGGAGTTAGCTGCTTCGAGACGCGCCCATTGGGCGCTCCTCGGCATGAGGTGAGGAGGAGCAGCCGGTCGAAACATAGAGCCTTATCCCGAGGAGGCCGCCTTTGAGACGCCGCCGGCGTCGGCTCCTCAGGACAAGGCGGCCGTCTCGAAGGATCAACTGCCGGCGGCGGCGACAAGGGCGCGGAAGATATTGCGGTCAGCGGCCGAGAGCTCGAATTCGGGGTGCCACTGGACGCCGAGGCAAAATGGCCGGCGCGGGTCTTCGATCCCCTCGACGACCCCGTCCTCGGCGCGCGCATCGACGACGAGGCCCGGCCCCGCCTGCTTGACCGCCTGGTGGTGGGCGCTGTTGACCGCCAATTCCTCGACGCCGGCGAGGCGGTGCAGCAAGGTTCCGGCGACGATCCGGACCTTGTGGCCGGCCTCGTTGCGCGGGTTGGGCTGACGATGCGGCAGCGCGTCCGGGATTTCGTCCGGGATGTGCTGGATCAACGTGCCGCCCAACGCCACGTTCAGCAATTGCTGGCCGCCGCAAATGCCGAGGACCGGCATGCCGCGGTCGAGGGCGCCGCGCGTCGCAGCCAGCTCGAAGGCGGTGCGGCGGTCCTTGGTCGTGACACTCGGATGCCGGCTCGCCGCGCCGAACAACGCCGGATCGACATCGAACCCGCCGCCGGTGACGACGAGCCCGTCGATCCGATCGAGATATTCGGCCGCCATATCCGGCTCGTGCGGCAACAGCACCGGCAACCCGCCGGCATGGCGCACCGCATTGCAATAGTTCTCGCGGATCGCATACCACGGAAACTGCGACCATCCGCCCGGCGGCTCGTGATCGAGGGTAAGGCCGATGACCGGTGGTGCCATGCTCGCTCCCGCGTGCTCCGCCTTGGCGTCTTGGAATAAAGGCTGCCGTGCAAGCCGGCAACATCCCGGCGCCATCCCATCCGCCCGCATCGAACTTTTTTCGCTGTTTCTGCTGATATTTGCAGGAAAAAAAACAGCCAGCGCCGCACGATCCTGAAACTCTTTTATTCATAGCAAAGTTTTTGAGAATTGTCAATACAGCAACATAGGACCAGACATCGCATCACCCGGCGTATTTGCGATGCGGCGGCGAGGGCGCGGCTGTGCGATGCTGGGGTGCGGGCGGGAGTGGTGCGGGATGAGCCAATTTTATCAAGAGGCGTTTCGCGTCCAGACCTACGACGTCGATTTTGCCGGCATCGTCAGCAATATCGTGTTTATCCGCTGGCTCGAAGATCTGCGGCTCGGTCTGATGGATTTGTCCTATCCGCTCGCCCGCGCGCTGGCCGAGGATACCGCACCTATCCTGACAGCGACGCGAATCGCGTATCGCCGGCCGGTGACCATCGGCGACCGCCCGGTTGGGAGGATGCGGGTCGCGGGGCTCGGACGAGTGCGCTGGCGGCTCGCCGCCGACTTCACGGTTGGCGATTCGGTCTGCGCCGAGGCCGAACAGGAAGGGCTTTTCATCCGTCTTTCGACCCGGCGGCCGATCCCGATCCCCGAGCCGATCCGGCTATGGCACGGCGGTTGAGCGGCGAGCCCTCGCCGATGGCGCTGGCGCTCGCCGAGGCTGAGGCGGCGATGGCGCGCGGCGAGGTGCCGGTTGGCGCGGTGCTGGTCGATGGCGAGGGCAATGTTATCGCCGCTGCCGGCAATCGGGTCGAGGCCGAGCGCGACCCGACCGCGCATGCCGAAATGCTGGTGCTGCGCGCGGGCGCCAAAAAGCTCGGCGCCAAATTCCTCGATCGCTGCGAGCTGTGGGTCACCCTCGAACCCTGCGCGATGTGCGCCGCGGCGATCGGTCTGGCGCGCCTGCGCCGGCTCTATTTTGGCGCCTATGATCCGAAAGGCGGCGCCGTCGAGCACGGTCCCCGCCTCTTCGACCTGCCGACGACTCACCACCGCCCGGAAATTTACGGCGGCATCGACGAACGCCGCGCCGCCCAATTGCTGCGCGATTTTTTCCGCGAGAAGCGGCCCGGCTGACCCGACATTCGTGGTACAAATCGGGTATTGCCGGCGGCAAGGAGGACGGGTGCGATGAGCGATGGGCTGAAGGTGATCCGCCACGCCGAGCGGCCGAGTGTGACCCTGCCGGGCGGCGCGCTCTATCGGGCGATCATCGGCGACGACACCGGAGAGGGTGTTCCGCTGCGCACCGGCATCCAGGAATCGCCGCCGGGCTATGCCACAAAACCGCACTCGCACCCCTATGCCGAAATCCTGACCGTTCTCGAAGGCAGGGGCGAGGCGTGGCTCGACGGCGAAGCGGGCACCGTGGCGCTCGAGCCCGGGGTCACGATCGCGGTGCCGGCGAACCGAGTGCACGGGTTTCGCAATCTCGGCGACACGCCGCTCGTCACCTTTGGCATCCACGCCTTCGGCAAGCGCATCGTTAATTACAGCTAAACCTTTTTGTCGCAACAACCGCAAGGGAGAGTGCCATGGACATCCGCCGCATCGAAGTGACCCAGCCGCCGGGGCCGCGCATGAGCCGCTGCGTCGTACGCGGCGACACGGTCTATCTCGCCGGGCTCACCGCCAGCGACACCTCACAGGACATCAAGGGCCAGACCAAGCAGATCCTCGACAAGATCGACGGCTATCTGGCGCAGGCCGGGACCAGCAAGTCGAACCTGTTGGCGGCCAATCTGTGGATCAAGGACATGGCGCTCTTTGCCGACATGAACTCGGTGTGGAACACCTGGGTCGATCCGCAAAACCCGCCGGCCCGCGCCTGCGTCAAGGCGGATCTGGCGCGCCCCGAGGTGCTCGTCGAAATCATGGTCACCGCCGCGAAGTAGCATGGCCCGGGCGGGGTAGGGCGGCCGATGAATTTCGCCGCATTGGCGCTGGCG
>DASXAM010000350.1:0-15795 GCA_036404275.1 Allostellaceae bacterium
GCCTTCGAGACGTGCCACAGCACGACATGATAATGCGGCACCGGGACGCCCGGATGCCCGGCATTGTAATAGATGCTGACGTGGTCCACCCGGCCGCCCGGCGACGGCAGGTCGGCGAACGCCTTTTGCGCCTGCAGGTCGGCGAGCGGTATCATGTAGATCGTGCTGACGAGGCGCCCCTGATGGTCATAGGCCAGAAACGGGCCCGCCGGCAATGTCTTCGGATTGACGTAGAGGGTGCCGAGGCCGGGCAGAAAATCGGGCAATTTGACGAGCGTGCTGACCTTTTTGAAGTCGCCGCCCGGCGGTGCTTTGGCAACGTTCTGGGCAAGGGCGGGGAGCGCGGTCAGCGCAAGAATGCCCAGGGCGGCAGCGGCAATACGCATGAGTTCCTCCTGCTGATGCGAGAGTTGGATCGGCGGTTCAGCCGATCTCGGCCGGGAGGCCGAGGCGTTCGAGAACACCCGCGACCATCCGGTCGCAGCGCGCCCCGAGAAACGGGAAGGCGTGGTCCAAAATCGCCCCGAATTCGGCGCTGAGCGCGCGGCGCAAGAGCTTGTTGGCGCGATGCAACCGGGTCTTGACGGTCTCGGCGGGAATGCCGAGGCAGAGGGCGGTTTCCTCGACGCTCATCTGCTCGATGGCGCGCATGATGAAGACTGCGCGAAACGACGCCGGCAATTGGTCCACCGCACGCTCGATCGCGCGCCCGACCTCGCGCCGCGCCGTTGCCCGTTCCGGGCAGGCCTCGTCGCGCAAGCTCGCCGGCGCATTCTCCGGGTCGGCCGCGATCTCCGCCGTCTCGTCGAAATCAACGGTAGGGCGCCGCCGCCGCAGTCGGCCTAGCGCCTCGTTCAGCACGATGCGGGCGAGCCAGGTGGCCAGGCTCGACCCGCCCCGAAAGCTGTCGAGATGGGTGAAGGCGCGCAGATAACCTTCCTGCACGACCTCTTCAGCCTCCCAATCGTCACCGACGACACCGCGTGCCAGGCGGTAAAGGCGGCGGTTGTTGCTCCGCATCAGCGCGGCGAAAGCCGGCGCGTGCCCGGCCCGCAGCGACGCGACAAGCTCGGCATCGGGTCCGCCGCGCGGCAGCAGCTCGGTCTCGAAGGGCGGCATCGGGTTCTCCGGCGGTTGCGACGTTAGATGCGCCACCGGAGAAAAGGTTCCCATAAAATCAGGGCGCGAAATCGGCCGGCTGCAATACGATCGGGGTGCCGTGCGGGGTGCGGTCCGCGGCGCGGCGCCAGGCGGCGCGGTGCCGGTTCAGGCTGGCCTCGTCGGTGACTTCCTTATGCGCGACGAGCCGTTCGAAGGCGGCGAGCCAATGATGGTAATAGGTGTCGCCGAGATCAGGGTCGCCGGCGGCCTGCGCCCGACCGATTTCGGCAGCGAGGGCGGCGGCCCATTCGGGCCAGGTAAAGAGGCCGCGCTCGTGCAAGGTCAAAACCATCGCAAAGGCATGCGCCTCCCACGGCGCGCGAAACACCGGGCCGTCGGGGCCGAGCGGGATGCCCGGCAAGGCGGCGGCCTGGTCGAGCGCGGTCATGCCGGCTCGAGATAGGGCTCGAACGCCTCGATCGACACCTTGACCTTGGGGTCGGCGTCCTCGCCCCACAATTCACGCGCCGAAAACACGACCGCATAGAGCCATTGCGGGTTTTCGCCGGCGCCGATCGCAGCGGTGTCGGGAAAGACATGGCAGCCGCGAACCGCCTCGACGAGGCCGGTCTTGCCGCGGGCGTAACGCGGCAGGCGGGTATGGGTCACCGGGTTGATGTTGCGGGCGCGGACCCGGTCGCCTTCCTTGAAACGCGCGGGAGCTGATGACGGCCGCTCGAAATCCGCCCATTGAAAGCCGCGCGCATCCTCGGCGCTCATGGTCCGGTTGAGCCGGGTCCCCGGCCGCAGCGACCGTCCCGCCGCGATCTCGTCGGCGCCGACAAGCCCGCGTCGCAGCAGCCGCTGCTCGAGGCCGAGAAACCACCGCCGGTAATAGGAGGAGCCGAGATAATCGAGCGGCGGCAAATTTTCGAGCGAGGCGCGCCCGCCATCGATCGTCCACAGCTGGGTAAAGCCCATCGCCCGCTGCATCGCCAAGACGCGGCCTTCCCAGGCCGCGTGAAACACCGGCTCGTCGGCTTCCGGCTCGACCGGGCCAAAGCCGTGCATGCCGCCCATGTCGTGCAGCGAATTGGTCACGCCGCCGCCTCCTGCCGGGCCTTGGGGCTCTTCGGCAAGCCGGTGCCGACCATGCAGTCGCGGGTGACGAGGCTTGCGAGCTCGTCCTCGCTCCACCCCTCGGTGCCCTCCGGCCGCATCGGCAAGACCAGAAACCGGGTCTCGGCGGTCGAATCCCAGATCCGGATTTCGGTCTCGGACGCCAGGGTCACGCCAAAATCGGCGAGGACGCCCTTCGGGTCGATGACCGCGCGCGAGCGGTAAGGTGCGGATTTGTACCAGACCGGCGGCAGCCCCAGCACCGACCACGGATAGCAGGAGCACAGGGTGCAGACGACGAGGTTGTGGGTCTGCGGCGTGTTCTCGACCGCGACCAGATGGCTCGACACCGGATCGAAATCGGTCAGCGCGTTGACCGCCTCGGTCGCGTCGGCGAGCAGCTTTTTCTTGAACTCGGGGTCGCTCCAGGCGCGGGCGACGATGCGCGCGCCGATATGCGGGCCGATCTTGGTCTCGACATTCTCGATGATGCGGTCGAGCGCCACCGGGTCGACATAGCCCTTCTCGGTCAAGATCGTTTCGAGCGCCCGCACCCGCACATCCATTTCGGACAATTCCGATCCTGCCCCGTGCTGATGCGAATGGGCGTGGTCGGCAGCCATCGCTTTCCTCCGTGGTGACGCGCGATACTATGGCGGTGGCGGCCGCGGGTCGAGACGACTATTCGGCATCTTCCGCCACCGGCACCGGAGCGAAGCCTTCGATGATCCGGTCGAGCCGTGCGAGCTGCGTTTCCCAGCGGTAGTGCGTTTCGACCGCAGCGCGCGCCTTTGCCGCCATCTGCGCGCGGTAGGCGCTGTCCCGCAGCAACCCGACGACATGCCCGGCGAACTCCGCCGGCGCATCGCTCGCCAGGATGCCGTCGCCGTGTGCAAGGCCGGTGCCGCCCCAGGCCGCCGTCGAAGCGACGCAGGGCAGGCGCATCGCCAGCGCTTCGAGGACCTTGTTCTGAATGCCGCGGGCCAGACGCAGCGGCGCAACAAAGACTTCGGCCTTGTCGAGATAAGGCCGGGTATCGGCGACCCGGCCGGTCACGACGACCCCGGGACGGCGGGCGAGGCGGCGCACCGGCCGCGACGGGCGGTCGCCGCAGATCGTGAAGCTCGCGCCCGGGATTTCCGCCCGGACCAATGGCAGCACCGCATCGCAGAACCACTGCACGGCGTCGACATTCGGGCGGTAGTCCATAACCCCGGTAAAGACGATCCCGCCGGGTTCTTTCGCCGAGCCGGCAGAGCGGAAATGGTCGAGATCGACGCCGTTGCCGACGACATCGACCGGAACGCCGGGGATCAGCCGCTCGAAATCGCGCTGTTCGGCCGCGGTATGCACCAGCGCCGCCGCAAATTCCTGGGCGATGCGCTGTTCATAGGCGAGCAGCCGCCGCTCTTCGGCGGCATAAACCCATTTCAGCGGTATCGGCGAGCGGGCGGCGTATTGCCCCCATTTCAGCGAGTCGAGGTCGCCGAATTGCATGATCCGCGGGGTGAGCGGGAAAGGCTCGGCGAATTGCGCGACATTGCTGCTGTAGACGAGGATCAGGTGGGGCCGCAGCGCGTCGTATTTCTGTTGGACCGCGGCGTGCAGCTCGCTCTCGGCAAGCGCCGCCACAGAGAGCGGATCGCCGGTCAACAATGCTCTGGCCGCCCGCCATCGGATCGCAGCCGCACTCACCGGCACGGCGGTGACGCTTTTTGTAACGTCGCCGAGCCCGCTTTGGTTGGCGAGGTCGGCCACGCCGTCGGCGAGACACAAGACATGCACCTCGTGCCGTCGCGCGAGATGCCGGATCACGTTATAGGTCGCGATCTTGTCACCGCGGTCCGGTGGAAACGGCACCCGCCGGCAGAGGAAAAAAATTCGCATCGATGCTTATGATCAGTTCGCCCTGTGCCACGCCACGGTCCGGAGCCCTGGTGCCGCGGACCGACTTTGCGAGCCTCCGGGACCTCCCTCGGCGCCTGATCTACAACGCCGGCGCGTGCGAGGGGGTATCGACATCGGCTTGCAAGGGATCGGCTCGCTCCGGCGATACGGCCGGACGACGGGCTCTGACCAGGATTGCGCAAGCGAGGTTCCGAATACCAAAAAACCAGATCGTCAAATCGTAGGCCAGAGTCAAAAGATATAACGGGAAGAAAAAATCAAAATATATGCTTTGATAATACCGAAAGGTATATTGTGCATCACAAAAATCGTTGTCAGCCAGCAATCTTCGAATGGCAGAGTAATAGCATCGATCGTAATAGGCCAGAAAGCCGCAGGTATCGACCCAAGCCGGCTGAAACCAGGCGAGCAGGCGACGGCTGACCCGATTCGGCAAGAGCTTATTGAGGAGCGCGAACGGAGCGAACTTGCAAGGAAAGGTGTGAACGACGACCCCTCCGGGACGCAGCATACGCGCACAGTTGCCGAAAAATGCGGCGTTGTCCTGGAGATGCTCGACGACCGAGCGCGAAACCACGAGATCGGCCGATCCGTCGCGCAACGGCAGTGGTGCAGCGGCGACGTCGGCCACGACCTTTTGCTGGAGCTGAGTGTTGCCGCGCAGCTCTTCTTCCGAGCAATCGATCGCGATCACCCGGTGGGCGGCGGGCTCGGTGACAAAGGGCAGAAACGGGCAATCTTTGCCGCCGCCGATATCGAGGACGGTTTGGCCGGGACGGCTGTTCATTAGCGCCGCCACCTCGTATTTGTAGACAGTGTGAAGATGGCGTTTGAACGAAGCCGGCAGCCATCCCTCAACAACGGCGCTGAGTCGACGATTGGCCGCAAAAAATCGGTTCAGCAGGAACATCACGCTTATTCCAGGGCCGCCCGCAGCACCACTTGCCGCCGGCCGTCCTGCTCCAGAAGTGAGGGCGTTGCGGAGGCGTGCCAATAACCATTCATGTCAAAGTTCGGGTAACCGCGCGGGCTCCGACTTTCGGTGCCGAAGGTTAAAATTGTCCAAGAGCGGAGGATATTACAAAAGGTCTAACTGCGGGGAAAGAACTTTTGCGCCTGCGCCGCCGTGGGCCCGACAACAAAGCGCGCAGTCATGGTGCAACCGTCAGCTCGGCTCGTGCCGTTGCCCCGCTCAGCCCATCCCTGACGCCGATTTCCCAGGTGCCGGGCGCGTCGTTTAGCGCCAAGGGCAGCAGCATTTCCGCCGAGCCGTCGCGAATCATCAGGTTCCGCGAATAGTCCTGGCGGATGCGGCCGCTCGCGTCGCGCACATCGAGGTGAATTACATCCGGCGCATCGGTTGCACTACTGCGAACCTGAAACGCGACATTGTCCCCACGGCGCGCGGCGGTTGGGCCGGTGATCGAAGGCGGCGACAAAGGCCGTTCCGCAAGCGCCAGCAAAACCGGCTCGACCGGGTCGAGCACAATTGTCACCCGATCTCGCTTTCCCAGCGGCCATCCGGTGCGCATGTCGTAGATATTGAGCGGCCGTGGTAAGATGACCACTGCATCTTCGCCGCGGCGTCGGTCCGCGATCCGGGAGCTCTCGTCCGGTGGCAGAGGGTCACGCTGCAGCGCCAGAATCGTCACCCCCCGGTCGGTAAACACGTGAGTCTCCACATCGCCCAGGGGCTCACCATCGGGCATGGTCACGGGAAAAGGTGGGGAAACTTTGGCCACGGCGAGAAGCTTCGCGATCGCCGCACGATAGTCGTGCGGCGCCACCGATCGCGACGGCAGGCGGATGGCGCGGCCGGGGAAAAGTGCGGCGCCGCCGTCTCCGTGATCGTCGAACAGACGAGCGAGCTGCGGCTGCCCCAGGCGTCGGCCGTGCTCGTCGAAAAGCCCGGGCTCGCCATCGGCCACGGCGATGCCGCCTTGGGCGACAAAATCGCGGATCGCGGCCGCCGCCGCGGAGGAGAGCGCGATCGTTTGCGGGAGCATCAGCAGACGGTAATGTCCGTCTCGCAGCACGCTCCGCTCGACCGCCTCCGTCGAGATGAATTGCGGCTGCAGCCCCAAATGCTCGACCGCCTGCACAATATCGCGGGTGGTGCGGCGGATCGCATCGTCGCCATATTCGCTGCTGGCGGTGCGCTGCGACCAGTCCTCGCCGCTGGCGCGGCGGTCGAGCAGCCAGCGCACGCGCATGCTGGCCGGCGAATAGAGGATGGCGATCGGGTCGATGTGGCGCCGGCTGCCGATCAGGAGGGCGCCGATGCCGCTGCGAATCTGGGCGAAATAGGGTTTGGCCTCGCTGCCGCGAACGCCGAGCTCGCCATCCGCTCCGGCGAATTCGTGGTTCTCGTCCCACAGAACAAGCCCGCGCGTCCCGCGCAGCAATTCGCGCCAGACCCGGTGGGTTTCGGCCGGGCCGCGGCGAAACGAGGTGGTCAGCAGGATCAGCTGCGGATTGAAAGAGCGGGCAATTTCGACATTGTCGCCGCGATCATAGAGCTCCATCAAATCGACGCTGTCGGCCAGACGCGAATAGTCGTAGCCGCCCCAGCCCGGGATCTGCCCTCCTTCGATCGCCGAGAGCGCCTGCGGATCGGCGGCATGGACGGCGGTCGTGCCGCGCGCGATCGCCCGGGCGAAGGCCACGTCCATCCATTCCTTGAAATCGGCCCAGGCCGAGAAATTCTGGTCGCGGCGCGTCAACGCCTCGACCGTCGTCATCGGCGTGACCGCGGTCCAATCGCGATAACCCGAGCTCCATTCGCGGTTTAGCACATCGATGCTGCCATAGCGCTCGCGCAGCCAGGCGCGGAAGCCGGCGAGCGATGGACCGGAGAAATCGAAATCCCAAAATGCCGAGAGGTCGGCGATCCCGGTCTCGTCGCCGAGGCTGTAATAGAGCGGCCGATAGGGACGCAGCGCCGCCACGTCGCGGCTGATTCGTAGGGAAACTTTGTCGAGCCATGCCGGGTCCGACAGGCTCGGCTCGCGGATGAACGCCGAGATGCCGTGCGGGTCTTGCCGATAGCGTTCCTTGGCGGCGGCAAAGCGCCAATTGACCGCCCGGCCTTCGGCCCAGCGGTGATAGGGCGAATAGAAATCGGTGGCGATATTTTCGAGATAGCAGCGCAGATTGGCGGCGACCAGCGCCGCCAGCATGTCCTTCATATAGGTCCCGGATCGGCTCCGATGGTCGGCCTCGACCATCCCGCCGGTGATCCCGAGGCGCTTGAGCCCGGCATAGCCGGCAGCGCTCTGCGGCTGCCACATGACGATCTGGTAGTCCCGCCACGGGTGGTCGGGCGGCGGCACGATAAACGTCGCCGTTTGGTCTTGGTCGCGATGCGCCGCAGCGCCGCCTTTCTCAGTTTGGTCGAAGGACAGATGAGCGCTGAGGGTATTGCCGATCGCCACCGCGCGCCGCAGATCGAGCGGGAAGGTCGCCTCGGACGCGCCAGCAAGCTCAAGCGCGATCCGCCGCCGCTCGACGAGCCGGCCGGTCGTATCCGTCCATTCGATATCGAGAAAGCCGTGTCCCGTCGCTGGCCGGGAAAAACGGTAGGCGGCGGTGATCGCGACATTCCGTTCGATCGTTTGCGGCAGCACCAGCTCGTCGGCGGGCGCATCGCGGGCGGCAAAGCCGATGCCCAGGATCACAGCGGCGATCGCCCGGCGTTTTGCAGACCCTACCCTACCCGCCATTGACGGATGACCGGTTCCTTTGTAATAGGGCTGCGATCGGTGGCGCGCCTCGCAATCGGCGCCCGGCACTTATATAATCGAGCATCATGTTTGCAGTGATCCGCACCGGCGGCAAGCAGTATCGGGTCGCCGAGGACGATGTCATTACGGTCGAGCGGCTCAACGGCGAGCCTGGCGGCACGGTCGATCTCGGCGAGGTTCTGATGGTGGCCGACGGCGCCGCGGTCACGGCCGGCACGCCGCTTGTCGTGGGCGCTTCGGTCCGCGCGACGATCGTCGAGCAGAGCCGGGCACCCAAGATCATCGTCTTCAAGAAAAAGCGGCGGCAGAACTACCGGCGCAAAAAAGGCCACCGTCAGCACCAGACGGTGCTGCGCGTGATCCGGATCAGCACCGGGCCGGCCGCCGCCGAAGCGGCGGCAGCCGAGGAAGGAGAGGCAAATGGCGCATAAAAAAGCCGGCGGCTCCTCGCGCAACGGGCGCGACAGCCGCGGTCGGCGGCTCGGCGTCAAGAAATTCGGCGGCGAGATCGTGATTCCCGGCAACATCATCGTACGCCAGCGCGGGACCAAGTTTCACCCGGGCGCGCAGGTCGGCATCGGCCGCGACCACACCTTGTTTGCGGTGGCGCGGGGCGCGGTCCAGTTTCACACCGGTCTCGGCGGGCGCACCTACGTCTCGGTCGTATCGCCACCGGCCCCGGCCGAGGCGGCCGAATAGCCGTTTCCCGAATGCCCGCAAGCCCGAGGGGAACGGCTGCGTTCCCCTCTTTTCGTTTAAGCCGATGAAATTTCTCGACCAGTGCAAGATCTATCTGAAAAGCGGCGACGGCGGCCGGGGTGCCGCAAGCTTTCGCCGCGAGAAGTTTATCGAGTTCGGCGGCCCCGACGGCGGCGATGGCGGCAAGGGGGGCGACATCGTGTTGGAGGCGGCGGACAATCTGAACACCTTGATCGATTACCGCTATCGCCAGCATTTCCGGGCGCAGAACGGCCGCGGCGGCGCCGGGCGCAATATGACCGGTGCCGGCGGCGACGATCTCGTTCTGACCGTCCCGGTCGGGACCCAGATCATGGCCGAGGACAACAAAACGTTGCTCGCCGATCTGACCCGCGCCAGCGAGCGCCGCGTGCTGCTGCGGGGCGGCGATGGCGGCTTTGGCAACGCTCGCTACAAGAGTGCGACCAACCGCGCGCCACGTCGCGCCGATCCGGGCTGGCCGGGCCGCGAGGCCTGGGTGTGGCTCAGGCTGAAACTGATCGCCGATGTCGGGCTCGTCGGGTTGCCAAACGCCGGTAAATCGACGTTGCTCGCCGCGGTCTCGCAAGCCCGCCCCAAAATCGCCGATTACCCGTTCACCACCCTGAAGCCGCAGCTCGGCACGGTTCGCCGCGGCGATGAAGAATTGGTGGTCGCCGACCTGCCTGGGCTGATTGAGGGCGCCAGCGAAGGCGTCGGCATCGGCACCCGCTTTCTCGGCCATGTCGAGCGCTGTGCGGTGATCCTGCACCTGATCGACGGCACCCACGACGATGTCGCCGCCGCTTACCGCGCGATCCGCCACGAGATCGCGCAATACGGCCACGGCCTCGTCGACAAGCCCGAGATCGTCGGCCTTAACAAAATCGACGCGCTCGACGTGGCGACCATTGGACGGAAACTTCAGGAGCTGCGCCGGGCCGTTAACCCTGGTTCGAAGGTTTTGCCACTCTCGGGGGCAACGCATGTCGGTGTCCCGGAAATAGTCGGGCTGTTGCTGACGATGCTCTCGGCAACTCGGGGCCCCTCGGCAGAGACCCACTCGCTCGTCGCGGCCGGATAATGCCCGACCCGGCGCAGGCGCTGGCGAACTCGCGGCGGCTGGTGGTCAAGATCGGCTCGGCGTTGCTGGTTGCCGAGAATGGCGAGGTGCGCCGCGGCTGGCTCGATGCGCTGGCCGGCGATGTGGCGCGTTGTCGAGGACGCGGGCAAGAGGTGATTCTGGTGTCGTCGGGTGCGGTCGCGGTCGGCCGGCGCCATCTCGGGCTCGTCGGGAACCGATTGCGGCTCGAGGAAAAGCAGGCCGCGGCGGCGACCGGCCAGATCCGCCTCGCCCACGCTTATCAGGAGGCGCTCGCCGGCCACGGCATCACGGTCGCCCAAATCCTGCTGACCCTCGAAGACACCGAGGCGCGGCGCCGGCATCTGAACGCGCGCGCCACCTTTGCCCAGCTTTTGGCGTTCGGCGCGATGCCGCTGGTCAACGAGAACGACACCGTCGCAACCGCCGAGATCCGGTTTGGCGACAACGACCGGCTCGCCGCGCGCGTCGCGCAGATGACGAGCGCCGACATGCTGGTGCTCTTGTCCGACATCGACGGGCTCTACACAGCCGACCCGCGGCGCGAGCCGGATGCCCGGCATATTCCGCTCGTCGCCGAAATCGGCTCCGAAATCGAGGCGATGGCGGGCGAGGCGGCACCCGGCTACAGCTCGGGTGGCATGGTAACCAAGCTCGCCGCTGCACGCATCGCGACCGATGCCGGCTGCCACATGCTGATCGCGCGCGGCTCGCGCAAAGCCGCGACGGCACCAGGACCGTTGGCGGCGATCGAGGCCGGCGGTCGGGCCACGCTGTTTCTGCCCCGCGGCGAGCCGCGCTCCGCCCGCAAGGCGTGGATCGCCGCCGCGATCAACCCGTCCGGCACGATCATTGTCGATGACGGCGCGGTCGGCGCGTTGCGCCGCGGCAAAAGCCTGTTGCCGGCCGGTGTGGTCGCGGTCGAGGGGGTCTTCGAGCGCGGCGACGCGATTATCATCCGCGATCGGTCCGGTGCAGAGGCTGGACGCGGCGTCTCGGCCTATTCGAGCGCCGATATTTGCCGCATCGCCGGCCACAAGAGTGGTGAAATCGCCGCCATCCTCGGCTACCGTGGCCGCGACGAAATCATCCATCGCGACGATCTGGTGGTGACCGAGAGCCGATGACGACAGAGACCTTGCTGCGCAATCCAGCAGTGCGCGAGCCGGAATTGGCGGCGGCGATGGCGGCGATCGGGCAGCGCGCCCGCGAGGCGGCTACCCAATTGGCGCTGGCGCCGGCCGAGGCCAAGTCCCGGGCGCTGCGCGAAGCGGCGCGGGCGGTGCGGGCGCGGGCGGCCGCGATCCTCGACGCCAACGGGCAGGACCTCGCCGCCTCCGGCGATTTGTCGCCGGTAATGCGCGACCGCCTTGCTCTCGACCCGAAGCGGATCGAGGCGATCGCCAGGGGGCTCGAAGAAATTGCTGTACTGCCCGACCCGGTCGGCCGCAGCCTCGGCCGCTGGACCCGGCCGAACGGCCTCGACATCGAGCGCGTTTCGGTGCCGCTCGGCGTCATCGGCATCATCTACGAAGCCCGGCCGAACGTGACCGCCGACGCCGGCGGGCTGGCCCTCAAATCCGGCAATGCCGCGATCCTGCGCGGCGGCTCGGAAAGCTTTTATTCGTCGCGCGCGCTGGTCGCCGCCCTTGCCGAAGGACTGCGCGCGGCGAGGCTGCCGGAAGCCGCGATCCAGCTCGTGCCGACGCGCGAGCGCGACGCCGTCGGGCTGATGCTCGGCATGACCGGGACGATCGACATCATCGTGCCACGCGGCGGCGCCTCGTTGATCGAGCGGGTGCAGCGCGAGAGCCGCATCCCGGTCATCGCCCATCTCGAAGGGCTGTGCCACACCTATATCGACCGCGCCGCCGACCCGGAGAAGGCGCGCAAGATCGTGCTCAACGCCAAGATGCGCCGGGTGTCGATCTGCGGCGCCACCGAAACTCTCCTCGTTGATCGACCAGCCGCCCGGCATTTGCCGGCGATCCTCGCCGATCTGCGCGCCGCCGGCTGCGAAGTCCGCGGCGACCCGGAGGTGTTGGCGATCGACCCGGCGGCGGTCCCGGCGAGCGAGGCCGATTGGCGCACCGAATATCTCGACGCAATCATCGCGGTGCACATCGTCGATGGCGTCGCGGCGGCGATCGACCACATCGCGCGCTACGGCTCGCATCATACCGACGCGATCGTCACCGAGGACGAGGCCACCGCCGAGCGGTTTTTGCGCGAGATCGACAGCGCCATCGTCGTTGTCAACGCCTCGACCCAGTTCGCCGATGGCGGCGAATTCGGCATGGGTGCCGAGATCGGCATTTCGACCCAGCGCCTGCCGCCGCGCGGGCCGGTCGGCGCCGAGCAATTGACTACCTACAAATACTTGGTGCGCGGCAGCGGGCAGGTGCGCCCCTGACCGCCTCGGCGGCCGGGAAGCGCCCCGCCTGCCGGCATCGCCGGATCGGGCTTTTGGGCGGCTCGTTCAATCCGGCGCATCGCGGCCATCTGCATCTGAGCCTAACCGCGTTCCGGCATCTCGACCTCGACGAAATCTGGTGGCTGGTCTCGCCGCAGAACCCGCTGAAGCCGGTTGCAAGCATGGCCCCGTTCGCCGACCGGTTTGTCGGTGCGCAGCGTGTCGCGGCGGCACATCCCCGCATCCGGGTCAGCGATTTCGAGGCGAGGCTGCGCACTCGCTACACCGCCGACACGCTGAAGGCGTTGCGCCGGCGCTTCCCGCGCATACATTTTGTTTGGCTGATGGGCAGCGACAATCTCGCCCAGCTGCGCCACTGGCAGTGCTGGCCGGAGATTTTTGCGACGATCCCGATTGCGGTGTTCGACCGACCGTCCTATTCGGCGAATGCGCTGGCGCAACTGCCGGCGCAGCGCTTCGCCCGTCGGCGCCTAAAGGGTGCGGCGACGCGGCATTTGGCCGAAGCGAGCCCGCCGGCCTGGGCCTTCTTTCACACCCGGCTCGACCCGACCTCCGCGACAGAAATTCGTTCCGCAACCCATCCGATCATGGAGCAGAGACCCGCATTGTCCAGCATCGCCACGCTCACCCCCCGCCCCCGCATCGCGCCGTCGCCAACGCTTCTCGGGCTGATCCTCCGGACGCTCGAGGACGGCAAGGCTGAGGACATCGTCACGATCGACCTCGCCGGCAAAACCACGATCGCCGACCAGATGGTGGTCGCCAGCGGGCGCTCGGCCCGGCAGGTGTCGGCGCTGACCGAGCACCTCGAGCAAGCGCTGGCGCACCGCGCCCGAATTTCGGTCGAGGGCAAGGAGCAGGCCGATTGGGTGTTGATCGACGCCGGCGACGTAATCGTGCATCTGTTCCGCCCGGAAATCCGCGCCTATTACAACCTCGAAAAATTGTGGGCCGAGGCGTTCCCCGACAGCGAAGCCGCTCGGCAATAGCTTGGCCGGAGCCGGCATCCGCTTTCGCCTTCTCGTTGTTGGCCGGCTGCGTCAGGGTCCGCATGCTGCACTCGTCGCGCATTACGCCGAGCGGATCGTGCCGGCCCCGGCGATTGTCGAGCTGGAAGTGAGGCAGCCATTGCCGGTGGCGGCGCAAAAAGCGCGTGAGGCGGAATTGATCCTCGTCGCGTTGCCGCAGGATGCCCCTCTGCTCGCGCTCGCCGGGCACGGCGTCCAATGGTCGAGCCGTGCTTTTGCCGAACGCATTGCGCGATGGCGCGACGACGGCGTGCGCGAGCTCGCCTTTGCGATCGGCGGCGCCGACGGGCTCGACCGCGGCGTGGTCGACCGCGCCGACGTGGTCCTGTCGCTCGGCGCGATGACCTGGCCGCATTTTCTGGCGCGCGGCATGCTGCTCGAGCAGCTCTACCGCGCCCAGCAGATCCTCGCCGGCCACCCCTACCACCGCGAATAAAGCGCATCTCCGTCAGCGATTTTGTATGAGGGGCTGCGCCACGCTTTGTCGCGAATGCTGCAAAACCGCGTAGAGCGCGGTATGTTGCCGGCGCACGGCAGGGCTCGCTGCTCGCATGATGGAGGAGGCTGGCGATGGATCGGACGGGTTTCGAGGCGGGGTTGCGCGCCGACGGCTATCTCGAGGTCATGGACCGCCGGATGGACGCGAACGCCGTCAATCTTGAGCATGCGCACGAGTTCGATGCGCGGCTCCTCGTGCTTGAAGGCGAGATGACACTCGATTGCGGCGGCGAGGCGCACACCTATCGCGCCGGCGACACCTTTGCCATCACCGCCGGTCGCCGACATGCCGAACATGCGGGCACTGCCGGCGTGCGCTACCTCGCCGGCCGCCGCTATCCAAAGGCTGCCTGCTGAACCCGGTCTTTGCCGAGCCGCGGTCCGACGATTGCATCTTTTGCCGGATCGTGACGGGGACGAGCCCGTGCGAACAGATTTGGCGCGACGACGCAACGCTCGCCTTTATGGACATCAACCCGGTCGATGACGGGCATTGCCTTGTCATCCCGCACGCGCATTTTCGAACCGTGCCGGAGATGCCGCCGGAACTGTTCCGCCGGGTGGCCGCCTGCGCGGCAAAGGGTGGCGCGCGCCGTAGACGAGGTGTTGCGGCCCGGCGGGCTCAGCCTGGTGCAGGCCAACAGTGCGGCCGCCGGGCAGAGCGTGCCGCACGTCCATGTGCATGTCCTGCCGCGCCGTGCGGGGGACAACCTGCCGCTCAACTGGCACCGTGGCCGGGCCGGCGCGGCGACGCGTGACGGCGCCCGCCTCGCCGCCGTCGCCGCGCGACTTCGCGCCCGTCTCGGCGGCAGTTAGGGCGGCAGCTCAGGCGAGCAGGGCTCGGGCGATCGTCGCCCACTCCTCGGCCAGCGGCTCGGTGGCCACCGGCCGGCCAGCGCGGCGGTACCAACCGCCGGCATTCGCCATGTCGCCTTCGACGCGGTGCAGATAAGCGTGCGCCCAGGCGCCGTTCTGGTCGGGCTGCTGTTGCGCGCATTGGTGGGCGCACGCCCAGTCGCCCTTCCTCTCCCACCATAGTGCTTGCGCCGCCATGCTGAGCCCGGCGGGCGGTGCCGCGTCCGCGACCGAGCTGGTGAAGGTGTCGAGGTCCATGTCTTCCCCTCCCGGCGCCGGATTACGCCTCGGTGGCGGTGGTCGGGTCGATCGTGCGGCGGATTTCCGTGACCTTGTCGGCCGGAAAGCCGCTGCGCCGGGCGTGCTCGCGAATAATCGCCTCGTCACGAGCGAGATAAACGCAAAAGGTCTTGTCCCCCGCGACATAGCTTTCGACCCACTGAATATCCGGGTCCAATTCCTTGAGTGTTGCATTCGATTTTTGCGCGGCTTCGCGCAACGCCCGCCGGTCGGCGCTGCCGATCGCCGGCAATTCGCGCTCGATGATGTATTTGCGCATCGCGCTCTCCTGCTGTCCCGGACGCGATGCTGGCAGATCGGCTGTAGTCGGTAAAGCGCAGGATCGACGCGACCTCTTCTCGAGATCAGCGGCGACGCAGCGCCCCGAGGCCAAAAAGCGCGGTCGCGAGCAGCGCCAGGCTGGCGGGCTCGGGAACGGACGGGACCGTGCCCTTCGGATCGTAGCCGATCGACAGCATCATCGGGTATTCGGGCGAGGCGGGCGTATAATCCTCGGCGAGCTGGCCGGGGCATGGAAAGGCATCCTGGATCAACGCGTCGGGACCGCCCGTGCTGCCGTCGGGACAAAAGTCAGCGATGGCGGGACCCCAATCACCGTAATCGCCCGCCGGGTTCTGGTTGAAGCCTTCGATCGGCGTCAGCCCACCATCGACAGAGAAATAGGAGCTCGCGTCCGACGATGTGGTGAAGCTCGGAACGCCTAATGCCGAATACCGGTAAAGATCGAGCGGCCCGAACAGCCCACAAAACGGGTTGTTGTCGTCGGGACAGCCGCTGACGATGTTGTTTAGGTTCGACCCGCCGCCGCCGCCGCCGAGCACTTCGTTGAGCTGGTGCTCGACGATCCCGAGCGCGTCGAATTCGGTGGGCGGCACGGGCGCGCCGGTGAAGTCGAGCCCGGTGTTGTTGAGTGTGACGATCGCGTCGAACGGATTGGTCGGGCCACCGCAATTGAAATTTCCTGCGGCGTCAAAGCAGGACGGAGCGTTA
>DASXAM010000351.1:0-16343 GCA_036404275.1 Allostellaceae bacterium
GTCGAGCTGGTCGCGACGACGGATAAAGCAGGTCGCGGGAAACCGCCGGGCGGCGAGGTGGGCGAAAAACACATCATCCGGGACGAGGCCCGGCACCGCGACGATGCGCCAGCCGGTGGCACGATCGAGAACCTCGCTGAGCCGGCGGAAATCTGGGATGCCGTGCGCCGCGACCCCGAGCGAGCCGAGCCCGTCGAGGTATTCGCGACAGGCGCGCCCGACGAGCAGCTTTTGCTGACGCTCGAACAAGAGCCGCCAGATCGCGTGCTCTTCGCTGCTGTAGCCTCCCCAATCCTGCTCGATCGTAAAATCCGGCCGCGCCTGCGACATCGGCCACTCCGCAAAAAACACACTCTCTCAAATGTGGCCGCAGCCGAGGCGGGTCAATCGCCGCGCGTTAATCGTCGGCAGCGGCGGCGGTCGAAGGCTGCAGGCAATGCTGTGCCGTCAGCGCAAGCTGTCGGACGAGCTCGGCCATGTCGCGCGCAACCCGCGCAAAGCGCGGCTTTCGCCGGTAATTTCGCTCGTCCATATAAAGCGCGCGGTTGATCTCGATCTGCAGCGCATGGCGCTGCCGCGGTGGGTCGCCGTAATGCAGCGTGGTAAAGCCGCCGGCGTAGGGCTCATTGACCGCCACCAAAAAGCCGCGGGCGGTGAGGCAGCGGCGTGCGGCTTCCAGTATCGCCGGCGCGCAGGCGGCGCCATGGCAATCGCCGAGCACAATGTCGGCGGCGTCGCGCCGGCAGGCGGCCGATGGCATCGAATGGCAATCCAGCACCAGACAGCCGCCGAAGACCGCCTCGGTCTCCTCGACCAATTGCCGCAGCGCCTGATGATAAGGGAAATAAAGGCTCTCGATCCGCCCGACCGCCTCGGCGAAGGAAAGCTTACCAGTATAGATCTCCTCGCCGTTCGCGACGATGCGGGCGATCGTGCCCAGGCCCATATGCACACGCGGCGAGCCGGCATTGACAAAGCCCGGCAGCGCCTCGGCAAACATCGTCGGGTCGAGCTCCCACGCCTCGCGGTTGACGTCAATATAGGCGCGCGGGAAGCGTGCGGCGAGGAGAGGGGCGCCGAGGGCGGGGGCGGCGGCGAACAGCTCGTCGACATAGCTGTCCTCGGAACGCCGCAAGGCCAACGGATCGAGCCGGGCGGCAGCAATGAAATCGGCCGGGTAGTCGGCGCCGCTGTGCGGCGAGGCGAGCACCAGCGGCACCCGCGCCCCGGACGGCTGTTTGAGATCGTAAGCGCGGCACGGAGACTCCCGATCCATGTCGCAAGCTTAAAACGCCGCCGCTATGGTGTCATTATTGCGTGAACAGGGGATCGAGCATGCAACGCCGCCGTCTGGGTGAGTTGGAAGTTTCGGCAATCGGCTTGGGCTGCGCCACGATGACGCCGTTCTATGGCGAGCCCGAGCCGGCCGCCGCCCTTGCAACTCTCGAGCGTGCGGCCGAGATCGGCGTCGATTTTCTCGACAGCTCGGACGCCTATGGCAGAGGCCGCAACGAGGAGCTGATCGCGCGCGTGCTTTCGGGACGCCGCGGCCGATACGTGGTCGCGACCAAATTCGGCAATATGGGGCGCAACCCCGACGGCTCGGCCGCGGGCGAGGGACGGCCCGACTATGTGCGTGCCGCCTGCGAACGCAGCCTCGCCCGGCTCAAGACCGATGTGATCGACCTCTATTACATCCATCGCATCGATCCCAAGGTGCCGATCGAGGACACGGTGGGCGCGATGAGCGATCTGGTGCGCGCCGGCAAGGTCCGGTTTCTCGGCATTTCGGAGGCTGGGGCGGAGACAATCCGCCGCGCCCATGCCGTCCATCCGATGAGTGCCGTGCAGATCGAATATTCGCTGTGGTCGCGCGAGGTCGAGGACGAAATCCTGCCGCTCTGCCGCGAGCTCGGCATCGGCTTTGTCGGCTACAGCCCGCTCGGGCGCGGATTTCTGACCGGCGCCGTCGGCGCCCGCGATGATCTCGCCGAGAACGACGCGCGCCGCTATATGCCGCGGTTCCAAGAGGAAAACCTGGCGCGCAATCTCGCGCTCGTCGCTGAATTGCGCCGTCTTGCGGCGCAGGAACAGTGCACGGCTGCGCAACTGGCGCTCGCTTGGGTCTTGTCGCGCGGCGATTTCATCGTGCCGATCCCGGGCACCAGCCACCGCCAAAGGCTGGAGGAGAATGCCGCAGCGGCCGACATCACGCTTTCCGCAGCAACGCTCGCCGCGCTCGACGACATCTTCCGGCCGGGTGCGGCCGCCGGCTCGCGCTACGCCACGGCCTACGCGCGCACTCTCGGCATTTGAGGAGGGATCATGCGCTTTGGATTGTTTGGCGGGGCGCGCACCGAGATCGGCGAGCAGGCGAGCGACAGCCAGATCTACAGCGACTACGTCGATTACATCTGCGAGGCCGAAGCGCTGGGGTTTACAGCGTGTTTCTGGTCGAGCACCACTTCACCGGGTTCGGGCAGATTTCGGCGACGCTGAATTTCCTGACTTATCTGGCCGCCAAGACCACTCGTATCCGGCTCGGCACCGCGGTGCTGGTCTTGCCCTGGCACAATCCGGCTTTGCTTGCCGAGCAGGCGGCGACGTTGGACCTCCTCTCTAACGGCCGGCTCGATCTCGGCATCGGCAAAGGCTACCGCTGGGGCGAGTTTCACGGCTTCTGCATGCCGATGGAGGAAGCCGGCGAGCGCTATGACGAGGCGGTTGCGTTTCTCCGCAAGGCGTGGACCGCAAAGGGCCGCTTTTCGCACCACGGCAAGCGCTGGCATTTCGAGGACATCGTCGTCGAGCCCGCACCGGTGCAAAAGCCGCATCCGCCCTTGTGGGTCGGCGCCCAGACCGCGCCGTCGATCCGCCGCGCCGCCGAGCAGGGGTTCAACCTGCTGCTCGGCCAGGCCGGCAGCCCCGATCTCGTCGCCGAAAATATCGGCATCTACAGGAGGGCGGTCGAGGCCGAGGGAAGACTCTTTGATCCCATGAATGTCGGCCTGACCCGCGCCCTGCACATCGCGACGACGCCGGCCGAGCGCGAAGCGGCGCACGAGCTGCGCAGCGCCTTTTTGCGCAACGTCCAGCAATTGTCCCTATCGCCGAACGGAGAGGCGGCCGCGCTCGGTCGCCCGCGACGGGCCTTGTCCCCCGCCGAGATGCGGCAGGCCACCGAAAACGACGCGCTGATCGGTCCGCCCGACGAGATCGTCGCCCGGTTGAAACGGCTCAGGGCCGGCGGCGTCGAATACGTTATGCTGATCGATGTCGGCGGCTCGCGAGCGGCATTGCGAACGTTCGCGCGCGAGATCATGCCCGAATTCGCCAATTGAGACGAGCGAGCGTCTTATCGCTTGCCTGGGCTGCGGGCTTGGCCGCAAGATCGCAACCGGCTAAACGAACAGGACAGGAACATGAGACGAATTGATCCGCGGCTGGTCGGCTCCCTGGCGCTGCTCGCGGCGCTTGCCGCCTGCGTCGCGCCACCGATGGCGCCGACGATCCCGGTGGCTCCCGGACCCGGCCGGACCGGCGCCGCCTTTGCCGCCGATCAGGCCGCCTGCCAGCAATATGCCTATTCGCAAACCGCACCACAGGCCGCCGCCGCCAACAACCAGGCGGTCGGCAGCACGCTGCTCAGCACCGCGCTCGGCGCTGGCCTCGGGGCAGCGATCGGCGGCGGCCGCGGGGCGGCAATCGGCGCCGCTTCGGGCGCGGCGTTCGGCTCGGTCGCCAATGCGAGCGGCGCCGGCTGGGCGCAGCTGTCGCTGCAGCAGCAATATGACGCGCTCTATGCCTCGTGCATGGCCGGCCATGGCGACCAGGTGCCGAATTTCGCGCCGCCGCCCGGCATGCCACCCTATCCCGGCGGACCCGGCTACGCATCGCCGCCCTATCCCTACCGGCCTTACTGACAAGGTCGCTCAGCGCTGGCCGGTCTTGCGGTTGTCGGTCAGATAAAGCCGGCCGACGCCGCGCCGGCGCGCCACAAGACGTCCCCAAGCCAGCGCCTCGTCGTCGGTGTCGAACCGGCGTACCATCGGCTCCATGCGCATCGCGCCGGCGATCCCGTCCCATTCTTCGACGATGCGCGCGCAGATTCCGGCCGGACCGGCATCGAGGATCAGGGTCAGCTTCATCAGAACCGCACTTTTCCGTGCCGTCGGCGCAAAACCAAGCTACACCGGGGCGAGGCGCTGTTCCAGCAAGCGGAGGACGAGATGTTGGATTTGGGCATTCGCGGCCGCAAGGCCCTGGTCTGCGCGGCTAGCAAGGGATTGGGGCGAGCCTGCGCGATGTCGTTGGGCCGCGCCGGGGTCGAGTTGACGATCACCGCGCGCACCCGCGAAACCCTCGAAGAGACTGCGGCGGAGATCCGCAAGGAAACTGGCGCCAAGGTGACCCCGGTCCCGGGTGACATTTCAACCGAGGCCGGCCGCGCCGCGGCGCTGGCCGTCTGCCCCGAGCCCGACATCCTTGTCAACAATTGCGGCGGGCCGCCGCATGGCGACTTTCGCGAATGGTCGGTCGAGGACTGGCAGAAAGCGGTCAACGCCAACATGCTGACCCCGATCATGCTGATCAAGGCGGTGGTCGACGGCATGTGCGCGCGCAAATTCGGCCGCATCGTCAACATCACCTCCGGCTCAGTCAAATCGCCGATTGCCAATCTCGGCATGTCGAACGGCGCGCGCGCCGGGCTGACCGCTTTTTGCGCCGGCATCGCCCGCCAGGTGGCCAAGTACAATGTGACGATCAACGGCCTCCTGCCCGGGCCGTTTCTGACCGACCGGCTGCGCTCGGGCATCGAATACGAGGCGCGCCGGCAAAACATTTCCTTTGACGAGATGCTGGCTCGGCGCGGCGCCACCAACCCGACCGGGCGGGTCGGCGATCCGGCCGAATTCGGCGACGCCTGCGCTTTTTTGTGCGGCGCCAATGCCGGTTTTATCGTCGGCCAGAACCTCCTGCTCGACGGCGGCGCCTTCAACTCGACGATGGGCTGAGCCGACCGCGCCGATCTTGGTTTCCTTGCCCACCGGCGAGGAAACCGGGGTCGCGGATCATCACAATAGTTAAATTAACCACGAATCTCATCGATTTAACCATCAATTTTGTCTAGACCTCGATGGTTCCTGCATAGACTGCGCTTGATGGGTCGGCCGGGCGGTCGACACAAGCATAACGGGTCAGGAACTCGGTATCATGCACACATTTCGTTCCGCGCTGGCGGTTGCCGTCGTCGGCATCGCGCTCTCTTCTCTGCAAGCCCGCGCTGATATCGAGCTTAAGGTCAGCGACGGCACGACCACAGTCTCGGCCAATGATCTTTTGACCCCGGGCACCGTTACTTATATGGGCGCAATTGGCAAGTTCACGTTCACCGCCAATATCGGCGCCGGTTTTCCCGGCATCGGGGCGCCGACATATCCGATACTCGATCTGACCTCGGTGGACCTGACGACCAGGACGACGGGCGGTACGCTGACGGTGTCGCTGACCGAAACCGGTTTCGCGCCGACGACCGTCGCGATGGAACTGCTCAGCCGCATCGTCGGCAACTACAACAACAGCAATGCGACGATGGATACCTATTTCGACGCGACCGACAACCCGTTTGGCACTGGCACGCTGCTGTCGAGTGGCCTTTTCGACAACCAGGCGGGGGTTGCCACGCTGCCGCCGATGGCCGGCCCTTATTCGTTGACCGAAATCATCACCGTCGATGCCGGCGCCAATAGTCTGACCAGCCTCGATGCGATCATCGACGCGCCAGAGCCCACTGCGCTGTCGCTGTTCGGCGCGGGCTTCGTCGGGCTCGCTTTTTTCGGTTGGCGCCGCTGGCTGCGAGCGGCTCGGCGCATCCCGGCGGCAACCGCTTAGAAGAGGTGGCGGCCCGCGCGCCGGTCGATTTCAACGCTCTTAAATCGCGCTGATGTCACGCTCCCCCGGCCGCGCTATGATCGGCGCGCAACGAGGGGGGAACGGGTCTTGCGAGCTTCATCTCTGGTTCTCGGTTTCCTGGCAATGGCGCTGGCGACCGGCCAGCCCGCGCAGGCGCAAAACGCTGCGAGCGGCCCGGTGTGGATAGTCACCTATTTCGAGGCGGCCACGACCAAGGCGACACGCTGCGCCGCCATCCTTCACAAATATGCCGAAACTGCCCGCAAGCAGGCGGGCAATGTCGGGTTCCAGGCGTTTGAGGAAATCGGTCGGCCGAGCCGGTTTGCCACTTTGGAAGTCTGGCGCGACAAAGCTGCCGCGCAGGCGCTGGGCGCTACGGCTGCGGCCGCAGCTTACCGCAGCGAGCTTCAGCCCTTGTTGGTCGGACCGTTCGAGGTCCGAGTCTTCAACGGCTTGTCACTGGCGGCGCCGTCGGGCTCAGCTGGCCGTCAGGCGGTGTTTGTGCTGACCCATGTCGATGTCTTCCCCGCCGGCAAGGACCAGGCCGCGGGCCTTGTCAAAGCATTGGCCGAAGCCGGGCGCAGGGATCCGGGCAATTTGCGCCTCGATGTGCTGCAGCAGGACGGCCACCCGAATCATTTCACTTTGGTCGAGGCGTGGCGTGACCGCGACGCCTTCGATGCCAGCTTGACCACTGCGGCGATCAAGGATTTCCGGCAAAAAGTGGCACCGCTCGAAGGCGCGCTCTACGACGAACGGCTATACCGAGCGCTTCCTTAGCCGGGTATGTGGCGCCGGCCGCAGCGGCGCTGCATGAATGCCGCCGGAGCCGGTCACGCCAAAAGCTGCGGTTTAGCCCGGCGCGAACAGTTGCTGCGCCTCGGCTTGCGCGATTTCTGGATCGAGCGCGTCGAACCGGCCGATGCGGCGCAGCTCCTCGGCGATCCGGCGCATCCTTCCCATCGTCATCACCGCCATCTGGCTCGCCGTGCTGGCGCGAGCGACGCCGAGTGCTTCGAGCTCGGTGACGCTCGGTGATCCGGCGCGCACATTGACATTGATCGGGGTGCGGTCGAGCGCTTCGACCAGCCGCTCGATCGTCCGCGGATCGCGCAAGCTGATGGGATAAACGCAATCGGCGCCGGCCGCGCGGTAGGCCTTGCCGCGGACGATGGTTTCTTCGAACCGCGCCGCTTCATCACCGATGTTGCCCAAATAAAGGTCGGTGCGGGCATTGCACCGCTTCAGGCGTGTCGCCATAGCCGGCCTCGATATCGGCGGTGACCGGAACTTTCGCTGCACGAACAATGCGGGCGGTCGCGGCGACGACCTCACGCCAAGGCGCTTTCTCCCCGTCATGATAGCCGAGGACCCAGGCGACCCCGCCGCTTGTTGTTGCATCGCCTCGAAGCCTGCCGCCGCGAACACCCGGGCGCTCATCGTCCCAGGCATTGGGCAGCAACAGCAGCGGCGGACTGCAATGCTTGCTGCGAGACAGCTCGGCCTGCTCCGCTTGCCGGCATGCATCCACCGAACGGCTCCCTATTCCGACTGCACGGCGCCTACCATCCTTCGGTCCATTGAGCAACGTCAAAGAGGCGATCCGTGCGTCCATAGCGTCGTCGTTACAATCAAGGCAAACCGCTTTTCAGCGTACGGGATCGCTGGTAGATTGCTGCCATAGAACCCAGGAGGTTTGCCGCGCATTCCCGCAACGTTCGCTTTTGCGTACAAAGCAGATCGCCCAGGGTGCTCTCGGTCGTGCGTGGTCACGGTGATATGGACACCAATTCCGGCTATGCAGAGCTTGGCTCGGCCGATCGCGTGGTTGCACGATTTTTGTGCGAATACCACAAAATCTGGCGGGTCAACTTCCCAGGTTTGAACAAGCGAGCGCACTGGAATGTAATTTTTGCAGCCAAGACTGCGGATGTCGGCGGGGTTTCATGTCGCGCCATTCACCGTATTCTCTATGGTTCCTACGGGACCGATATTAGGACCTGCATCGAGCGGGTAAAAGACTGCGAAAGAGATGGATTTATCAGGGTTTTCGACGACTCTGAGCGGCCCTGCGCCGCTTCACCGGGCTGCCTGATCGGCGCCACGCCCAAGCTGCATCAGGCTTTCGACCGGCATTGCCGGGAGACGGTCTCCGAAGTGGCTTCGGTGTTCGGCGACCCCGCGCGCGGCTCCGGTTCGGTCCGCTGCGATGCCGCCGCCGTCTCGGCGATATTCCGCTTCTTTGGCGCCTATGATCAGAAATGGCGTGAAACCAGCGAGTCCGTGGTCCGGCAGAAGGGGCTGACGCCAGCCTATTTCAACGATGCGATGGATCACCTCGTCACCTACCAGTATTGGGCGATCGTGATGCTCTTATGGTCGTCAAGCCCATTCGGTAGCGACCGCGGCGGTCGGCCGGCCCTGGTCATCGACGAGATCAACAGCCGGATGTGGGACGTATTGGGGCTCGGTCACTTGGCGATCAAGGAACGTGTCGGCAATCTGATCCGCTGGGGTTTTTTTGGCGAGCAGACGATCAAAAAGCACAAGGCGGTGCTGTTGACGCAGTTGGCCGGCGAAGCGTTGCGCAAAGGCTTGGCCGAAACCATGCCGCTTCTCGAAGAGCTGCACGCCAGACTCGTCGAACGGCCGGCTGCCGCACAAATCGCCTAGACGGCCGGACACGCCGTGGCGGGCGCGCCGCCGACCCCGATGCGCCGCCTCCCCAATCTTTTCTGTGCTGCCGCGTTGCTTTTGCCGGTTGTCGCCGCCGCGGCCGATCTGCCTGCCGTGCTCTCTCGCGACACGATCGCCGCCCTCTCGACATCGCTCGCCGAAGCCGAGCGCCGCCTCGGCCCCGTTGACCCGCAGCTGCTCGCAATCCTCGACCCGCTTGCACAATTGCAATACCGGGCGGCCAAGATTGACCGCGCGACAGAGCTGCGCCGTCGGGCGCTGAAAATCGCAGTCGGCGCCTTCGGCAATGAGTCGGTGCCGGCGGCCCGGGCGATGATTGCGCTCGCCCGGCTCTATATCGAGCGGCAGCGCTATCTCGACGCCGAGCCGCTGCTGATCGCCGCCGGCAACACGCTTCGCGGCGAACGGCACACCGAGAGCGAGACCTTGGCCGATATCCTCACTGGCCGGGCCGCCATCGACCTGGCAGAGGGCCGCCACAAATGCGCTCGAAAGCTGGCCGAAGAGGCGGTCGCAATCGGCGCGCATGATAACAGCGTCACGCACCGTCGGGCGATGCGCCTGCTGGGCACGGTGCTCGCGAACGACGGCGAGTTCGCCACGAGCGAAAATACGTTGCGTCGGGTTCTCGCCCTCGACCGGTCCGCCAACGATGGGTTGGGCTCGGCGCGCAGCCTCGCCGCTCTCGGCAATGCCTATCTGCGGCAAAAGCGGTTTGCCGAGGCGTTGCCCCTGCTTGAGCAAGCGGCCGAAATCGACCAGAGCCGGCTCGGCCCGACGCATCCGGTTATCGCCGACGATCTTTACGGCGTCGGCCTCGCCGATCTCGGCCTTGGGCGAAGTGCCGAGGGGCGAACAGTCTTACGCGCCGCGGTCGATTTGCTGAACCGCGGTGCCGGCCGCGGCACCCCGGCGCTGGCCTATGTCGAGCTCGCGCTGGCGCGCGCCGATCGCCAGGCCGGTCACAATAAAGAAGCACAGTCGCGCTTCGCCGACGCCCAGCGGATTCTCAACGCCGCAGCCGATGAAGACCGCGAACGCGAACGCGACATCTAATGCAAAACGACATCAAGCTCGTCGCTCAGTACCGGTCGTGCGGAGCGCAGAAATCGATTGCAGGGCCCAGGGGGATGATGCCGCCGGGGTTGATGTTCCGCATGCCGCCGTAATAGCCGAGCTTGATCCGCGGCAAATCCACCGTTTCGGCGACGCCCGGCATCTGGTAGATCGCGCGAGTATAGCTCCAAAGATTATGGTAGTCGGTGATCCGCCGTAGATTGCATTTGAAATGGCTGTAATAAACCGTGTCGAAGCGGAGGAAGGTGGGGAACAGGCGCAAATCGGCTTCGGTGAAGACGTCGCCAACGAGCCAGCGAGAACGCCCAAGTCGGTCTTCAAAAGCGTCGAGTGCCGTAAACAGCCGGTTGAAGCTTACCTCGTAAGCCGCCTGGGTCTTGGCGAAGCCGCAGCGATAGACGCCGTCGTTGACCGCGCCGTAAACGAGGTCGTTGACCGTGTCGATTTCATCGCGCCATTCCGGCGGATAGAAATCGCGCGAGGCGTCGCCCCACGCGTCGAACTCCGAGTTCAGCATGCGGATGATTTCGGAGGATTCGTTGTTGACGATCGTCCGCCGCTCGCGGTCCCACAACACCGGCACCGTGCAGCGCCCGGTAAAGCCGGGCCGGGCGGCGCTGTAGACCTGATGGACATGGAAGACGCCGTCCACCGGCTCGAGGCCATCAAAGCCGCGCGAATAGGCCCAGCCCTGGGCCTTTGGCAGATCGGATTCGAGCAGGCCGACCGCGTCTTCGAGACGCTTCAATTTCCGCATCAGCACAGTGCGATGCGCCCACGGGCAGGAGGGCGCGGTGATCAGGAGATAGCGCCCGGCCTCGGCCTTGAAGCCGGACGCGCCGTCACGGCTGATCCGGTCGCGAAATCCCGAGGCGACCCGGACAAAGCTGCCGTCGGCGGCATTGGCCGGCGGGTCGTTGTCGTGCCAGACGCCATTGACCAGCATGCCCATCGCGATCCTCCCGTCTCGTCCCGTCCCGCCGATAAAGGCCGGCGTTAGATGATCGACAGCGCCGGCCGGCTCAACGTATATCTCGATGCTGCTACGCAGCGCGGGATTTCACATGGCACGATTGACCGATCTTCCCGCGGCGATGGCCGAGCGCCTCGCCGCTCTCGATTGCCCGAGCTTTACCACGACGCCTTGGGTCGAGGGTCCGCCGCTGCCACAGCGGCGGGTGGCGGTCGTCTCCTCGGCCGGGCTCGTCGTTCGCGGTGAGCCGCCGTTTCGCGGCCGTGACGCCGATTACCGGGTGATCCCGACCGCGACCCGACCGGACCAGCTGCTGATCAGCCATATCTCGATCAATTTCGACCGCACCGGATTTCAGGAAGATTGGAATGTCGTCTTCCCGCTCGACAGGCTGCGCGAATTGGCGGCGGCGGGTGCCATCGGCTCGGTCGCCACGACCCATTATTCGTTCATGGGCGCCACCGATCCGGTGCTGATGGAAGACAATGCCCGCGATGTCGCCGGGCACTTGAAAAAAGACGGAGTCGATGCCGTCCTGCTTTCCCCGGTTTGACCGCTCTGCACGCGCGCCGTGAGCGCGCTTGGGCATTATCTAGAGGAAAAGGGGATTGCGACGGTCGCGATCAGCCTGATCCGGCCGCAAACCGAAAATACCCGGCCGCCGCGGGCTTTATGGGTGCCATTCGAGCTGGGGCGTCCGTTCGGGTCGCCGAGCGATGCCGATTTTCAGCGCCGCGTAATCGTGGCGGCATTGGGCATGCTGGAGCGCTCGACGCGCCCCGTGACCATCGAGGATTTTGCCGAGGACGACCCGCGCGAGCGGTCCGACCCGGCCTGGCGCCCGCCGCTCGCAGCGGATGCCGCCCGCTCGCTCGAAGACGAGATCGCCGCTTTGAAAGGGGTTTACCGCCGCTCGGTCGCGGTCCGCGGACGCAGCACCGTCGGGCTCAGCGGATTGCCGATCGCCGAAGCTGGCCGCTACATTGTGGCGTGGCTGCATGGCGCGAACCCCGAGAGCCCGGTCGCCGGCATGTCGGCGCCGCTGGCGTTGCGCTTTGCCGCAGACGATTTGAAGGCCTACTACCTGGAGGCCGCGCTCGCCGGCGCCGGCCGTCCGTCGAGCCGTCAACAGGCCGACTGGCTATGGCAGACGACCGCGGCCGGGGCGGCGCTGGTTGCGCTGCGTCGTGCCCATATCGCGAGCCCGGACGAACGGCTGAAGCTGATTGCCGGCAACTTTCTGGTGCCAGCGTTGCGCGTTCCGCCGGGTGGATGAGCGCCGCTAAGGGAGGTCGTACATGCGCACATTGCTCTGGACCCGGGTAGCTGCCGTAATCGTCGGGATTGTCCCGGGGCTATTGTCGGTAGCATGTGCTGCCGAACAGCTGGACATCATCCGCTGTTATTCCGGCACTTTTACCATAATCGACAATAGTAAGGGGATAATGCCTGTATTAAGTTGGGAAGACAGTGGGATCACCATGAGCAATCCAGCCAATAAGATATTGAATGGCGCGGTGTTCCATGAGGCGGGTATTCAACGCGGTATCGGGCCGGAGCGCATCGGAAACGGACTCCTCAAGATTGTGGACAATGACGGCGATACGATTATCGTCGGCGGACCCTATACCGGCTTCTCCGGTACATGGGACTTTCTGGAGGGCACCGGCAAATGGAAAGGTGCCAAGGGTTCGCTCCGCTCCGAGCGCATCGTTTTCAATAAGCCCACCAGGCCGGCCATGCCCGGGACTTACCAGACATGTCGGCATGAAACCGTTACGTTCCAATTAGGGAAATAGATCGGCGCCTCACTCCGAAATTCACGCGTTGGATGGGAAAGTCTGGAATTGGCGCAAAGGCGACCGCCAGCGCCACGAACTCGAACCGCCGCTGCGCGGTATCAGCGGCCTTCGGACCCGGTACCAAGCCTTAGACTTCGACCAGTCCTCAGGCGGGACTGCTCAAATTAAAGCACTGCCCGACTTGACGGTGCGCGGTGCGTGCAACAGAAAGGCGGCAGGATGGCGCGCTTCGATGGAAAAGTGGCCCTCGTCACCGGTGCCGGCAGCGGCATCGGCCGCGAAATTACGCGGCGCTTTGCCGCCCAGGGCGGCATCGCCGCTATCGCGGATCTCGATCGCGCCGCTGCCGACGACGCCCAGCGCGAGATCGCGGCCGCGGGCGGCCGCGCGCTTGCCTTGCAGATGGATGTCATGGACGAGGCGTCGGTCGAGGCCGGGGTGGCCGAGACGATCGACAAACTCGGCCGGATCGATGTGCTGGTCAGCAATGCCGGCATCCAGATCGTCGGGACGGTCGTCGATTTTCCTTTTGCCGATTGGAAAAGGCTGCTGGCGGTCCATCTCGACGGCGCCTTTCTGACGACGAAAGCGTGCTTGCGCCATATGTACGGGGCGCGCTCGGGCAGCGTCGTCTATATGGGCTCGGCCCATTCCAAGGAGGCGTCGGTGCTGAAGGCGCCCTATGTAACCGCCAAGCACGGACTGATCGGATTGTGCAAGGTCGTGGCCAAGGAGGGGGCGGCCTACAATGTCCGCGCCAATGTCGTCTGCCCCGGCTTTGTCCGCACCCCGCTCGTCGAGCGCCAGATCCCGGAGCAGGCGCAGGCTCTCGGGATCAGCGAAGAAGAGGTCGTGAAGCGCGTCATGCTGAAGGACACGGTCGACGGCGAATTCACGACCACCGCCGATGTCGCCGAAACCGTGCTGTTTCTCGCCGGGTTCGAGACCAATGCGCTGACCGGGCAGTCGCTCGTCGTCAGCCACGGCTGGTTCATGCAATAACGGCGAGCGATCGGGGGAAACGATGCCGGCGTCGACGATCAGGACGCGACGGGGCGGCGCCGGTACTGTCGAGGCGGGGCGGCTCGCGCAAGCCAGGCCCTGGCGGCGCTGGGGACCGTATCTCTCCGACCGGCAATGGGGGACCGTGCGCGAGGATTACAGCCCCGGAGGCACGGCCTGGGATTATTTCCCGCACGATCACGCGCGCAGCCGCGCCTACCGCTGGGGCGAGGACGGGATCGGCGGCTTTGGCGACGAGAATTTGCGGTTGTGCCTGGCGCTGGCGTTGTGGAACGGCAAGGACCCGATCCTGAAGGAGCGGCTTTTTGGTCTGACCAACAGCGAAGGCAACCACGGCGAGGACGTCAAGGAGCTGTATTACTACCTCGACGGGGTGCCGAGCCACTGCTACATGCGGATGCTTTATAAATATCCGCAGGCGGCGTTTCCCTATTCTTTGCTGGTCGAAGAGAACCGGCGGCGCGGCCGCGAGCATCCCGAATTCGAGCTGATCGACACCGGCGTCTTTGCCGACAACCGCTATTTCGATGTCGAGATCGAATACGCCAAGGCCGATCCCGAGGACATCCTGATGCGGGTGACGGTCACCAACCGGGCGCGCGAGGCCGCACCCTTGCATGTGTTGCCGCAGCTCTGGGCGCGCAACACCTGGTCGTGGTGGCCGGAGGCGCCAAAGCCGCGGCTCCTTGCCCGCAGCGCCAGCGCAATCTCGGTCGACCATCCCGATTTCGATGCATTGCAGCTATTGTGCGAGGGTCACCCCGAGTTTCTGTTCTGCGAGAACGAGACTAATGTCCGGCGACTTTGGGGAATGGATGCGCCGGGACAATATTTCAAGGATGGGATCAACGACTATGTCGTCCAGGGCGACCATGCCGCGATCAACCCGGACCGGCTCGGGACTAAGGTTGCCGCCCTCTATCGCCTGACTTTGCCGGCGCATGGCAACACCCAGATCCGTTTGCGGCTTGCCTCCGCCCGGTCGGCCCCAAAGCTCGATGATTTCGACGCGATATTGGCGCAGCGGCGCAGCGAGGCCGACGAATTCTACGGCGCATTGCAACGTGACATGAACGACCCGGATGCGCGGCTGGTGCACCGTCAGGCGTTCGCTGGCATGCTGTGGACCAAGCAATTTTATTACTTTGACATTCCGGAATGGCTCGACGGCGACGCGACGCAGCCGAAGCCGCCGGCCTCACGCCTGCACGCGCGCAATTCCGAATGGCGCCACTTGAACAACGCCGACGTGATCTCGGTGCCGGACAAATGGGAATACCCGTGGTACGCCGCCTGGGACTTGGCATTTCACTGCGTCACCTTGTCGATAATCGATCCCCAATACGCCAAAAACCAGCTCCTGCTGCTGACCCGCGATTGGTACATGCACCCCAACGGCGAATTGCCGGCCTATGAGTGGGCGTTCGGCGATGTCAACCCGCCGGTGCATGCCTGGGCCACCTGGCGGGTCTATGAAGTCGACCGGGCGCATCACGGCGGCAAAGGCGACCGCGCATTTCTTGAGCGCGTCTTTCACCGGCTGATGCTGAACTTTACTTGGTGGGTCAACCGCAAGGACGCCGACGGTCACAATATTTTCGAGGGCGGCTTTCTCGGCCTCGACAATATCGGCATTTTCGACCGCAGCGCGCCCTTGCCGACCGGCGGCACGATCAACCAGTCGGACGGCACCGCCTGGATGGCGATGTACACGCTCAATCTGATGCGCATCGCCTTGGAGCTCGCCCTCGAAGACAATGTCTACCAGGACATCGCCTCGAAATTCTTCGAGCACTTTCTCTACATTGCCGGGGCCATGACCAATATCGGCGGCGGCGGGATCGGATTGTGGGACGAGGCCGACGAGTTTTATTACGACGTGCTGCAGCTGCCCGGCGGCGAGCGGATTCCGCTGCGGCTGCGCTCGATGGTCGGGCTCATCCCGCTGTTTGCGGTCGAGGTGCTCGACGCCTCGGTGTTCACTCGCTTGCCCAGATTCACCGGGCGTCTGCGCTGGTTTCTCGAACATCGCCCAAACCTGGCGCGGCTGGTGTCGCGCTGGCACGACGCGAGTTCCGGCGAGCGGCACCTGTTGTCGCTGCTGCGCGGTCACCGAATGAAGCGGCTATTGGCGCGAATGCTCGACGAGACCGAGTTCCTGTCGGAGTACGGCGTGCGCTCATTGTCCAAATTTCACGAACAGAACCCCTATGTCTTCGAGCACGCCGGCAACCGTTTTTCGGTCGCATATGTCCCCGGCGAATCCAACACCGGAAGGTTTGGCGGCAATTCGAACTGGCGCGGCCCGATCTGGTTTCCGGTCAACTTTCTGCTGATCGAATCGCTGTGGCGGTTTCACAGCTATTACGGCGATGACTTCAAGGTGGAATGCCCGGTCGGATCGGGCAACTTGCTGCATTTGGGCGAGGTCGCCGCCGAGCTGGCGCGGCGCCTGTGCCGCATCTTTCTGATCGACGGGCTCGGCAACCGGGCGGTCTTTGGCGGCTCGCTGCCACACCGCGACGACCCGCAGTTTCGCGACCATCTGCTGTTCTACGAATATTTCCACGGCGATACCGGACGCGGGGTAGGGGCGGCGCACCAGACCGGCTGGACCGCACTCGTCGCGCTGCTGCTGCACGCCTATCCGAGCGCCGGCACCGCCACAGCTACACCCGCGCTTTCGGACGAGGCGGTCATGCCCGAGCCGGCCGGGGCGCTGAACCCGGCAAAATGACCGATCCGCTTGGCCGAGTGGCGCCGGTCCGCTTTGGCCGTGCCGTCTGTGGCGACCTTACCGCCGCCGAGCGGCGCGAATGGTGGATCGGCAACGGCCGCGGCGGCTATGCCGGCGGCAC
>DASXAM010000352.1:0-3918 GCA_036404275.1 Allostellaceae bacterium
TCGCTGCGGCCGCAATAGATGTAGTACCCATCCTCATCTTCGTAATATTTGTCGCCGGTGCGGGTCCAGGGGCCGAGAAATGTCGCCCGGCTGCGCTCGCGGTTGTTCCAGTATCCGGCGGCGGCGGACGGGCCGCTAACCAAAAGGTCGCCGATTTCGCCGCGGGCGACCGGGCGGCCTTCCTCGTCGGTGATTTTGAGCGCATAGCCCGGCACCGGTTTGCCGGTCGTGCCGTAGCGCACATCGCCCGGCCGGTTACTCAAAAAAATGTGCAGCATCTCGGTCGAGCCGATGCCGTCGAGAATGTCGACGCCGATCCGGTCGGACCAACGCCGGCCAATTTCCTGCGGCAACGGCTCGCCGGCCGAAACACAGCGGCGCAGCGCCAATTCGTTCTTTCCCGGCAGGCTCGGGTCGGCGAGCATTGCGTTGTAGAGCGTCGGCACGCCATAAAAGATCGTCGGCCGGTGCCGGCGCAGGATGCGGGCGCAAACCGCCGGGCTCGGCCGTTCGGCGGTCAGCACGCTGGTGGCGCCGACCGCCATCGGAAAGGTCAGCGCATTGCCGAGCCCATAGGCAAAAAACAGCTTGGCCGCCGAATAGACGACATCGCTTTCGGCGATGCGGAGGACCGGAACCGCGTATTGGTCCGCCGTCGCGATCAGGCTCGAGTGGAGATGCACCGTGCCCTTGGGCCGGCCGGTCGAACCCGAAGAATAGAGCCAGAAGCAAGGCTCCTCGGGATGGGTCGCGGCGAATTCCGATTGGCTCGCGGCCGCATCCAGCAGCGCAGCGAGCGCGTAGCCTTTATCTGCGGCGCCGGACACGATGATGTCCGGCTTCGGTGCGGATATGCTCGCCACGGCCGCCGTCATCGCCGGCAAGATCGGCGCCGACACGACAACCGCCCGCGCCCGGCTGTCGGCCAGCATGAAGGCGACCTCATCGACGCCGAGCTGGGTGTTGACCGCGACCGGCACGATGCCGGCCTCGATCGCGCCCAAGAATGCAGTCGGAAAGTCGATGCCGTCGTGGAGGCAAAGGAGGATGCGCTCCTCGCGGCGCAGACCGAGTTGGCGCAGCGCATTGGCGAACCGGGCCGCGCGCTCGGCCAGCGCGGCGTAGCTGTATTCGCCGCAATCGTCGATAAAAGCGGCCTTCGCCCCGCGCCCGGCGGCGAGGTTGCGTCCGATCAGGTCCGCGGCAGCGTTGTAGCTGGGCCCCGTCTCCATCGCTTTCCTCCCTTCCCCAATCTGGGTCGCGGCGCGCGCAAAAGAAAGCATTTCTGCCATAGGCCGGTTATGATGGCGGCAGCGGAAAGCAATGATCACCTTCGATAGCGAACCCTCGCGCTATCGCCATTGGCGCCTCGATTGCGCCGGGGCGGTCGCGACCCTGACCCTCGACGTCCAGGAGGAGCATGGGCTCGATCCGGGCTATCGGCTCAAGCTCAACTCTTATGATCTCGGCGTCGATATCGAATTGGCCGATGCGCTGAACCGGGTGCGTTTCGAGCACCCGCGGGTGCGTGCCGTGGTCATCACCAGCGGCAAGGAGCGGGTGTTCTGCTCCGGCGCCAACATCTACATGCTCGGGCAAGCAAGCCATGCGCAGAAAGTCAATTTCTGCAAATTCACCAACGAGACGCGCAACGGGATCGAAGATTCGAGTGCCCGCTCGGGGTTGAAATTCATTGCCGCGGTAAATGGCGCCTGCGCCGGCGGCGGCTATGAATTGGCGCTCGCTTGCGACGAAATCGTCATGGTCGATGATCGGTCGAGCACGGTGAGCCTGCCCGAGGTGCCGCTGTTGGGGGTATTGCCCGGCACCGGGGGCCTCACTCGTCTCGTCGACAAGCGCAAGGTGCGCCGCGACCTCGCCGATGTGTTCTGCACGACCGCCGAAGGGGTGCGCGCCGACCGGGCCAAGGCCTGGGGGCTGGTCGATTGGACGGCACCGCCCGCCCGGTTCAACGAGATCGTCGCCGAGCGTGCCGCGGTCCTCGCCACGCAAAGCGACCGCCCGGCCGATGCCGACGGCGTGGCGCTGCCGCCGCTCGAACGAACGATCGGCGAGCGCGGCTATCGCTACCGCCGGGTGGCGGTCGAGATCGATCGTGCCGCACGGGTCGCAACCGTGACCGTGACCGGGCCCGGCGACAATCCGCCCGCCGGTATCGAGGGGATCGTCGCTGCCGGAGCGCGGTGGTGGCCGTTGGCAATGGCGCGCGAATTGGACGATGCGCTGCTGCTGTTGCGCGCCAACGAGCCGGCTATCGGCACCCTGGTGCTGAGGACGTCGGGCGATCTCGACGCTGTGCTCGCCTGCGACGCGGCAATGCTCGCGCATCGCGGCCACTGGTTTGTGCGCGAGACGATCGGCCTCCTGCGCCGCACCTTGCAGCGGCTCGAGGTCAGCTCGCGCAGCCTCTTCGCGGTCATCGACGAGGGCTCGTGCTTTGCCGGCAGCCTGTTTGAATTGGCGCTCGCCGCCGACCGCAGCTATATGCTCGCGGACGGGCCGTCGATCGCGCTGGACGGCCTTAATTTCGGCCTTCTCGAAACCGCCGCGGGCCGTACCCGGCTCGCGACTCGGTTCAACGATGCGCTCGATGCCCTCGTCGCCGGAAGCTTCGGTGCGGCGGCGGCGCTCGACCGCGGCCTGGTGACCTTTGCCCCCGACGCGCTCGATTGGGAGGACGAGATCCGGCTCGCCGTCGAGGAGCGCGCAAGCCTGTCGCCCGACGCGCTGAGCGGCATGGAGGCAAGCCTGCGCTTTGCCGGCTCCGAGACCGTCGCGACCAAGATTTTCGCCCGACTGTCGGTCTGGCAGAACTGGATTTTTTCCCGTCCCAACGCAACGGGCGAGACCGGCGCCCTGAAACGCTACGGCAGCGGCGCCAAGCCCAAATTCGACTGGGACCGGGTTTAGGGAGCAGCGATGGCGATCGATTATCGGGAGCACATTCCGAACAATGTCGGCCTTGCTGACAACCGCGCCTTGCAGCGCGCGCTCGAGCAGTGGCAGCCGCGCTTTCTCGACTGGTGGTGCCAAATGGGGCCGTCGGGGTTCCAGGCGGCCGAAATCTATCTGCGCACCGCAATCTCGGTCGATGCCGAGGGCTGGGCGAGCTTTGGCCGGGTCAAGATGCCGGATTACCGCTGGGGCATCTTTTTGGCCGAAGCCCTGCCCGACCGCCGCATCGGCTTTGGCGACAATTACGGCGCGCCGGTCTGGCAACAGGTGCCGGGCGAGCATCGTTCGGCGCTGCGCCGCCTGATCGTGACCCAGGGCGATACCGAGCCCGCCTCGGTCGAGCAGCAGCGCCTTCTCGGCCATACGGCACCCTCGCTTTACGATCTGCGCAACCTGTTCCAGGTCAATGTCGAGGAAGGCCGACACCTCTGGGCGATGGCCTATCTGCTGCACGCCTATTTTGGCCGCGACGGCCGCGAGGAGGCCGAGGAATTGCTGATGCGCCATTCGGGCGACCCCGAGCGGCCGCGCATCCTCGGCACCTTCAACGAGCCGATCGAGGATTGGCTGAGCTTTTTGATGTTCACCTTTTTTACCGACCGTGACGGCAAGTTTCAGCTGAAAAGCCTCGCCGAAAGCGCGTTCGATCCGCTGGCCCGCACCTGCCAGTTTATGCTGACCGAGGAGGCGCACCACATGTTCGTCGGCGCCACCGGCATCGCCCGCGTGATCCGGCGCACGCTCGAGGTGATGCGCGAGGTCGGCGACGATCCGGCAAAGGTCCGCGGCGCCGGCGCCATCGATCTGCCGACGATCCAGCGCTATATCAATTACTGGTTCAGCTCGTCGCTCGACCTGTTCGGCGCCGAGATTTCCTCGAACGCCGCCAGCTATTTCGCCAGCGGCATCAAGGGCCGGCCCGACGAGCGCCGGTTTGCCGAC
>DASXAM010000353.1:0-2213 GCA_036404275.1 Allostellaceae bacterium
CGGGCAAAGGCGATGGCGACACCGGTGTGCAATTCGACCCGCTGCGTCGCCGCTCCAGCCACCGCCAAGGCCAGAAAAGGGTCGTGCTTGTTTTCCATCGCAACGATGCCGTCATAGCCTTCGGCCTCGATCGCCTGCGCCGCCGGCCCGACCCGACGCAGATCGTCCTGCGGCACCGTCGCAAACACCCGCATGCGCCCCTCCCCTCCTCGTCCTCGCGTGATCGGGCCACAAATCCGCGCCATCGGGCAAGTCCGGCCTGGATGGGCAGCAAGCCCGCCGATGAAACTGCGAAAAGAGCGATTGCTCCTCGTTGTGGATCGTTCCGGTTTTGCCGCCTGGGCGGGATCGAGATTTCGAGCGAAACGCTCTTGTCGGGCTCGCCGATGTAGACGATCAGGCTCACCGTCTCGGCGCCGATAAAAGCGCTGTGCGTTGACCGATGCCGCGGCCGCAAGATGGCGATCGAGCGTGCCGACGATCGGGGAAAGGCGCACGCGGCGCACGATCTGGCCCTTGGCGATGGCGTATCATCTCGAAGCGACCCCGGCGGGCGACCGCGTCGGTTGCTCGACGAGCGTTTTTCCACAGAAGAACGGCAAGCTGATGGCCGAATGGCTCGCGCTGCGCAAGGATCGCCCGGATGGGCGACAGATGCCGGACCGGAAGCGGAGGAGCGCGCCATGAACGACGTCGGAATGCCGTATGTCGGGCGCTCGCTGTTGCGGCGCGAGGACCGGCGGTTGCTGACCGGCCAAGGGCTGTTTGTCGCCGATCTCGTTCTGCCGCGCATGCTGCATGCGGTGCTGGTGCGGAGCCCCGTAGCCCATGCCCGCATCCGCTCGGTCGATGTCGCACGTGCCGCGGCGATGCCGGGTGTGGTGTTGGCGCTCGACGGCGCGGGGCTCGCAGCGCTGCTGCCGCCGGTGCCCGAGGGGCAGATTTCATTGCCGAGCAAATGGACGACGGTCATCCAGCACAAGTTTCTAAATCCGCAGCAGCCGCTTTTGGCGCATGACAAGGTGCGGCATGTCGGCGAGGCGATCGCCATCGTCGTCGCCGAAACCCGCAACGCGGCCGAAGATGCCGCCGAGCAGGTGACGTGGGACCTCGACCCATTGCCGGCCGTCATCGATCCCGAAGCGGCGTTGCGAGCCGACAGCCCGATCGTCCACGAGCGGTTCGGGACCAATCTGATCGGCGCCTTTTCGGTCGAGCGCGGCGACGCCGCGACGGTGTTGGCTCGCGCGCCGCACCGGCTCAAACGGCGCTTTCATCATCACCGCTATGCCGCGGTGCCGATGGAATGCCGCGGTGTCGTCGCCCAATACGACCGGCGCAGCGATTCGGTGACGATCTGGTCCTCCACCCAGATCGTCCATTGGGTGCGGCGCGAAGCCGCAGCACTCCTCGGCCTGCCCGAGGCGCGGGTGCGCTGTTTGGCGCTCGATGTCGGCGGCGGCTTCGGCGGCAAAGGGCATGTCTATCCCGAGGATTTGCTGGTCACCTTTCTCGCCCGCCGGCTCGAGCGGCCGGTGCGCTGGATCGAGGATCGGCGCGAGCATTTCCAAAGCGCCACCCATTCGCGCGACCAATGGCACGATGTCGAGGTCGGTTTCGACGACGACGGCCGCATCCTGGCGATCCGCGACGATTACCTCGTCGATTGCGGCGCCTGGAACCCGATCGGCTCGGGCGTCGCCTACAACACCGCGGTCCATCTGACCGGTCCCTACAAGATCGAGAACCTGGCGGCGTCGGGGAAGATCGTCGTGACCAACAAGGTGCCGAACGCGCCCTATCGCGGCGCCGGGCGGCCGGAGGCGGCGTTCGCGATGGAGCGCACGATCGACCTCGTCGCGCGCACGCTCGGGCTCGAGCCGGCCGAGCTGCGTCGGCGCAACATGATCCTGGCCGCGGAAATGCCGTACCGCGTCGGCATTCCCTATCGCGACGGCGAGCCGATCGTCTACGACAGCGGCGATTATCCGGGCGCCCTCGATAAGGCGCTCGCCGCAATCGGCGGGGTCACCGCGTTCCGGCGCCGCCAGGAGGAGGCGCGGCGCAACGGGCGCCATCTCGGTCTCGGCGTCGGCTGCTATATCGAAGGGACCGGGGTGGGGCCGTTTGAGAGCGCCTTTGTCCGCATCGATCCGTCGGGGAAGGTTTACGTCTCGTGCGGGGCGGCGCCGCAGGGCCAGGGCATGGAGACG
>DASXAM010000354.1:0-7713 GCA_036404275.1 Allostellaceae bacterium
GCGGCCCGTTTTGCCATTTCTCCTTCAGCGACACGCCGTCCGCACCCCGGATATCGATGCGGTCGAAGCTGCCGGTGATCGCATCGAACCCGGTCGCATAGATGATGATGTCGAATTCGTATTGGCGCTCGCTCGTTTTGATACCCTCGGGTGTCACACGCTCGATCGGGGTCTCGTTGATGTCGACGAGCCGCACATTGGGCTGGTTGTAGACCTCGTAATAGCCGCTTTCGAGCGGCACGCGGCGGGTGCCGAAGCCGTGGTTCTTTGGGATCAGCTTTTCGGCGACCGCCGGGTCGCGCACACGCTCGCGGATTTTGCGCGCGAGAAAATCCGAGATCAGCCGGTTCGCCGCGCGGTCCACCAGAATGTCGCGGAAATTCCCCATCCAGATCCCAAAGCCGGGCTCGCCGTAGAGCTTTTCCCAGAACGCTTCGCGCTCTTCGGGGGTCACCTCGTGCGTAGCGCGCGGGTCGGTCGCATGGATAAAGCAGCCATAGGTCTCCTGACAGCGGGCAAAGATGTCGGCGTAATTGGCCCGGATCCGGGCCATCTCGTCCTTGCCGATCCGGGCGTTGTGCAATGGCGCGCACCATTGCGGCGTGCGCTGGAACACGGTCAGCTGCCCGGCGGTCTTGGCCACCTCGGTGATGGTCTGCACGCCGGTCGCACCGGTGCCGATCACCGCGACACGCTTGCCCTCGAAGCGAACCCTTTCTTTTGGCCAATAATGGGTATGGCAGGACTGGCCCTTAAAGCTATCGATCCCGGCAATGGTCGGCATCGTCGGCGCCGAGAGCACGCCGATTGCGGTGATCAGGAAGCGCGTTTGATAGCGCCGGCCATCCGTCAGGATCACGTCCCAGCTGCGCGCCGCCTCGCGGTAGTGCGCGGCCGCGACCCGGCTCTCGAACTGGATGTCGCGGCGCAGGTCGAATTTGTCGGCGACGTAGTTCAGATAGCGCAAGGTCTCGGGCTGAGCCGCAAAATGCTCCTCCCAATCCCACTCTTCGAGCAGCTCCTGCGAAAAGGAGTAGCCGTAGGTCCAGCTCTCGGAATCAAAGCGCGCACCCGGATAGCGGTTCCAATACCAGGTGCCGCCGACCCCGGTCCCGGCCTCGAACACGCGCACCCTGAGACCGAGCTCGCGCAGCCTGTAGAGCTGGTAAAGCCCGGACACGCCGGCGCCGATCACAACCGCATCGAAATCCACGACTGCACCACGGCTGCCGTCGGTTCTTGCTGCATCCGAAGCTGTCATGATTCTTCTCCCGGCGCCGGAGAGTTTGTGGAAGCGGACGGAGTCCGCGCTCACTGCATTCCGTAGAACCCCATGGCACCGCCGGCCATGACCTGATGCTTCGCCGCCGGAGACAACGGCCCGAGCCGGTCGCGCAGCATTTGCGGCGCACCCGGGAAAAAGCCGTCCTGGTGCGGGTAGTCGGTCGCCCACATGATCTTGTGCGGGCCGATATAGTCCGCCAAGACGGCAATCGAGTTCTCGACCGGCTCGAATGAGATCCAGCAATTGCGCCGGAATAATTCGGAGGGCCGCATCTTGGGCGCGGTGTCGTTGAAGCCGTTGTCGTCGAAATGGCGGTCCATGCGGTCGAGCCAGGGTGCAATCCAGCCGCCGCCCGATTCCAGAAAGGCGACGCGCAGTTTCGGGTGGCGATCGACGACGCCGCCCCAGATCACCGCCATCGCCGCCAGCATCATCTCCATCGTGTGGCTGATCATGTGACGCGCCGCGCGGTCGCTGGCAAAGCGGTCGACGCCGACGGTCGGCATCGCATTGGTTTGGCCTTCGTGAAACCCGACCGAGAAATCGAGCGCCTCGGCCTCGGTCCAAAACGGCTCGTAGATCGGGTCGCTGATCATTTTGTTGTCGTGGTAGGGGTTCGGCCGCAGAAACCCGCCGCGCATGCCGAGCTCCTTGCGCGCGAACCGCATCTCGTCGATCGCCAGATCGACCGACTGCATCGGCAGCATCGCCACGCCGAACAGACGCTCGGGATAAGGCTTGCAGTAATCGGCAAGCCAGCGGTTATAGGCGCGGCACATCGCGGCCGCCATGCCGGGGTCCTCGACGGCGCCGGCGAAGAGGCCGAGGCTCGGATAAAGAAAGGCGGCGTCGATACCGTCGGCATCCATATCGACGATGCGGGCATGCGGGTCGAACCCGCCCTTTTTGCCCTCGGCAAATTTGAGGCTGTCGAGCTTGACCGTGCCCTGGCGCACACCGACCGCGCCGAGGCTGCCGATGCCGCGCGGGTTGCCGAGCAATCGGCCGTCCACACTCATCCGCTCCTTGCCGTTTTCGTCGATGACCATGCGCGGCCGCCGCTCGCGGTAGGCCGGATCGATATACTCTTCCCACAGCGAGAATGGTTCGAGCACATGCCCGTCAGCGTCGATCGTGTCATAGGCGCGAGCCATCGGCCGTCTCCTTTTTGGGATCAGTATGACGCGCCGATGTTAGCGAACCCGCGCGGCCGGCGCGAGAGCGAAAGGCCCCGAGCGGCGGCACGGCGCGACGGATAGCGCCGCGCCGCCGGGTCGCGTCAGCCGATGGCGATGCGGCGGGGCAGTGCTTCCTTGGCTTTTTTCAAGGTCAGGGTCAGCACGCCGTTGTCGAGCTCGGCGCTGATCTGCTGCTGATCGATTTTGTTCGACAAAGTAAACGAGCGAGCGAAATGTCCCACATTGTATTCGGTGTACAACGGCTCGAGCCCATTATAGTTCGAGGGGTCGATGCGGGCGTCGACCCGCAGGACATCGTTCTCGACATTGACGTCGATCGACTGTTTTTCGACGCCGGGCAGCTCCATGACCACCGTCAGCGCATCCTCGGTTTCGAAGATGTCGGTGGTCGGCACGTAATAGCGGGCCGGGACGGTCTTTTCGTCCTTCGACACCACCTCTTTCTTTTCTTGGACCTCGAGCGCTTGTGAGCGGGCCATCATTCCCTCCATAGCCGGCGGATTGCTCGGATCAGTTGACGGCGATGGTCTTCGGCCGGTCGCGCTCGGCGCGCGGCAGATAGAGCGCCAATATCCCGTCGCGGCACTCGGCCTTGACCTGGTCGGCCTCGATCTCGACCGGCACGGTGAAGGCGCGGTCAAAGCGCCCGGCAAGGCGCTCGCGCCGGTGCAAGGCGGACTTTTCGCCGTATTCGACAACTTTGCTCCCGGCGATCCGAATGGTCTTTCCCATGATTTGGATGTCGAGATCCGATTTGCGGATGCCGGGGACCTCGGCAATGACCACGATGTCATCGCCTTTTCGGAAGATGTTCAGCGGCGGGTAGGCACCCTCGGCGCTCGGCCCGGCGTCGAGCCAGCTACTGGTGCGGAACGAATCGAGAGCCTGCTGAAACTGCAGCAGGGCGTCGAACGGGTCGGGAAACAAGGCGGCCATGGGTCGATCCTCCTTTCGCATGGCTGCAAGCGGTCGCACGCGGAGGGCTGCCCTCCGCTCGTCGCGACGACGGGTTTCAAAGACCGGGGAAGAGCCGGGGCCATCGTGACGGCTCAGGCACCGTCGGCTGCCAATCTGCGCCGTCGAATTCTCGGGATCTCAGGGCCTCCCGCTCGGACCGGTCTTTGCCCGAGGCAGCGACCGTGAGAGGCTCCCGGCTTGGCGAGAGCCTGGTTGTCGGAAGTGCGGAATTCGAGACAGTCATCGCCACGTCCTCCTGCGAGCAACATGGGGAAACGATTGTCGCCGGACCTGCCAAGCACCCGGCAGGCGTCGATTTAGGAAATGCGATTTTGCCGTTCAAGGGGGCGACGGCGCTGGGCTCGGCACGATCCTGCGAGGGCCCCGGATTGCCCCGAAAGCTGTCGGTGCCGGCGTTCGTCGGCATCGTCGCCGCCGACAGCACGCCGACCGCGGTGACGCGAAACTGCGTCCCGTAGCGCCTCCCGTCCTCCAGCGCCGATCTCAGCAGAAGAACGCTGTCGGGGCGAGGCCGCCCGCTTCAGCCTGCGGCCGGTGTGCCCGGCGCGGGCGCAGCCCCGCTCGGTTCGGTTTCCGCTGTGCCGCCGGTCTCGACGACCGATTGCGCTTCCTCGAGCACGGGCAAAAGAGTCGCCACCTTGCCTTTCTCCACCTCTTCGAGAGCGCCCTCGAGGGCCTCGGCAACGGCGTTGAGCTGCTCGGCCTCCGGCGCGTCCGGCTCTTCGCGAACGGCGGTATCGATTGCCTCGATCGCCGATTCCAGGGCTTCGGGAAGGCCCCCTTCCTTCACATCGATGACCGCCTCCTGCACACGCGCTAAGGCCTCGGCGACGTCGCCGCCGCTTTCCGTCCCGGCCGGACTCGTCGCTTGCTCCGGCTGCGCCGCGGATTGCGGCGACTCCTCCACTTTGCGTTCGCCCGCCATTTTTCCGCCTCCTGCCCGGTCGCCACAGAAAAAATTGCCGGCTGATTCGAAATTCCTGGGAAGCCGAGTCTCGCCACCGATCCTCCCTCGCGGGCGGCGCCCGCTGCCGCAGCCGACCGGCTAACAACCGGGATCGGCCAGTCGTTCACGCGGCCTATCGACCATTCTGTTGCGCGGCGAATTTTTCCGCACAGCGGAACCGATCGCGTCTGCGGTCGTTTGGCTGCGTTCTGCCGGAGTGTCGCTCAGCCATGCCAATCCCGTCCAATTCGCCGGATGTCCAAGCCGCAGCGCCGGCGCCGGTCGCGCCGGTCGGGAGCCCGGGTCTGCGCCAGCTCGTCGGGATGGTGGCAGCCGCAATCGCTGTCGCCGCCCTTTATTTCGGTCGCGAGGTGCTGATCCCGGTCACTCTGGCAATGCTGCTGAGCTTTGTCTTAAGCCCGCTCGTCGAATTGTTGCGGCGGATATGGCTCGGGCGGGTGCTTTCGGTCGTGCTCGCCGTGCTGTTGGCTATCGGGCTTATCCTCGCCCTCGGCAGCGCCATCGGCACCCAGGTGGCGCAGCTCTCGGGCAACCTGCCACAATATCAGGCGACGATCGAGACCAAGATCGTCGGCTTGCGCAAGGCGACGATCGACAAGTTTTCGCAAAAGCTCGGCAGCTTCGGGTCGCAGCTCAGCGGGTCGGCGCCGCGTGCCGAAACCCCGGTGCCAGCGCCGGCGCCCTCCGGCTTGGCGGCGCAAGGAAAGCAACAAAAGCCGGTCCCGGTGGTGATCGCCCAGCCAGCCCCGTCGGTGATCGACATCGGCAAGAGCGTCTTGGAGCCGATGCTCTACCCGGTGGCGACGGCAGGCATCATCCTGGTGGTGACCATCTTCGCCCTTTTGCAGAAGGAGGATCTGCGCGACCGCGCAATCCGGCTCCTCGGCTCGGGCGATCTGCACCGCACCACGGTGGCGATGGACGAGGCCGGGCGGCGGCTCAGCCGCTATTTTCTGACCCAACTCGGCCTCAACACCGCCTTCGGCGTGATCGTCGGGGTCGGCCTCTATTTCATCGGTGTCCCCAACCCGCTGCTGTGGGGCATTCTCGGCGCGCTGTTGCGCTTTGTCCCCTATGTCGGATCGTGGATCGCCGCGGCACTGCCGATCGTGCTGGCGGCGGCGGTCGAGCCCGGCTGGTCGATGGTGATCTGGACCGCGGTCCTTTACACCGTGACCGAGCTCATCATGGGGCAGGCGGTCGAGCCGCTCGTCTACGGTCACAGCACCGGGCTGTCGCCGGTTGCGGTGATCATCGCCGCGATCTTCTGGACCTGGATCTGGGGCCCGATCGGCCTCATCATCTCGACCCCGCTGACCCTGTGCCTGGTCGTGCTCGGCCGCTATATCGAGCGGCTCGAATTTTTCGACGTGCTGCTCGGCGACCGGCCGGCGCTGACCCCGACCGAAAGCCTTTATCAGCGCATGCTGGCGGGCGACCCCGACGAAGCCGAAGAGCAGGCCGAGCGCTACCTCGCCGACCGGCCGCTCTCGGCTTACTACGACGAGGTAGTGCTGCAAGCGCTGCAGCTTGCGGCCGCCGACATTTCGCGCGGCACGCTCGAAGCCGCGCGGCTCGAACGCTTTATCACCGCGATGGACGAGCTCATTCACGATCTCGGCGAACGGACGGATCTTCCAGCCGAGACCGACGCGGCCGAAACCGCTGAGGCCGAAGCGGCGGCCGAGTTACCGTCTGCGCCGGCAGCGGCGGGCGAGGCAGCAGCGGAACCGCTGGCGTCGGAGGCTCCTGTTTTGTGCATCGCCGGGCGCGGACCGCTTGACGAAATGGCGGCGCATATGCTGGCCCAGCTCCTCGGCAAGCACGGGCTCGCCGCTCGCGTCGTCCCGCACGAGGCGGTCTCGCGCACCCGCATTGCCACACTCGACCTTGCCGGCGCGATGATGTGCGTCTCCTACATCAGCGCCGGCGGCAGCACCGCCCGGCTGCGCAACCTGCTGCGCCGGCTGCGCGAGCGCCAACCGGCGGCGCGCCTTCTTCTCGGCCTGTGGCCGGCGCAGGATACCGAGATCGTCGGTGGCGATCTGCGCCGCTCGCTCGGCGCCGATTTCTATGTCACGAGCCTGCGCGAAGCGGTCCGCACCTGTCTCGCCGAAGCGCGCCAGCCCCCCCGGCGCGAGATCCGGCTTGTCGCCGGCGCCGAGGAAGCCACCCGGTAGAGCCGGGCGCCAGCTCCCTCTGAGCTTCAGCAACGCACGTGGCCGCACGCCTCGGGCCGGGCGGTGGTGAACCGAGCGGCTCGGTAAAGGAGACCCGCCTCCCGGCGCGGTGTGGCATAGTGTACCACCGCGCAAGCCGGAGGGGAGCATGCCTGCAAAACGCGCCTGGGGCATGGACCAGGATTTTTATCCGTGGTCGCCGATCGTCACCCGCCCGCCGCTGCGCTGGCCGGATAATGCCCGGGTGGCGCTCGCGGTCATCGTCAATCTAGAGCATTGGGATTGGGAGGTGCCGACCGGGACGCCGGTGGCGGTCAGCCCAATGGGCGGCCCCGAGGGGTTGTGGTCCGGCAACCAGCCGCAATTCCCCGATATCGGCGGCTGGGGCAACCATGAATACGGCAATCGCGTCGGGGTGTTTCGGGTCCTCGCCGTGCTCGACAAATACCGCATCCGGCCGACCCTGGCGCTCGACAAGGCGGTCGCCGACAATTATCCGGTGCTGGTCGAGGAAGGCAAGAAACGCGGCGCCGAGTTTATCGCGCATGGGCTGTCGCGCCGGCGCTTGATCCATATCGGCATGTCCGAAGACGAGGAACGGCAATACATTCGTGCCTCGATCGACGCCGTTGAGCGCGCGACCGGCACGCGTCCCGTCGGCTGGTCCGGCCCCGATTTTCAGGAGACGCCGAATACGCCGAACCTGCTCGCCGCCGAAGGTGTGCGCTATGTCTGCGACTGGGGCAATGACGAGCAGCCCTACCGCATGACGCCAAAGACGGGCGAGCTCTATTCGCTCGGCGTCAACGCCTATCTCGACGACAACTACATCCACCTGCACGGCCGCCGCACGATCAACGAGGTCAATCTGGTGTGGCGCGAATGGTTCGACGGCCTCTACGCCGACGGCGCCAAAACCGGACGAATGATGATCCTGCACCTGCATCCATGGATCATCGGCCAGCCCTGGCGCATCCGTCACCTCGACGAGGTGCTCGGCCACATCTCCTCCCATCAGGGCGTGTGGAAAGCCACCGGTGGCGAGATCATCGACTGGTTCAAGTCACAGCCGGCCTGAACTGGGCGACGCAAAAGAGCCGGTAG
>DASXAM010000355.1:0-5547 GCA_036404275.1 Allostellaceae bacterium
CGCAACAAGCCCGGCCGCGACCTCGGCTACACCCGCTACGACAAGATGGCCGAGGCGTTAGGCTGCTACGCCGAATATGTCGAGGAGCCCGAGGCGATCCGCCCGGCCTTGCTGCGCGCTTGGCAGAAGGTCGAGGACGGCATGGTCGGCTTTGTCAACGTCAAGACCGACTACCGCGCCCGCGCCACCACCGTGCGCTTCTCCAGCCGCGAAACCTGAGCGGCGGTGCCGGCCCCTCACCCCGACCCTCTCCCCGCCTGCGGGGTGAGGGAGGGACCCGCGCAACGGGAGGGTGAGGGGCGATCCGTCGAGAAGGGGGACCGTCGTCGAATTCGGCGGCCGGGTGTTGCGGGTTGTGCGTGTTCCGCATCGGGAATCAATCTCGACGACATCACCGGAGTACACCGAGCGCGGCTACCCGGCGCGGCGGCGAAGCGCAGCTTCCAGTTTCCGCGATGCCGCTTGCAATGGCAGCGCGTTCAGCTTATAGTAAGGTCCTGTTCAGCTTATTGTAAGAATCACTGCTGCACTGGCTCCGACGGCACAGGCGCCGCCCCGAGGGTCGAGCCCGAAGCCGCTCAAAAGAACCCAGGCCCACTGCGGCAAACCGGGAGGATCATCGATGAAAAAGATAATGACAGTATTTTGCGCGGGCGCAGCCCTTATGCTTGCCGGCATTTGTTCATCATTTGCGGATGACGTTAAGCTGACGGACGCGGAAGCTGCGGCGAAAAGCACGATCGTGATACTTCCACGAGATGAGTCTCGTGCGCTAAAAATAACTGAAATTCCGACGTCGCGGCCGGTTCCCTTGATTATCGGCAACATCTGGACATGCCATAAGGGTGCCGGCAATCATGAATTTTGCCGTCTCACCTTGGTCGTATGTACGAATGATCAGAGTTCTTGTGCAACGATACCATAACCCCCAAGGGCCTCGCACCGCTCGCTGCCGGTCGTAAATGCAACACGAACCTCGTCGTCAGGGCCACCTATGGCGTCGTGCGCCACAAATTTCCGCGCCGGCTGCTAAGCTCGCGCCGGTGGCGGCAATAGACGGCAGCGGGCGGCATGGTCGATGCGGTGGAGAGACCAGCAGGACAGCACGGTGCGGCGGCGGGCGGCAGACGCTTGGCCGACAGCATCGAGAGCCGGGCGTCCTGGGTTGCGGCGAGCGTGGCGATCGCGATCCTGTCGATCTCTTACGGGGCGCCGCTCATCGTCGTCGTCGGGTTGAAGCCGATCACCGCCGCGCTCGGCGGCGACCGCTCGGTGGTGGCATTGGCCGCCGCCCTCGTCTGGGTCGGGACCGGGGCCGGCGGGATTCCGATGGGTTGGCTCGCCGACCGCATCGGCGTGCGCCGCACGGTGATGTTCGGCGCGGTCATGACCGCACTCGGCCTTGCCGTTTCGGCCTTGGGCAGCGTCTGGGCGCTTTATCTCGGCCACGCGGTGCTGATCGGATTTCTCGGCGGCGGCGCGCTCTACCCGCCCTTGCTGATCCATATCAGCCGCTGGTTTGACCGCCGGCGCGGCGCGGCGCTCGCCTTGATCTCCTCCGGGCAATACGTCGCCGGCGTGGTCTGGCCTTCGGCTTTCCAGCACATGATCCTCTGGCTCGGCTGGCAGGCGACGATGCTCGCCTTTATCGCGCCGCTCGCGCTGATCGTGCCGCTGGCGCTTTTGCTGCGCCCAGCGCCGCCGCCGGGGCATGCGGCGGGCAACTCCTTTCTGACCTTTCGCGGAACCCAGGCGCTCGGGCTGCGGCCGAAGACGGTGCAGGCCTTGTTGTGCGCGGCGAGCTTTTTGTGCTGCGTGCCGATGGCGATGCCGTCGAGCCATCTCGTCGCCTATTGCAGCGATCTCGGGATCGCCCCGGCGCAAGGGGCGGCGATGCTGTCGGTGCTGCTCGGCTCGGCATTTGCGAGCCGCATGCTTTGGGGCTGGCTCGCCGACCGGATCGGCGGGCTCGCCACGGTCCTTGCCGGCTCGGCGTGCCAGGCTTTGGCGATCGCGCTTTTTTCGGTGACGCGCAGCGAAGCCGGCCTCTTCGCGGTGTCGGCCGCCTACGGCCTCGGCTTCAGCGGCATCATCCCGGCCTATATTGTGGCGATCCGCGAATTTTTTCCATCGGCCGAGGCGTCATGGCGGGTGCCGGCATTGCTCTTCGTCTCGATGGGCGGCATGGCCTTCGGCAGCTGGTTTGCCGGGGCGCTCTACGACTGGCTCGGCTTTTACGCCCCGGCCTTTGCCGCGGGCGCCCTCTTCAACCTGATGAACCTCGCCGTCATCGGCTTCCTCATCATGCGCCAAGCGCGGGCGCCACGCCCGCCCGCGACGGCCTCCCTAGTTCGCTGATCGGAAGCCCGAACCCTCAGCGCGCGGTCAGCTGCCGCCAGCGTTCCAGGCTTGCCGGCGGCCAGACTTCGCTTATCCGGTAGAACGCCTCGAACGCCCGCGCACCTGCCGGAAGCTCGAGCCAGGGCAGCTTGCTGCGGGTGAAGATGTGGACATCGGGCGAGACGGAAGCCGGGTCGTCGAGCGTCCCACCGCACAGCAGCACTGTGTCGCCGGGTGCGGCATGGTACTTGTTCCACAGATGCGTGCCGCATTTGCCGCAGGCGAACACGTCGTGCGGCTTGCCGCTCGATCCCGGCGGCACGCGGAACGCGACCGGCGTGGCCCCCTCCGCGGCGACCAGCTTGCGCTCGATCCACAAATTAAGGGCAAACGCGCTGCCCGAGAGCCTTTGGCAATCGCGGCAATGGCAGGCATGGACGATCATCGGCGCGGCAAGCAGCCGATAGCGGATCTCGCCGCAGGCGCAGCCGCCTTCGAGGCTCCGGCTGCTCTCCATCGTCACGCCTCGACCGAGCCCGCGGCGACCGTACGCGCGACAAGGTTGCGCGCAACCTCGCGCAGCAGCTGCTTGTCGGCATCCGCGCTTGCCGCCGGCACGATGCCGGAGACCACCCGGTCGTGGCCATAGGTCGGGATGGCAGCACCGTTCTGCAGCAGCAGCGGCGACAACGGGTCGGCGCCGCTCGCCACCCGGCGGATGCCGCCGCGGATCAGGTTGCGCATCATGATAACGCCGCGGTCGGTCGCCGCCAGATGCTCGAGCCCGTGCCGGGCCGCGCCGCCGTGGATCGAGACCTGCGCGTCGTAATCGCCGGGGATGCGCTGGCGCTCTTCGTAGGAGCGGCTGGCGTCCTGGCCAAAGCCGGCGCCCTGGCGGAATTCGCGGCCTTCGGGCGCGCGGTAATAGCCGATCTGCATCGTATGGCTGTCATCGAGCGGCACCGCCCAGGTCGTCGCCATCGGCCGGTTGACCGAGTTGCGCTGAGCCATCGGATCGGCGTTGGGCGGAAACTGGTGAATATTGGGCAGGATAAAGTCGGCGACCCGCACCCAGACCCGGTCGCCCTGCCGGCGGGTGTCGATATAGACCATGCCGATCGGGGTCTCCATCCAGTCCCACTCGCCCAATTCTTTCAAATCCTCGGTAAAGCCCTCGCTGCCCGGCAAGGTGTGCAAAAACGCGAGATGCGCCGGGTCCATGCTGTTTTCTTTGACCTGCAGCCAGTTGCATTCCCACACCGTCGGCACGCGGGCGATCATCCGGTAGCCGGGAAGGTCGTAGGTGTCGAGAATCGGGAAGGGCGGCTGCTTGTCGGGCGGTCCCATATAGGCAAACACCAGGCCCGCATGCTCGCGCACCGGGTAGGCGCCATGAAACAGCCGATCCTTGAGGGTGCTGTCGGCCGGCTCACCGGGCGTTTCGAGGATCGTGCCGTCCACGTCGAAGAGCCAGCCGTGATAGCAGCAGCGGATGCCTTTGTCGCCGACCAGCCCGAATTCGAGCGAGGTGCCGCGATGCGGACAATGCAATTCGAGGAGACCGATGGCACCGCTTCTGTCGCGAAACGCGACAAGGTCCTCACCGAGAATGCGCAGCCGCCGCGGCAGCTCGCGCAATTCCGCCGATTGGATCACCGGCTGCCAAAAGCGGCGCAGATATTCGCCGCACGGCGTCCCCGGTCCGACCCGGATCAATTCCTCATCGGCTGCCGGCCATTCGCGATGGTGGTAGGCGCTGAAGGCGCTGTGCAGAAAGGGCGCTCGCTCGGACATCGAAAACCTCCTCTGGCCCACCCCGAATTTGCCCAGCGGCGGCAGCGGCGGTCAATCACCATCGCGTTGGCAGCCGGGACGGGACGCCGATGTCGGGCTGCATGGAAAAGGCGGTGAGCAAGGCGGCGGTCGCGGCGTAATTGCCCATCAGCGCGACGAGATCGACAAGCCGGCGCCGGCCGAATTGCGCGAGCGCGCGGGCGTAGGTTTGCGCCGCCACGCGACGCATTCCAAAGATCTCGCGGGCGAGGTCGATCACAATGGCGTCGGGCTCGGCGAGGCCAGTGGCGGGACTGCTGCGGCGGACGAGGTCGATAATCTCCGGCGCTATGCCTTCGGCCAGGGCGGCGGGCTCGTGGGCGGCCCACTCGAACGCGTTGTCGTGCTCGCGCGCGGTGGCGAGGATCGCCAATTCGCGCACCCGGCCGCCGAGACCCGATTCATAGCGCAGATAATGGTTGAGCGGGCGCGACCGGCGCGCCAGCCCGGGGCTGTGCAATTGGATCCCGCCCGGCCCCTTGAGCCCGCGCAGACTGCCGCCTTCGGGGCGCGCCAGCCGGTCCCAGGCCTGGCGGCCCTCCGCATCGAGCTCCTCGCGCCGCGGCAAGGGCGGCCGGCAGCCCGATTCCGGATCGATGTCGTTGTCTTCAGGCTCTGCGCGATGGTGCGCGACAAACAATTCGGCGAGCTTTTCGCAGCCCGCCTGGTCGGCCTCGCCAAAGCGGCCGAGGAGCGGGCTATCGAGATCGAGCACGCCCAGCACCGTGCCGTCTTCGACGAGCGGCACGACCAGCTCCGAGCGTGAATCCGGGTCGCAGGCAATGTGTCCCGGAAAGGCGTGGACATCGGCGACCAGCACCGACCGGCCCTGCGCTGCGGCGGCGCCGCACACACCGTCGCCAATGGCGATGCGCGCGCAGGCGGGCTTGCCCTGAAACGGACCGAGCACCAGCCGGTCGCCGCGGCGAAAGTAGAACCCGGCCCAGTTGAGGTCGGGCAGGCCGTGCCAGATCAGTGCCGCGGTATTGGCCGCATTGGCGACAATATCGGTTTCACCCTCGAGCAGGCCCGCAAGCTGTCGCGCCAGATCGCCATAAATTTCCATCGTGCCGGCGCTCATCCCGCCCCCGTCACTATTGCGCGTTCCGCCCTACGGCGTGCAACACGCCCGAGCCATCGGAAAATGGCGGGGCCGATCCTCGGCGATGCCTTCAGCTCGACGCCATCTGCGCAGCCGGGAGCGGAAATTAAGCCCAAGCCGCGGCCGGTCGGCTAGCCCGCTTCATTCACCGAGGGTTTGAAACCGTAGTTCCGCAGCACGTCGGCGACGCGGTTTTCGGTGGCGTCGATGACGCGGCGGTCGAGGTTTGAGGGTTGAGCCGAAGGGTTCGATCTGGGGCAAGCGCCCCGTCG
>DASXAM010000356.1:0-9274 GCA_036404275.1 Allostellaceae bacterium
GCGCTGGCGGCCTGGAGATCGGGGACGACGATCGCGACATGGTTGAGCCTTCCAATCATCACGCCCGCTCTCAAATCCGGACCAGGTGAATCTCGGTCAACGGACGCTTGCCAAAGCGCTCGTTGAACACCCGGCGCAACGCCCGCCGCACCGCGTCGCGCACCGCGTCGTCGTCGCGGCTTCGGGCGGACGGCAGCTCGTCGATCGCCCGTTCCACCGCATTGCGCAGCTGGGGTGCCGCGGCCGCCGCCGCGTCGCTTTCGACAAGACCGATCGTGCTGACCGTGGGAGGAGCTGCGAGGCCGCCGCTGCGGTCGAGCACCACGGTCGCAACGGCACTGCCGTTGAAGGTGACGCGCTGCCGCTGCCGCAATGCCTCGCCGCCGAGCGGCAGCAGGCTCTTGCCGTCGCTGGCGAGCCGCCCGACCGGCACCTCGTCGACAATCTCCCCGCCGCTGGCCGTAAGCCGAACCATATCCCCGTTTTCGACGACAAGCGGCTGCGGCACCTGGCAATCAGCAGCAAGACGCGCATGTGCCAGCATATGGCGCGCCTCGCCATGGACTGGGATCGCGATGCGCGGCCGGACGAGCTGGTACATATGCAGCAATTCGTCGCGCGCCGGATGGCCGGAGACGTGCACGAAATGGTCGGTCTCGGTGACGATCTCGACCCGCATCTGGGCAAGCGCATTCTGCAGCCGCCCGATCGACTTTTCGTTGCCGGGAATAATCCGCGACGAAAAGATCACCGCGTCGCCTTCTTCGAGCACGACATGCGGATGGTCGCCGCGCGCGATCCGGGCGAGCGCCGAGCGCGGCTCGCCCTGGCTGCCGGTGCAGATCAGCAGGATCCGGTCGCGGGGAATATAACCGGCCTCTTCTTCAGTCAGAAACCGCGGCACACCGGCGAGATAGCCGGTCTCGCGCGCCGCCTTGTCGATCCGCCACAACGAGCGGCCGACCAACGCCACGTCGCGGCCATGCACCGCGGCGGCGTGCGCAATCGTTTCGAGCCGCGCCACATTCGAGGCAAAGCAGGCGACCGCAACGCGCTCATCGTAGCGTCCAATGAGATCGACGAGCGAGCTGCGCAATGCTGCTTCGGAGCCCGACGTGCCGGGGCGCAGCGCATTTGTCGAATCGCAGACCATTGCGAGGACGCCCTCGTCGCCGATCCGCCGCAATGCCGCCTCGTCCGCTGCGGGGCCGATCAGCGGGTCGGGATCGAACTTCCAGTCGCCACTGTGCAGTACCGTCCCGGCCGCGGTGCGCAGCACGACCGCGTTGGGCTCGGGGATCGAATGGGTGAGCGTTACCAGCTCGAGGTCGAATGGTCCGATCGAGAACCGGCTCGACATCGGCACGATGTTGATCCTGACTTCTTGGGCGAGCCCGACCTCGACCAGCTTTGCCCGCAACAACGCCGCGGTGAACGGCGTCGCCCACACTGGGCAGCGCAATTGCCGCCAAAGATAGGGGATCGCCCCGATGTGGTCCTCATGCGCGTGAGTAGCGACGATGCCGAGGAGCCGGTCGCGGCGCTCGACGATAAAGGCCGGATCGGGCATCACGACATCGAGGCCCGGCTGCGAATCGTCGCCAAAGGTGACGCCGCAATCGAGGATCAGCCACTGCCCTCCGGCGCCGTAAAGGTTGAGGTTCATGCCGATCTCGCCGGCCCCGCCGAGCGAGACGAAGTAGAGGGCGCCCTCGTCCATCCGCAGGTCGGACGTCGGCATAGGATCGTTCATAGCTCGCGGTTTCGCCGATAGATCAGGTTGAGCCCCCACAAGGTCAGGTCGGGATCGACAATATCGATTATCGCTGTCTCGCCATCGAACAGCGGTGCTAGGCCGCCAGTCGCGACCACCGCCATCGGCTCCCCAAACTCGCGCTTGACGCGCTCGACAAGCCCTTCGATCAGGCCGACATAACCCCAGAAAATGCCTGATTGCATGCAGGCGACGGTGCTGGTGCCGATTACCTGCTCAGGACGCCGGATCGGCACGCTCGGCAATTTGGCCGCGGCAAGGTGCAATGCCTGGTTCGACAAATTGATGCCGGGGGCGATGATGCCGCCGCGATAGTTGCCGTCGCCATCGACCACGTCGAAATTGGTCGTGGTGCCGAAATCGACGACGACGAGCGGCCTGGCATACCGATCATGAGCACCGACGGTGTTGCATAGGCGATCCGCACCGACCTCCTCCGGCCGGTCGACGATTGCCCGCGCGCCAAGCACGACGCCCGGCTCCCCGACCATCAGCGGCTCGCTGCCGCAATAGTGGCGGCACAGCCGTCGCAGGTTGAAATTGGTCTCGGGCACCACGCTCGCGACAATCGTCCCGGAAATCTCCTGTCGCGTCAAACCCTCCAATGCCAACATATGGTCGAGCCATACGACATATTCATCGGCGGTGCGGCGCACATCGGTGGCGGCGCGCCAGGCGCCGCGGCGACGATCGCGCTCCCACACGGAAAACACCGTGTTGGTGTTGTTGGCGTTGATCGCGAGCAGCATGTCGGCTCCTTCACGCCGCCGGAAAAACCTCGCCCGCGGCGATGCGGCGACGCTCCGCACCGGTCTCCAGAAGCAAGGCACCGTCGTCGTCTATATCGATAAACCGTCCGGCGAGCGTCGCGTTGTCGAGCCGCACCCGGATCGGCTCGCCGAGGCCCGCGACGCGCGCCCGCCAAGCCCGTCGCACCGGCGCGAACCCGTCGCTCCGCCAGCGTTCCGACCAGGCCTCGAAATGCGTGGCGAACGCTTCGAGCGCCGCCGCCGGATCGGGCGCGCCGCCGGTCTCGGCGGCGACCGAGGTGGCGGGAAACTCGGAATCGTCGGGCGCCGAAGCGAGGTTCACGCCGACGCCGACCACGAGAAAGGCCAACGCCGCGCCGCTTCCCATTTCCGATTCGAGCAGGATGCCGGCGATCTTGCGGCCCGTAACCAGCACGTCGTTCGGCCATTTGTAGAAAAGCCGGGCGACACCGGCGAGCGTGTCGCCGACGGCGAGCGCTGCGACAAAGCCGAGCTGCGCGGCCCGGCCCGCCGGGCAAGCAGGCCGCAGGATTAGCGAAAGATAAAGATTGCCGGGCGGCGAGACCCAACGGCGCCCGCGCCGGCCGCGGCCTGCTGTTTGCGTCTTGGCCCAGACCAAGGTTCCGTCCGCGGCGCCGGTGCGGGCGAGGCGCTTGGCTTCGTCGTTGGTGCTGCCGACCGCCTCGAACGATACCAGCCGGTACGCGGCGGGAAGCCTGGGCCCCACCCGCGTCACCGGGCGAAGAGCGCCGCCGCGGCCGCCTCGGCGCCGCCGACAATCGGCCCCGGCAGCAGAAAAAAGAACATCGTCACGACCGCGGTGACAAACACCACCGCCTTCAGCTCGGCGGCGATCGGCCGGTCGAATGCCTCGACCGCGTCGTCGAAATACATGATCTTGACGATGCGCAGATAATAGACCGCGCCGACAACGCTGGTTACGACGCCGATCACCGCGAGCCCGGTCAGCTTGGCGTCGATTGCCGCGAGAAAGATGTAGAGCTTGGCGAAGAACCCGGCGGTCGGCGGGATCCCGGTCAACGCAAAAAGGAAGATCGCCAATGCCAGCGCCAGCGGCGGCTGGGTGCGCGCCAGCCCGGCGAGATCGGTGATCTCCTCGACCATCTCGCCCCTGCGGCGCATGCACAAGATTACCGCCCAGGTGCCGAGGTTCATGACAAGATAAATCGCGAGATAGACCAGCACGCCGCGGATGCCGCTCGCGGTGCCGACCGCGAGCCCGATCAGCGCATAGCCGACATGGCCGATCGAGCTGTAGGCCATCAGCCGCTTGATATTTCGCTGGGCGATCGCCGCGACCGCCCCCAGCACCATCGAGGCAATCGACAAAAAGATGATCAGCTGCCGCCATTCGAGGATCTGCGGCCCGAACGGCGAGATCATAAAACGGATGAACAGCGCCAATGCCGCCATTTTGGGCGCGACGGCAAAAAACGCCGTAACCGGGGTGGGCGCGCCCTCATAGACGTCGGGCGTCCACATATGAAACGGCACCGCCGACACCTTGAAGGCGAGACCGACGACGACAAAGACGAGGCCGACAACAAGCCCGGTCGCAATCGGCTGGTGCGCCGCCATCAGTTTTGCCAGATCGGCGAAGGCGGTCGTGCCGGCAAAGCCGTAGACCAACGAGATGCCGTAGAGCAGAAAACCGGAGGACAACCCGCCGAGCACGAAATATTTGAGGCCCGCCTCGCTCGACCGCACCGAATCGCGGTTGAAGCTGGCGACGACATAAAGCGCCAAATTCTGCAATTCGAGGCCGACATAGAGGGTGATCAGGTCGTTGGCCGAGATCATCACCATCATGCCGGTCGTTGCCAGCAGCACCAGGATCGGAAACTCGAAGCGGCCGATCGCCTCGTCCTCGTTGTAGCGGATCGCCATGATTATCGCCGTGGCCGATCCGATCAGCACCAACGCCTTCATAAAAAGCCCAAAGGCGTCGCTGACGAACATCCCGTAAAAGCCGAGGCGCCGCTCGCCGCCCTCCAATTGCGAGACGACCAGCACCAGGATCAATACCGCGACCGCGAGCCAGGAGACGAGCCGAGTCGAGCTCTCGCCGCGCAACGCGCCGACGATCAGCAACGTCATTGCGAGCACCGCCAGCAATATCTCGGGCAACGCCGGCGACAACGAGGGAACTCCAAGGGCCGGCATCGCTACCCGCCGAAACTGAAGAAATGCACCCGCTCCCCTCGTCTTGGCCGGGCTCGACCCGGCCATCCACGTCTTAGGGTGCGCAAGGAAAAGACGTAGATACGCGGGACAAGCCCGCGCAAAACGGTTTTGTTGCGCCTCATCTCACAACTGCTCACGGCAGGCTTGCGCGGCGCAAGCCCGCGGCGTCGGTGGCGGCGTGGACCTCTTTGACCAGGTGATCGACCGAAGGCTGGATCGGCGTGAGAAACGAGCTCGGATAGAAACCCATCCACAGCACCAATATCAGCAGCGGCGCGAACACCAATTTCTCGCGCAAGCTCAAATCGAGAAAGCCGCGCAGATCGGCGCGGGTCATCGTGCCGAAAATGACGCGACGATAGAGATAGAGCATGTAGCAAACACCGAGAAACAGGGCGGTCGCCGCGAGCGTGCATTCGAGCGTGCTGACGCGGAAGGTACCGAGCAGAATCAGAAACTCGCCGACAAACCCGCTGGTGCCGGGCAGCCCGACCGCGGCCAAGGTGAACGCCATAAAGACAAAGGCATAGGCCGGCATGCGGTGCACCAAGCCGCCAAAGCGTGCGATCTCGTGGGTGTGCAGCCGGTCGTAAACGACGCCGACACAGAGGAAGAGCGCCGCCGAGACGAGGCCGTGGCTCAGCATCTGGATGACCGCTCCTTGCACCGCCTCGCTCGTCACCGCAAAGGTGCCCATCGTCACAAACCCCATATGAGCGATCGACGAATAGGCGATCAGCTTTTTCATGTCGGTTTGCGCCAGCGCCACCAACGAGGTGTAGATCACCGCGATCGCGCTCAAGGTAAAGATCAACGGTGTGAAGTAATGCGAGGCGAGCGGAAACATCGGCAGCGAAAAGCGCACAAAGCCGTAGCCGCCGAGCTTTAGCAAAATCCCGGCGAGGATGACCGAACCCGCGGTCGGCGCTTCGACATGCGCGTCGGGGAGCCAGGTATGCACCGGCCACATCGGCACCTTGATCGCAAAAGAGGCGAAAAAGGCGAGCCACAGCCATTTCTGCAAGCCGGCCGAAAACAGCTCGCTGTGGTTCAGCGCATAGACGATGTCGGTCGTCCCGGTCGTGAAATAGACGGCCAGCACGGCGAGCAGCATCAGCACCGAGCCAAGCAACGTATAGAGAAAGAACTTGAACGCGGCATAGACGCGATTGCTGGCACCCCAGATCCCGATGATCAGGAACATCGGGATCAGCACACCCTCGAAAAACACATAGAACAGGATAAAATCGAGGGCGCAGAATATGCCGACCATCAAGGTTTCGAGCACGAGGAACGAAACCATGAACTCCTTGACCCGTGTTTGGATCACTTCCCATGCCGAGACGATCGACAACAAGGTCAAGAGGGTCGACAGCAAGATGAAGAACAGCGAGATGCCGTCGATGCCCATGTGGTAGCTGATCTTGAACCCGCCCAAGGTGACCCAATCCGCTTGCTCGACGAATTGGAAGTCGGAGCGGGTCGGGTCGAACTCGACCCAGAGCACGATCGACAGGGCAAAGACGATCAGCGACGTCCAGAGCGCGATATAGCGCGCGTTCTGCGCCACCACCCGCTCCTCGCCGCGCGCCACCAGAATAAAGGCGGCGCCGACCAGTGGCAGGAATGTGACCAGCGACAGGATCGGCCAATGGCTCACGGGCGTGCGTCCTGTCTTCAGCGCGGGAGCAAATACCAGGTCACGAAGCCGACCAGGCCGATCATCATGACAAAGGCATAGTGATAAACGTAGCCGGTCTGCAGCCGACTCGCCTGCCGCGCCAGATCGCGGGTCAGCGCCGAGACGCCGTCAGGGCCGAGCCCGTCGATGACAGCGCCGTCGCCTGATTTCCACAGCCCGTCGCCGAGCACAAAGGCGGTGCGCACGAACACCCTATCATAGAGCTCGTCGAAATACCATTTGTTCAGCACGAACAAGTATATCCCGCGGAACTGCGCGGCGAGCCGCACCGGAATTCTCGTGTCTACGACATAGAAGACATAGGCGACGCCAATGCCCGCGAGCGCCATGATCAGCGGCAGGTACCGGACCGCCAATGGCACGCCCTCGAGCCTGCCGAGCGAGTTCAGCTGCGGCAGCACAAAGATCGAGCTCTTCCAAAAGGCGACATGGTGCTCGCCGACAAAATAACTGTAGCCGAGCCCGCCAAAGCAGGTCGCCCCGATCGCCAGCACGATCAGCGGAACCAGCATCACCCACGGGGCATCATGGGCGTGATGCAAGGTCTCCTCGTCGGCGCGCGATTCGCCGTGAAAGGTCATGAACATCACGCGCGAGATGTAAAAGGCGGTCATAAACGCGGTCAGCGTGCCGAGCACCCAGCCATAGCGGCCGACCGCGGTGCCCGAGACCCAAGCCGCTTCGAGGATCGTGTCCTTCGAGAAATATCCGGAGAAGCCCACGCCGAGGACGCCAATGGCACTCAGCGACAAGGCGCCGATCCACATCGTCACATAGGTCACCGGGGTCTTACGCCACAACCCACCCATACGCCGCATGTCCTGCTCGCCGCCCATGGCGTGGATCACAGCGCCGCAGCACAGGAACAGCAGGCCCTTGAAGAAGGCGTGGGTGAACAGGTGAAAGACGCCGGCGGCATAGGCCGACACGCCGGCGCCGATGAACATATAGCCGAGCTGGCTGCAGGTCGAATAGGCGACAACCTTTTTGATGTCGTTTTGCGCCATGCCGATCGTGGCGGCAAAAAAGCAGGTGGTGCCACCGATCACCCCGACGACGCCGATTGCGGTCGGCGTGTATTCGAAGAGCGGCGACAGGCGCGCCACCATGAACACGCCGGCGGTCACCATCGTCGCCGCATGGATCAGCGCCGAGACCGGGGTCGGGCCCTCCATCGCATCGGGCAGCCAGGTATGCAGCGGGATCTGCGCCGATTTCCCCATCGCGCCGATAAACAAAAGGATGCCGGCGAGCGAGAGCGCATCGACCCGCCAGCCGAGAAAATCCATGTTCATGCCGACCGCGTGCGGCACCTTGGCGAAGACAGGGTCGAAATTGAGCGTCCCGAAAATCACGAACACGGCGAAGATGCCGAGAGCGAAGCCGAAATCGCCGACCCGGTTGACGACGAACGCCTTGATCGCGGCAGCATTGGCGCTCGGCCGGTCGTACCAGAAGCCGACCAGGAGGTAGGACATCAGCCCCACCCCTTCCCAGCCGAAAAACAGCTGGACGAAATTGTCTGACGTGACCAGCGCCAGCATCGCAAAAGTAAAAAGGCTCAGATATGACATAAAGCGCGGGATCGACGGGTCCTCGGCCATGTAGCCGATCGAGTAGACATGGACCATCGACGAGACGACGGTGACTGTGACGATCATCACCCCGCTCAAGGTATCGAGCCGGATCGCCCAGCCGACATCGACCCCGCCCGACACGATCCAGCTGGCGAGCGGGATCACCTGCGGATGGCCGGTGGCCAGGATCTGCAAAAACAGCGGGATCGATAACGCCGCCGCCAAGAGCAGCGCGCCGCAAGTAACGATCTGCGCGCCACGGTCGCCGATCTGGCGGCCGAAAAATCCGGCGATAATCGAGGCGAGGAGCGGCAGGAAGACGATCGCGACGGCCACGGCCTTCAGCCTCCGCCTGCCATGGCGCCGGCAACCTTCTCGACATCCCACCCAAGCCCCATGGCCGGGCTTGGCCCGGCCACCCACGTCTCTTCTGCGACGGCGGTCAAAGACGTGGATGCGCGGATCAAGTCCGCGCAAAGCGATGAGGGAGACAGTGCGCAGCCCATTCGATTCCTGCCTTCAGCCCTTCATCATGTTGATGTCTTCGACCCGGATCGTGCCGCGGTTGCGGAAATATACGACGAGGATGGCGAGACCGATTGCCGCCTCCGCCGCCGCCACGGTCAGCACGAACATGGCAAAGGCCTGGCCGACGATATCGTTCAGAAAAACCGAAAAGGCGACAAAGTTTATGTTGACCGCGAGCAGCATCAGCTCGATCGACATCAGAATGATGATCACGTTCTTTCGGTTGAGAAAGATGCCGAAGATGCCGAGCGTGAACAGGATCGCGGCGACGGTCAGATAATGCGGCAGGCCGATCATCACTCGACCCCTTCGCGGATGCGGACCTTGACCACCTCGACCGATTGCGCGCGGGTGCGGGCGAGCTGGGCCGCGATCGACTGGCGACGCAGATCCTGGCGGCGGCGCAGGGTCAGCACGATCGCGCCGATCATCGCGACGAGGAGAATCAGCCCCGCCACCTGAAACGCGAGCAGATAACGCGTGTAAAGCACGTCGCCGAGAGCCTGCGAATTGGTCAAGGTGCCTGTCTGCGCCGGAAACGGTGCGGCCCCGAACCCGCCCGGGATCAGCGCCGCGAACGCGATCAATTCGGCCAAGAGCACGGCCCCGACCAGTGCGCCGATCGGCAGATAGCGCACAAAGCCGCTGCGCAACTGGTCGAAATCGATGTCGAGCATCATCACGACAAACATAAACAAGACCGCGACCGCGCCGACAT
>DASXAM010000357.1:0-26302 GCA_036404275.1 Allostellaceae bacterium
GCCCACGGTCAATGCGGCGGCGCTGACGGTGTCGCCGGCATTGCCATCGATGACGGTGATCGCGTTGCCGATGAGGCCCGCCAAGTCCAACGGCTTCAAGGTCAGACTGTCGGCGACGCTCAGGCGTACCGTCGCAAAGCCGATAAATTCGCCGGATAGGCTGACTTTGCCGGCTGTGTGGAAATCGATCTTGTTTGTGCCGGCGCCACCCTCGACGATGCCGTCGAAGACCGCGCCCAGGTTGACGGTCAGCTTATCGTCCCCGGCGCCGAACGCGACCGCGGTCCCACGGGCGCCGCTGATCGTGCCCGAATTGCTGACGGTGTTGTCGGCCGCATCGTCGAGATCGATGCCGATGCCAGCGGTGCCGACAGTGCCGACGGCCGCGATCGTGCCGAAATTCGTTATTGCAACCGACTGCGTCACAGTCCCGACGGCACGCAACCCGTAATACTCGCCCTCGATCAACGCCTTGCGCGAGCCGGCCGAGCCATTGGCGACGGTGCCCGCGGCGATGTCGACACCAGTCCTGGCGCCGGCCACCGTGCCGAAATTGGCGAGGCTCCCCGAGGTCATGAATACGACGCCGGCGCTCTTTATCGATGGGTTGATCGCCGACGAGTTCGGACCGGGCGGATCGGCGATGATCTGCGCCGCGGTGGCCGTGCTGCTGCCGTTGACGACTTTGCCCGAACCGATTACGACGCCATAGGTCGAAATGCTCGGATTGCTGGCGCTGATCGTCCCGGTATTGGTGAGCGTGCTTGTGCTGCCCGCCGCTCCGGCCAAATAGATGCCGGTGAATTTTGCCGCGATCAGCGCGGCCGTGCCGGTGTTGGCGACATACCCACCGTTTGGCAAAGATAGTCCATTTCCCCCGCTTATCGTGGCGTAGTTCGTTACGGAAGCGACCCCGTTCGAAGAAATGCCGGTGTAATACTTATCTGCGGGGTTTTCGATCAAAGCCGTGGTGACGCTCGACGAGCCGTTGGTGACGGTGCCGCCGGCAGCTAAACGGACCGCGGCGTCCTTGCTACCGTTCCCGTCCACGGTGCCCAGATTGCTCACCGTGCCTGCCGTGGAGCCGCTGATGGTGACCCCCTGAATGACCACTGCACCCGGCTGGGCGTTGCTAAAGCTGCCGCCGGCGTTTAATTCGACTCCGATCGAGTAGCCGCCAATCCCGCCGTAATTGACAATGGTTCCGGCAGCGCCCGCGATGGAGATGCCGTTTATCGAACCGGTGGTCGCCCCAGCGCCGCCATTCAGAATAAATCCACCATATAAGAAGTAGACGGCGAAGTTGCCGTTACCCGAAATCGCGCCCGAATTGAGCAGCTCTGCCTGCGAGTATCTCGTGATCACGCCGTCTTCGATGACGCCGGTCCTGGTGTTCGTCAGAAAATTGCTGTGCGAGCCGTATAGCTTTACGCCATAGCCGCTGCCGGCGACGGCTGAAATCACGCCGTAATTGTCGACCGTCGTAACGGCGCCTAAAATCTTGATGCCGCCGACATCGCCGTTGATGTATCGGTGGTTTTTGACCTCGCCTCCGTCGGCCAGCAAGATCCCCCGTCCGCCCTTGCCTGAGCCGGAGATGGAGCCGTAATTGTTTACAAATACTGGTTGGTAGCCGGCATAGATTCCTTGCGTCTCGCCGCTGATGCCACCCTCGTTGACGATGGTGCCGCCGCCGAAAAGCCCGACACCTGCCGAACCCGCCCCCGCCGCCGAGAGCAGCCCGAAATTCTCGATGTACCATGGGAAATTGTAATCGGGCTGGCCGGCGACGGATTCCCCTGCAACGGCAGAGCCGGCGGTCTCGTCGATGCTGATCCTGGATGACCCGGTAATCGTGACCGGGTTGTCGGCGATCGCAGTCAGTTGGATTCCGTTGGTGACGGTCGTGTTGTCGATGACGCGCACGATAGAACCCCGTATGCGGCCGCGGACTTTTGCCGACTAATTAAACAATGCCGCTATCCTAATAGGAAAGGGGTCTATTTGCAAGGAGCTGAGAAAAGCGGAGCGGATGTCTTGGCGCAGCGCACAAAATACAAGGTGGTTCGCTGCTTGCAGCATTAACCATTGCATGTGACCGTCACCAAAATCGGCCGCCGCTCTGTTTGCTTGCGGTGGATCAGTCGAGCAGCCAGGGAGCGGCGCTGGCCTGGGCGATCTGGCGCACCTGGTTCAGGAGACCCGGGCCGACCGGTATGCCTTCCTTCAGCCGCTTTTCCGCATTTTGCCATTGCGGATCGCCGGCGACCATGACCGGTCGGGCCGAATCGACCGGCTCGGTGGCGCGCAGATCGTTGCAAAAGCGGGCAACGTCAGCGGTAAATTCCTCGGGCTCGCGGAAGAGGCTGGGGTCGATCGCGATAAAGCAGTGGCCGATATCGTTGCCCTGCGGCTGTTTCATGTGCATCGGATCGGTGATCAGGGTCGAGCCGGAGAGACAGGCGGAGAGGATGTTGACCATGACCGCGAGACCATAGCCCTTGTAGCTCGAATTTTCGGGCGAGCCGCCGAGCGAGGTCAGAGATCCGCCTTCCTCGCGCGCCACCAGTGGGTCAGTGCTGGGCCGGCCGTCCTTGTCGAGGACCCAGCCGGGCGGACAGGGCAGGCCCTCGTTCGCCTTGTTGCGGATGCGGCCGGCGGCGACCGTCGTCGTCGCCATGTCGAGCAGAAAGGGCCGCCCGTCCTTGGCCGGTGCGGCGAACGACCATGGGTCGGTGCCGAGCTTTGCTTCCTTGCCAAAGGTCGGCGCCACCTGGATGCTCGACGCGCTGGTGCAGGCGATGCCGATCAGCCCCTCATTTGCCGCCATCAGCGTGTAATAGCCGGTCGCGCCGAAATGGGCCGAGTTCTTGACCGCGACAATCGCGATGCCGGCCGCTTTCGCCTTATCGATCGCCACCTGCATTGCAAACCGCGCCGGCACGTGGCCAAGCCCGCCATCGCCGTCGACCAATGCCGAGACGGCGGTTTCCTTGGTGATCCGCGGCTGTGCGGCCATGTTGGCGCGGCCGGCGCGGCGCAGCCGGTCATAGCCCGGCAGCATCGAAATGCCGTGGCTGTCGACGCCGTGCAAATCGGCCCAGGCGAGCACATCGGCCGTCGTCTCGGCATTGTCGTCGGGCATCCCCCAGGCGAGCATGACGGCTTTCAGCTGGGCGCGATGCGTCGCGTAGGATGCGGCCATGAAATCCCTCCCGAACGGCCCATCACCCTTGCGCGATCCGCCGGCTCTGGCAAGGTGCTCGCGAGTTGCCGAGGCCCTGATTGCTTTCCGCAATTCGCGCCGGGTGGAGAGGGAAATCGGACGCGGCCAGCTCGACCTAATCGCGGGGCGCGGTAAGCGGATGGGAGAGGGTCCAGAGCACAATTGCTTTGAGGACGGTGCCGAGCGCGGTGTCGAAGGCGGTGACAATCGCCGGGAGGTCGTTGGCGGCGGCCGGAACATGAGCCTCGAACAATTGCTGGGCGATGACCTCGCGGCGCAGCATGCGCACCAGCTTGACGTCGATCGCGACCCATACATCGGGGGGCGCATTAGCGGCGCCGCGGTATTCGGCCTCGAAATGGCGAATCTCGGCGGCCAGGATGTAATCGGCGCGCAGCCCCAAGGCTTCGCGGTCGAGGGCGGTGATCCCTCCGCTGTTCTCGAACGAAGTGAGAAGCGCTGTCTTGACCAGCACCGGCACGCGGTCGGTCCATTCGCAATCGGCAAAATAGTCGATCAGGATCGGCGAGCGGGTCAGGGCGATCCGCTTGCTGTCGAGGCCGGGTGCCGTCAGCGGCAGGTCGATCAGGAGCTGGCCCGAGCGGCGCGGCAGGTTCGGCGGCCAGGTGCTCTTGGGCGTCAGCCGAAACAGGTATTTGGGCGGCGGGCTGACAAAAAGGCTGGCGCAGCCGGAGAAGGCAAGCGCCAAGGCGCCCGACGCCAGTCGGCGCGACAGGAGGGTGCGGCTCGCGGTCATTAGGGCTTGTATCCTTCGCGCCGGTCGCCAAAGAGGAGGCGCGTCGGATCGCGCTCGATCTGGTTGGCGAGCCGCGTCAAGCCGGTCACAAACTGCTCGGCGTCGTTCACCAAATCGTCGATCGCCGGAAGGGTGCGCTCGCGGAAGCTGCGGACCGCCGGCCGGCCTTCCTGCAGCATCGCCTGCAGCTGATGGCTGCTGTCGAGCAGGTTTTTGGCCAGCCGGTCGTAATCGGCGAGCGTCTTTGCGGCGTCGTCCTTCAACCCGCCGCGGCCGACAAGGCCTTCGCCGACATTGTGCAGCACCATGCGCAGCTCGACCACAGTCGCGTCGGCGTCGGTCAGAATTTTACCGATATCCTGGCTGTGATCGGCGACCGCCTGAGTGACGATGCGGACGTTTCTGAGGCTGTCGGTCACCGCCTGCCGGTTTTCCGGGCTCAAGAGGTCGCGCAGATTGGCGGCGACGGTCTTGAGCTCGCCTAGGATTTCCGGAAGCGAGGCCTTGACCTGCTCGATTTCGGATTGTCCGGCCTTGATGATTGGATATTTATGGCCCGGCTCTGGTCGCAATTCGACCGCCTGCTGGGTCCCGCCGCGTATTTGCACGGTCGACACCCCGCTCAAGATGTTGGTGTCGACATAGGCTCGCGCATCCGACTTTATCGTGACGAGACTGCCGTCGATCTCGACCGTTACCTGGATTTGCGCGACATTGTCGGGATCGACGCGGACATCGGTCACACGCCCGACCGGGATGCCGTTGTACTGGACCGCCGAGCCCTTGTTGAGCCCGGCGACCGAGCCTTTGAAAAAGATGTAGTAAGGCTCGAGCTCGCGGGAAAATTCGACGCGGCCGAGCCACAGAATGACCCCGGCGCCGGCGATCAGAAGGGCGATCACAAAGAGGCCGACGGCGACGTAATGTGCGCGTGTCTCCATCGCTCTCTCCCGGTGGCGGCTCAGGCGGAGATCGCCGCCGGTGTCCTTGATGTTGTCGAATGCTCGTCGGCCGAGATTTGCGCCGCGCGCCCGCGCGGGCCATGAAAATACGACCGAATCCAAGGGTGGTCGTCACGCAACAGCTCGTCGAGCGTGCCGACCCGGATTTTCTTGTCGACCAGCACCGCGATCCGGTCGCACACCGCGTAGAGGCTGTCGAGATCGTGCGTGACCATGAACACGGTGAGCCCGAGGCTCTGCTGCAAATCGCGGATCAATTTGTCGAATTCGCCGGCCGCGATCGGGTCGAGCCCGGAGGTCGGCTCGTCCAGAAAAACGATTTCGGGGTCGAGCGCCAGAGCGCGGGCGAGCCCGGCGCGCTTACGCATGCCGCCCGAGAGCTGCGCGGGGTATTTCGCCCCGGCATCCTCGCCGAGCCCGGTCAAGCCGACCTTGACCGCGGCGATTTCGCCCAGCAGATGCGGCGGCATATCGTAGAACTCCTTGAGCGGGACCTCGATGTTCTGCGCCACGGTCAGCGAGCTGAACAGCGCCCCGTCTTGGAACAGGACACCCCATTGCTGCTCGAGCACGCGCCGTTCGCGGTCGTCCAAGGCGAGAACGTCGGTTCCGAGCACCTCGATCCGCCCGCCGACCGGACGGTTCAGCCCGACGATCGAACGCAGCAATACCGATTTGCCCGAGCCCGAGCCGCCGACGATCCCCAGCACCTCGCCGCGCCGCACGTCGAGGTCGAGACCGTCGTGAATGGTCTGGGCGCCAAAGCGGTTTACGAGTCCGCGCACCCGGATGATCGGCTCGCCCGCGCCGTCCCGCATCGTCAAATACCCAATATCGAGAACAGCACCGAAAAGACCGCGTCGGTGACAATTACCAGGAAAATCGACTCGACCACCGACAGGGTGGTCATCTGGCCCACGCTTTGGGCGCTGCGCGACACCTGAAACCCTTCGTAGCAGCCGATCAGAGCGATGATCGCCGCGAAAAACGGCGCCTTGATGACGCCGATCCAGAAGGTTCGCGGATAGAGTGCGTATTGCAGCTCGCGGATGAATTGCGGGATCGTGATGCCGAGCACCGCCTGGCACATCAGGCAGCCGCCGAGAAGCGCCATCAAATTGGCGTAGAGCGTCAACAGCGGCAGGGTGACGAGCAGGCCGGAAAGCCGCGGCATGACCAGCACCTCGACCGGGTCGAGCCCGATCGTGCGCATCGCGTCGATCTCTTCGTTGACCCGCATCGTGCCGAGCTCGGCGGTGAAGGCGCTCCCCGAGCGGCCGGCAATGATGATCGCGGTCATCAAGACGCCGAGCTCGCGCAGGATCGAGACGCCCAAGAGGTCGACGGTGTAGATCTCGGCGCCGAACCGGCGCAGCTGGTCGGCCCCCTGATAGGCGATGACGACGCCGATCAGAAACGACAGGAGCCCGACGATGCCAAGCGCGTTGACGCCGGTCTGCTCGATTTGCGAAATCGTCGCCACCGTCCGGATCCGGCGCGGATGGGTGACGAGCTCCGCCGCCGTAGCGCAGACAAGGCCGAAAAAGCCCAGCACGCTGTAGGTGCGGGTAAACATGCCGATCGTGAAGCGACCGATACGCGCGATAAAGCCGGCAAGCGTGTGATGCGCCGGGCGCTGATGAATGGTCGGGGCGAGCCGGCCGCCGGCTCGCACCTGATCCAGCAACGGAACAAAATCTTCGCGCAAATTACGCAGCTCGACGGCGTTGCCGCGCTCGATCAAATCGTGCTCGGTGCGCAGCAAGAGCCACGCGCCGGTGGTGTCGAGCCGGTCGATACCGGCCAGATCGAGGGTGACCTGCCGCCGGCTCGGCAGGGAGAAGCCGCGCAACCGGCGATCGAGCTCACCGGCCGCGCCGACCAGCCACTCACCAGCCGCCGCCAGCACGATTGCCCCGGCTTCTTCCGATGCGACAACTGTTGCGGCAGCCGACGCCATGGCATCTCAAAGTTGAAAATTCCACGGTCTTGCACCGTACGAGCCTTCCCAACTACGGCAAAAGAGGCTATCTCGCAACGAGATGCGACGAACGCCACCCGATGTGTTATCCGAGGACCGAGCCTGTGGACTTCAAGCAGCACATCCGATCCATCCCTGATTTCCCCAGGCCCGGCATCCTGTTTTATGACATTTCGACCTTGCTCGCGCATCCCAACGCGTGGCGGGCGACGGTCGAAACGCTGGCCGAGGCGCTGCGTCCACACCAGCCGGATTTGCTCGTCGGCATCGAATCGCGCGGGTTTCTGGTCGCCGCACCGCTCGCCTACGAGCTCAACCGCGGCTTTGCGATGATTCGCAAAAAGGGCAAATTGCCGGGACGGACCGCCGGCTTTACCTATGCGCTCGAATACGGCACCGACACGATCGAAATCCAAGAGGATGCGGTGATGCCGGGCCAGCGCGTCGTCGTGCTCGACGACTTGCTCGCGACGGGCGGCACGATGACCGCCGCGATTGACCTCGTCCGCAAGCGTGGCGGCACCGTGGTCGGCGCCGCCTGCATCATCGAATTGAGCTTTCTCGGCGGCCGCAGCCGCATCGACGTGCCGCTCGCCTCGATCGTCGCCTATGATTCCTAATCGCGGCTAGCCCTGATAGCAACTGACCCTAATCGTGACCGAGCGGCGCGCTGCGCCCGAGACTGCGCCCGATCACCGCATAGAGCGGGTCGCCGCCGCCCGGCGGCGTACGGTCGAGGCAGCGGATATCGGTCCAATTGCCGGCATCGACAAAATGATGCGCGACCATGCACAGCTGCCCGGCATCGTCGAGCAGGCACCAGCAGCCGATCGCCGGGGCCGGCAGGCAGCGCTGGGAAAAGGTCACCACCAACGGCGCCCCCGGCTTCAGCACCCGGCCGACCTCGCGAATGACTTCGGCGGGGCGGATCAAATGCTGGACCGAGACGCAGATTGCCGCCCCATCGAACTCGCCGTCGGTGAACGGCAGATGCGGGTCGCGGTTCAAATCCTGCACCCGCCATTCATCGAGAAACGGGTTCTCGGCCAATTCATGGGCGTTGTTGCCGATCCCGACGACGCGCGAATAAAAGATTTCGGGCGGCAAATGGCTGACCCAGCCCGACATCAGATCGAGGATCGCGCCGCCGACCGGCAGGATTTCGCGGTAGAGATCGGTGACCGCGGCGATCGCGACGGCATCAACCGGTCGTATACGGGCCGGTTCGGAGCCAGCCGATGCGTCGAGCATCGCATCGAACGGCGCCGGCTGAGGCATCGGAGGCAGCGCCATCTCTCCCGTCTCGAGCTTGTTTCAGTGGAGATAGGGAGGGACGGACCGGCGGTCCATAGCCGAAGATGCGTTTTGCGAAATCGTTTCCGTCATGGCGACAATGCCGCCTCGGGAGCGCCGAGCGGGAGGCCGAGGTCGCGCGCCACCGCCGGGTGGGTGACCTGCCCACGGCAGATGTTGAGCCCGGCGCGCAGATGCGGGTCGTCGCGCAATGCCTGCCGCCAGCCGTAATCGGCGAGCGCCAGCACAAAGGGCAGCGTCGCGTTGTTGAGCGCCACCGTCGAGGTGCGCGCCACCGCCCCCGGCATGTTGGTCACGCAATAATGGACGACCCCTTCCTCGACATAGGTCGGATTGTCGTGCGTCGTCGGCCGGCTGGTTTCGAAGCAGCCGCCCTGGTCGATCGAGATATCGACCATGACGGCGCCCGGCCGCATCGCCCGCACCAATGCCCGGCTGACAAGCTTTGGCGCCGTCGCACCGGGGATCAGCACCGCGCCGATTACGAGATCGGCCGCCGTGACCTCGCGCTCGATCGTCTCCATCGTCGAGTAAAGCGTGTGGAGCTGCGCGCCGAATTGCAGGTCGAGCTCGTAAAGCCGCGGCAGCGAGCGGTCGATGACCGTGACATAGGCCTCGACCCCCATCGCCATGCGCGCCGCGTTGGTGCCGGCGACCCCGCCGCCGAGGATCACCACCTTGGCCGCCGGGACCCCCGGGACGCCACCGAGCAGGAGGCCGATCCCGCCCTGCCGCTTTTCAAGGCAATGAGCGCCGACCTGCACCGCCATGCGCCCGGCGACCTCGCTCATCGGCGCCAAGAGCGGCAAGCCGCCGCGCGGGTCGGTCACCGTCTCGTAAGCGATCGCGACGACACCCGAGCGGGCCAGGTCCTGCGCCAATGCCTTGTCGGCGGCAAGGTGCAGATAGGTGAACAGCACCTGCCCGGGGCGCAGCAGGGCCACTTCCGGGGGCCGCGGCTCCTTGACCTTGACGATCATGTCGGCGGCGGCGAACACCTCGGCCGGATTCGGCAAAATGCGGGCGCCGGCCGCCTCGTAGGCCGCATCGTCAAACCCGACCCCGGCGCCGGCGCCGGTCTCGACCACGACCCGATGACCGTGATGCGCCAGCTCGCGCACGCTGCCCGGCGCCAGACCGACCCGATGCTCCTGGACCTTGATCTCCTTCGGCACACCGATCAGCATCTGCAGATCCCCAGCCGTTCCATCGCCAGCTCGGCCAGCGGCAGGGATGCCGTCAGCCCCGGCGATTCGATCCCGTAAAGATTGACGAGCCCCGGCACCCCGTGCTCCTCGGGCCCTTGCACCAGAAAATCGGCTGCGGGCTCGTCGGGACCGTTGATCTTCGGCCGGATGCCGGCATAGCCCGGCTGCAGGGCGCCGTCGCGCAGCGCCGGCCAATAGCGGCGGATCGCGGCATAAAATCCATCGCCGCGAGCCGGGTCGACCGCATAGTCGATGCCGGCGATCCACTCCGTATCCGGGCCGAAACGGGCCTGCCCCGCAAGATCGAGCGTCAGATGCACGCCGAGCCCATGCGCCCGCGGCACCGGATAAACGAGTCGGCGAAACGGCGCCCGCCCGGACAAGGTAAAATAGATGCCGCGGCAGAAATAGGCGGGCGGGATCGCCGCAATTGGGATGCCGTCGATGGCGCCGGCGAGAGCGGGCGCATGGAGCCCGGCGGCATTAATCAGATACCGGCAATGCAAATGGCCTGGCTCTGCGCCGCCGATATCGAGCTCGAACCCGTTGTTGCCCACCCTTCCCGCCAGCACCGGCGTGCGCAATACGACGACCGCCCCGGCGGCTTCCGCCTCGCCCTGATAGGCGAGCATCAGCGCATGGCTGTCGATAATCCCGGTCGATGGCGACAGCAGCGCCGCCACACAATGCAGTGCTGGCTCGAGATGGTGGGCCTCCGCGGCGCTGAGCCATTCGAGATTGTCGACGCCGTTGGCGCGCGCCGCTGCAGCGATCTTTTCAAGGCCGGGGATTTCAGCCTCGTCGGCAGCGACGATAAGCTTGCCGAGCCGGGCATGCCCAACCCCATGCTCGTCGCAATAGGCATAAAGAAGCTCGCGGCCGGCGACGCAGGTTTTCGCCTTGAGGCTGCCAGCCGGGTAATAGAGGCCGCTATGGATCACTTCGCTGTTGCGTGAGGAGGTCTCGAACCCGATTGTCGGCGCGCGGTCGAGCGCCACCACCTCATGCCCGGCAAGCGCCACAGCGCGGGCGCAGGCGAGCCCCACGGCCCCGGCGCCGACCACGACGCATTCGACCTCGTTCACCCGTCCGCTCCGCTGCCGTTCCGGCCGGAACATGCCAGCCCGCCGCGCCACGGGCCAGCTTGTTTCCTTGCCGTCAATTGTGCCGCCATCATGCTTCGCCTATGAAGAAACCCTTTCGATGACGGCGCGAGGCCCAGCAGAAAATGAGCACGACCAGCCCGGAACGGGCTACCGCAACCGCCGAGCGCAGCATCGTCACCGCCTGCGTGCTGATCATCGGCAACGAGATCCTGTCCGGCCGCACGCAAGACGAGAACCTCGCGTTTCTCGCCCGCGGTCTGAACAAAGCCGGAATTCGCGTCCGCGAGGCGCGCGTGATCGCCGACGATCCCGCGGCGATCGTCGCCGCGGTCAACGAGGCTCGCCGCCGCTTCGACCACGTCTTCACCACCGGCGGGATCGGTCCGACGCATGACGACATCACCGCGCAATGCGTCGCCGACGCTTTTGGCGTGGCGCTGGTGCTGCATCCCGAGGCAAAACGGCTCCTCGAAAGCCATTACCCGGCGGGCCATCTGAACGAGGCGCGGCTGCGCATGGCGATGGTGCCCGAGGGCGCGGCGCTGCTGCCGAATCCGATCTCGCAAGCGCCCGGCTTTCGCATCGAAAACGTCTATGTGCTGCCCGGTGTGCCGCGGATCATGCAGGCGATCTTCGCCGAGCTGAAGCACCGCTTGCGCGGCGGCGACAAGGTCCTGAGCCGCAGCGTCAGCTGCCGTCTCGGTGAGGGCGCGCTGGCCAAGGACCTCGCCGCGCTGCAATCGCGCTGGCCCGATGTCGAAATCGGCTCCTACCCCTATTTCCGGCGCGGCGATTTCGGCGTGACTTTGGTCCTGCGCGGCACCGCCGCGCCGCGCCTCGACCGCGCCGCCGACGAGCTGCGCGCGCTGATCCGCGCCCTCGGCGGCGAGTCGCAGGATGGGCTGAGCGAGGGCTGAGCGACAGGCGACCACCGCGGACGTGGCGAAACGGTAGACGCAGCAGACTTAAAATCTGCTCCGGGTTTCCCGGGTGCGGGTTCGAGTCCCGCCGTCCGCACCAAAGCCGCAACTCCGATGGCCGCGGCAAAGGCGTCCGGCGCACTCGTCGTCCTAAATCGCGGCGAGCGCTGGCGTGCTGTCGGGGCGATCGGATCCGTCGGTATTGTTTACAGGCTAACTCATCGCTGTATAAGCATTTTGCGAATGTGCGCCTTTTGTTCGAATCAAAAATTGTCGGTGTCTTTTACAAGTTGATAACTCCAAAGGTCGATAAGTTATTGTAAACCTTGATATCTTCTCTTGGCATGATCCGTGCTAACCGTTAAGGTTAATGAGTTAAGGTTAACACTTGCTTTTTCGCTGCGTCGCCGCCGCCGCGGGTGATTGGTCCGACCGGTTTTTATCAATCTTGCAACTCAAAGAGGAGTGCACGAATATGATCGGGCTCACCAAAGCGCTTATGTTCTCTGCCATCATTGCCGCTGGGAGCGCGGGCTCGGCGATGGCAGCCGAAGTCGAGATCGACTTTGGCAATCTGACGCCCTCGCCAAACGGCTGCACCCATTCCGGTACCGACTCCGGCTATGTCTGCGCCAACACACAGAGTTTCACAGCCTTTGGGAGCACGTTCACGGCGACCGGTTTCAATAATCCCTTTGCCCCAGACACCAGCTCGGCGTTAACGTTCAAGCCGGTCATGGGCGGTCCTCTTGCGCCTCCCGCCAACGGCTTCGCCGAAAGCGGTCTTGGTGAGAACATGACGCCCCCCGGCACCCCGTGCTCAAGCACCGATTGCGCGATTGATCGGCCCACCGGTGTGGCGGTGGTCGCCAGTGGCAGCCTGATGAACGATGCGATCATCGGCTCGGTCGATCCGGACGACACGTTCAATTTCTTCACCGGCTCGTCGATCGCCAGCTTGACCTTTTTCGGCATGTTCGACAGCAGCTGCACCGGGCCCGTGGCCAACACTTGCTTGATCAATTTCCCGGATGCTGCGGTGATCGGCGTGCAGACCGATTCGGGCTCTGTCCTGCTTACTGCGGTGTCGCAGAACGCGACTGTAGCGACACCCGAGCCCGCTTCGCTGCTGCTGATCGGCTCAGCGCTCCTCGGTCTTGGTGCGTTGCGTCGCCGTCGCGCCGGATAACGCAAGCCAATTTCTCGGACGAGGCCGGCGGCAGCCTGTATTGTCTCTTAGAGAAGGCTGCCGCCGTCCACAGGAATGACCGTGCCGTTGACAAAGGTCATCGTCGTGGCCAGGCCGAGGATCAACGCCGCGACCTCCTCGGGCTCGGCGATGCGCTTTAGTGGATTATTGGCGATCCGCTGGGCGCGTTGCTGAGCGGTCCACATCTCGGTCATCGGGGTTTCCATCAGGCTCGGCGCCACGGCGACGACCCGGATCGCCGGTGCCAAGGCGCGAGCCAAGGACATCGTCATCACGTGCAGCCCGGCCTTGGCGGCGGCATAGGCGATGTTGCTGCCGCCACCGCGCACTCCCGACACCGAGCCGACATTGACGATGAGACCGTGGCCGCTCGCCGCGAGCAATTCTCGGCAAGCGCGCACCGCGGCAAAGGGCCCGCGCAAATTGACCGCCAGCACAAAGTCGAAAAAATTATCGTCGAGCGCGGCGAGGTCGGCATGCGGGATCACCCGCGTGCTGCCGGCATTGTTGACGAGAATGTCGAGCCGGCCCTCGGTCGCGGCAATCGAGCGGGCGAGCCGTTCGATCGCCGGCGTGTCCTGCGCCGGGACGCGGCAGGCGCGGTGACCCTTGCCGGGGAGGCTCGCGACCAGACGGTCGGCGGCCTCGGCATCATTGGCAAAGGTGGCGATGACCCGCGCTCCGGCTTCGGCAAAGAGCCGCGCCGTCGCCGCACCCAAACCCTTGCTGCCGCCGGTCACCAGTGCCGCGCGGCCGTCGAGCAGGCCCATCCCTTTATTCGGCCGCTGCGTCGAGCGGCGGATCGAGGGTCCGCATGAGCTCGATCAGATAGGGTTTCCACAGCTCGGCGTAGAAATGGCTGAAATGCCCGTGCGTGTTCGGACCGGCCGGGATCAGCACATAACGGCCATGCTGGACCCGCTTCATTGCGCGCTCGACGGTGCCGAGCTCGGGCGGGTTGGCGTGGTCCTCGGCGTCGTTGATCAGCAGCACCTTGGCCTTGATCTTGTCGAGATCGGGCTCGGGGTTGTAGTCCTGGATCGCCTCGATCGCCCAGAGCTGGTTGTTGGCGTCGCCCTTGGCCGCTTCGGCGAGCCGCCGCTCGTAAAGCGCGTTGGCGGCGGCGAGTGTCGGCGCCATTTCCTGAATCCGGGTCGGGCTTTCGGTGCCGAAATTCCCGGCCGCGGCATAGATGTAGTGGCGCGGGTTGGTCTCGTAAAAGCCGTTCTTCCAGTCCGGGTCGTGCCGGATCGCCTCGGCCTGGGCGCGGCGGCCGAGCCAGTTGCGGCCGCTGATCTCGACCGGCTGGCACGACATCGCCACCACCCCATCCATCAAATCGGGGTACATCCCGGCCCACATCCAGGCGTGCATGCCGCCCATCGAGCTGCCAATCACGAGGCGCAAATGACCGACGCCCAGACCCTCGGTAACGAGGCGATGGCCGCTTTCGACCATGTCACGATAGCGGTAATGCGGAAAATTTCCGCGCAGCCCGTCCGACGGCTTGCTCGACCCGCCGCGCCCAACCGCGTCGGGCATGATCATGAAGTATTCGGCCGCGTCGAGCGGCTGGCCCGGCCCGAACAATTCGTCGGCGAGGCTCGGGCGCAGCCAATTGGCCCCGGTGCCGGTGTTGCCTTGCAGCAGCAAGACGCCGTTGGTGATCTTGCCGGCTCTGTCGCGCCTGGCGGTGCCGAGGGTGCGCCAATGGAGCTTGAGCTCGGCCAGGGTCTCACCGTTCGTGAACACATAGTTCGCGATGACAAAGTCGCCCTCGCGGTAATTCGGCCATCTGGCATGCTCGGCAGGGGCGGCGGCATCAGCGGGCATTGATGGGTCCTCCGGTTGCTGCGGCGGATGATAAAGGCCCGTCGCCGCCGGACAAAGCCGTCTGCCGGACCAACGCGACAGCCCGTTTCCCCGTTCGCGGCGCGCCGGCTTTCCCGGCGCCGGACAAGACCGTCTGCCGGCCGACGCGACAGCGGCAAAGGTGGGCAGCGGACACCGGATCCGTCACAATCCGGCGATGTCGTTGTCGCCAGACCAAGCGCGTTTTCTGGATTGGTGCCGGATCGGACATCTTGCAACGGCCGACGCGCAAGGCGCGCCGCATGTCGTGCCGGTGTGCTTCGCCGTCGCCGAGGGATCGCTCTACATCACAATCGACCGCAAGCCGAAGGGCGATTCGCGGCGGCTAAAGCGGATGCGCAACATCGCGGCCAATCCCACCGTCGCCTTTGTCGCAGACCATTGGGACGAGGATTGGCGCCGGCTGGGCTGGGTCCTGCTGCACGGACGCGCCGTGATCCTGGAGCACGGGGCCGAGCACGATCGGGCGCAAGAGCTGCTGCGCCGGCGCTACCCGCAATACCGAGCGATGGATCTGGCGGAACTGCCGGTCATCGCCGTGCGGATCGAGCGGGCGGGGAGCTGGGGCGAGCTTTCGGGCGATCCGTCCCCCGTCGGCTGACGCCGGTTTGGCTTGTTCTGCAGCGGGCGGTAGATTATGGTTCACATATCGGCCGGATGCGGCAGGCCCTCGCGGCGGCCGGCGCTATTCCAGCTGTGCTGCGGGCCGTCGAAGGTATCGGATAATGGCGTCATCGCGGGTCCTTCTCGACGGCTCGGCGGACGGGCGGTTCATGCCGGGCACGGCAGAATGGACTCAAAGCCAGCAGCCCGCCGAGTATTATCGCGCCGCGGCGGCGCGCGCCCGCTCGCTCGAGCAGGACGCCACGACCCCGCGGGTCAAGCAGCATTTGCGTGAATTGATCGAGCGCTACGATCGGCTGGCCGGTGAGATCGAGCGGGCATCGGACAAGGATGCCGACGGCGAAAACGTCCGCTTTCCGTGACCGACCGAAAAATTGCTTAGTGGTCGGTCCCTGTCGGGGCTGGCCGCCGATCACCTGCTTCAGCGATGGGGCACGAGGCTTTCGCGGCGAAGCGGGCGGCGGCACATAGGCTTTGCCGCAGCGATGCTGGCGAGGTTCGCGGCCGCGTCGGCGATGCCGGTCACCGCGGCGGCGGTGTGGCAGCCCGACGCCGGGTTCATGACCCGGTTCCACGCGCAATGCGACGCCCGCCGCGGAGCTGCGTTCAACACATGCTTTGTCGCCGCGATGCGCCAGGCCGGAGCCAGCGTCGCGGCGATCGACTTCGCCCGGCGCCTCGACGGCGAGGCGTATTTGCAGCGCCTCGACCGGACGAGCGGCCGGATTGCAGTTGCTCACGTCTTCTACCCGTTCCGCGCTAACGAGAACGATGCCTGGCTGCTTGTCAACGGCACACCGGCCCTGATCGATGTCGACGACCATAAGTTCCTGGCGCTCGATGCGCTGCGGGCGGCCCTCCCGTATCGCGAAATTGAGCGCCATTTTCCGAACGTCAGCTTCTGGCCCGGGGGTCGCGGCCGGGCACAGCCTGAAATCCGGATGGCGGGTCAGGAAATCGTCGTCGGCTATCTATTGCGCGACCAATGCCACGCCTGCGCCATTGTCGGCGAGGTGCGCTTTGCCTTCGATTTTGACCATACGGGGCGATTTCTCGGGACCCGGCTCATGTCGGTTACCCCCGGCCAAAGACGATAAAACCAGGAGCAGCGAGGCCCGTCATGCTCGAAACCACGATCGCCGGCAGCCTGCCAAAGCCCGCCTGGCTCGCCGAGCCCGGTGTGCTGTGGGCGCCGTGGCGCCAATCGGGCGATGCGCTTGCCGAGGCCAAGCGCGACGCGACGCTGCTGGCGCTAAAGGAGCAGGAAGACGCCGGCATCGACATCGTCAGCGACGGCGAGCAGTCGCGCCAGCATTTCGTGCACGGGTTTCTCGAACATATCGCTGGCGTCGATTTCGACCGGCGGGTGACGATGGGCATCCGCAACAACCGCTACGAGGCGCAATGCCCGACCGTCACCGGCCCGGTATCGCGCATCGGCAATGTCCATGCGGTCGAGGCCGGGATTGCCCGCGCGCACACGACGCACCCGCTCAAATTCACCCTCCCCGGCCCGATGACCTTGGTCGATACGCTTGCCGACGTGCATTACCGCGACCGCCAGGCGCTCGCCATGGCGTTTGCCGCGCTCCTCAACGAGGAGGCGCGCGAACTGGCGGCTCTCGGCGTCGATGTGATCCAGTTCGACGAGCCGGCCTTCAACGTCTACATGGACGCCGTGCTCGAATGGGGCATCGCCGCGCTGGAACGCGCCGCCGAAGGCCTCTCGTGCAAGACTGCGGTGCATATCTGCTACGGCTATGGAATCAAACCGAATATCGAGTGGAAATCGGGCCTTGGCGCCGAGTGGCGGCAGTACGAGGCATTTTTTCCGGCATTGGCGGCGAGCCGCATCGACCAGGTGTCACTCGAATGTGCCGGCGCCAAGGTGCCGATCGAATTGCTCGGCCTCCTTGCCGGGAAGGACGTGCTGCTGGGGGCGATCGACGTCGCTCGCGATGCGGTCGAAACGCCGCGCGAGGTGGCGGAGACGATCGAGCGGGCCTTGCGCTTTGTCCCGGCCCAGCGGCTTTACCCATGCACGAATTGTGGCATGGCGCCAATGGATCGCCGTATCGCCATTGCCAAGCTCGGAGCCCTCGCCAAAGGGACGGCCCTGGTAAAAGCCGCATCGTAGCGGCAGTCACCAAGGCAGCTATCCGGTCGGGCGGGAGGTGAAGCCGCGGGAGCCGTCGGGTTCCGCCTCGCAGGTTTCGACCGCTGCGACCTCGGCGCCGCCGGGGCCTTGACGGCAGGCCTCGACCATTGCAGCGACCTCAGGTTCGGCGCCGGTTGCCAACAACTCGACCGTCCCGTCGCGACGGTTGCGCACCCAGCCGTCGAGCCCGAGGGTCGCCGCCGTCCGCATCGCCCAGACCCGGTAGCCGACACCCTGGACGCGGCCCGTGATCCGCAGCCGAACGGTCTGCATCGGCGCCTATTCGAATTCGAGGATCACGTCGTCGACGGCGAGGCTCGCGCCGGGGCTGACGCGCACCCGCGCGATGCGGCCGTCACGTTCGGCGCGCAACACATTCTCCATCTTCATCGCCTCGACGATGGCAAGCGGCTCGCCGGCCTTGACCTCCTGGCCCGGCGCCACCACCACGTCGCTCAACAGCCCCGGCATCGGTGACAGCAACAGACGTGAGGTGTCGGGTGCCGTCTTTTCCGGCATCAGCGCCAACAGCTCGGCGGCGCGCGGCGACAACACCTGCGCCCGGCGGACGACCCCGCCATGCACCAGCCGGAATGTCGAGCCCGGCAGGCGATCGATCTGCACGACGGCGTCGCAGTCGCCGAGCGTGACGCCGAGCAATGGTTGGCCCGGCTGCCAATCGGTACGCACGAGCGCGCTTTTCCCACAGGCGTCGAAGCGATAGCCGCTGCCTTCGGGGCGGATTGCGACCGGATAGGACGTGGCGTCGAGAGCGACGACGCAGTCCTCGGCGATCTCGCGGCTGGCATCTGCGAGTCGGCCGTCGATCGCGGTCTCGCGCTCGCGAAGCCGGCGATAGGCCAAGGCGGCTGCGGCGAGGATCACCCTGTCGGCGGCGACAAAGCCAGCCGGCGGCACAAAGCCGGCCGGGAATTCCTCGGCGATGAAATTCGTCGATAGCGCGCCGGCGCGAAAGCGCGGCTTGCGCGCGACCGCGGCCAGAAAGGCGATGTTGCTTTGCACGCCGGCGACATGGAAGCCGTCGAGCGCCCGGGACAGCCGGTCGATCGCATGGTCGCGGTCGGGGCCGTAGGCGATGAGCTTGGCGATCATCGGGTCGTAATAAAGGCTGATCTCCGCCCCTTCGAAAACTCCGGCGTCGAGGCGCAGCCCTTCCCCCGTGGGCGGCAGATAGCGCACCAGGCGGCCGATCGACGGCAGAAAATTCCGCGTCGGATCCTCGGCATAGACACGCGCTTCGATCGCCGAGCCGTAGAGCCGGATATCCTGCTGCGCAAACGGCAGCTTTTCGCCGGCGGCGACGCGGATCATCAGCTCGACGAGGTCGAGGCCGGTCACCAGCTCGGTCACCGGGTGCTCGACCTGAAGCCGCGTGTTCATTTCGAGAAAGTAGAAATTGCGCTTGCGGTCGGCGACAAACTCGACCGTGCCGGCGGAATGGTATCCGACCACGCGCGCCAGGGCGACCGCCTGGCTCCCCATCGCTTCGCGCAATTCCGCATCGATTACCGGGCTCGGCGCCTCCTCGACGACCTTTTGGTGGCGGCGCTGGATCGAGCATTCGCGCTCGCCGAGATGGACGATATTGCCGTGCCGGTCGCCCAGCACCTGAATCTCGATGTGGCGCGGCTCCTCGATGTATTTTTCGAGAAACATCCGGTCGTCGCCAAAGCTCGACTTCGCCTCGCTTTGCGCGCTATGGAATTCGTCGCGCACCGCAGCATCGTCGCCGGCGATGCGCATGCCTTTGCCGCCGCCGCCGGCAGACGCTTTGATCATGACCGGATAACCGATGTCGCGTGCGGCCCGGACCGCACCTTCCGCGTCGGCAACGACATCGAGCGCGCCCGGTATGGTCGAGACCCCGGCGACGCGGGCAAGCTTTTTTGATTCGATTTTGTCGCCCATCGCGGCGATTGCGGCGGCCGGCGGGCCGATAAAGGTGACCCTCGCGGCCGCCAAAGCCTCGGCAAAGGCCGGGTTTTCGGACAGAAACCCATAGCCGGGATGGACCGCATCGGCCCCGCTTTTGCGGCACGCTTCGACGATCCAGTCGATCCTGAGATAGCTCTCGGCCGAGGGCGCCGGGCCGATCGGCACGGCTTCATCGGCCTCGCGCACATGCAACGCCTCGGCGTCGGCCTCGGAATAGACGGCGATCGTGGCAATCCCCATGCGGTGCGCGGTGCGGATGATCCGGCAGGCGATCTCGCCGCGATTGGCGATCAGGATTTTGCGAAACATGCGGATGGATGCGGACCGTCGCGCTCGAGCACCGCCGCATCATAACGGATCGGCGATGCCGAGCATCAGGCAGAGATTTTGAACGGCGGCACCCGAGGCGCCCTTGCCGAGGTTGTCGAGACGCGCCACCAGCACCGCATGACGGCGCGCGTCGTTGGCGTGAACCGACAATTCGAGCCGGTCGGTGGCGTTCAGCGCCTCGGGCTCGAGCTTGCCGTCGGCTGGCGGCTGGACGACGGCGACGCGGGCGCAGCCGCGGTAGCGCTCGCTCAGGACCGCCGTCAGCGCGGCGCCGTTCGGGTTGCCGGAAAGCGTGTCGAGGTGCAACGGCACCGACACCAGCATGCCCTGGCGGAAATGCCCGACCGAGGGGACAAAAATCGGCCGGCGCGCAAGCCCGGAATAGTGCTGGGTTTCGGCGACATGCTTGTGCTCGAGACCGAGCGCATAGAGCTCGAAGGCCGGGCCGCCGGCTTCCTCGTGCGCGGCGATCAGCGATTTGCCGCCGCCGGAATAGCCGCTGACCGCATTGATTGTGACCGGGTGGTCGGCGGGGACCATTCCGGCATCGACGAGTGGGCGGAGCAGCGCGATGGCTCCGGTCGGGTAGCAGCCGGGGTTCGCGACCCGGGCTGCCGCGGCGATGCGCGCATCCTGGCCCGAAACCATCTCAGGAAACCCGTATTCCCAGGCGGGATCGACGCGGTGCGCAGTGCTGGCGTCGATCAGCTTCGGCATGTCGGGCCCGAGCTCCTCGGCGATCGCCGCCGACTCTTTTGCGGCATCGTCGGGGAGGCACAGCACGACGAGGTCGGCCTCGGCCATCATATCGCGGCGCGCCGCGGGGTCCTTGCGATAGCGCTCGGCGATGCTCATCAACTCGACCGCCGGCAGCGCTTCGAGGCGGGCGCGAATGCCGAGCCCGGTGGTGCCGGCTTCGCCGTCGATGAACACTTTTCGCCGATTGCCTGCCATGTGCCCGCCTCTTCGACTGCAACAAAAAACCCCGCCGGTGGCGGGGCGGTGGTCTTGCCCGGAAGAAGCCCCGGTCAGCAGCGACCGGCGTCTTCCCTCGCGCCGCACGCGAGCGCACCACCGCCCGAGGGGTGTCGGGATCGTGCGATCCCTACTCTATGCATCGCAACCATGACGACGATGCTAGGCCCATTCGCCAATCACGTCAACGAGTGTTATGGGCGCAATGGCGGCGATTGGTGAAATGCAGTACCATCGCTGGCCGATGCCAGTCCTTACGGGAGGTTCGTGATGCCGGTGATCAAAGCCTACGATCTCGCCTATGGGCGGCTGCGCTCGCCCGATCTCGACCGTCAGGAAGAATTCCTGACCGATTTCGGCCTGGTCCGCGCCGAGCGGACCAAGACCGCGCTATACATGCGCGGCACCGACGCGCCGCACCACATCCATGTCACCGAATTGGGCGAGCCGCGCTATGTCGGGATCGCGGTCCACGCCGCCGATATGGAGGACCTCGAGCGCGTGTCGCGGGTCGAGGGCGCGTCGAAAATCGAGGACATCGACGAGCCGGGCGGCGGCAAGCGCGTGCGCCTCACCGACCCCGACGGCTATCAGGTCGAGGTGATCCACGGTATGGCGATGCTGGCGCCGATCCCGGTCAAGCGGCCGAAGGTCAATTCTGGCGAAGACAAATACCGCCGCAAGGGCGAGCTCTTCCGGGTCGAGCGCGGCCCGTCGCACATCAAGCGCTTTGGCCATTTTGTCGTGATGAGCAAGAATTTCGAAAAGACGCTCGGCTGGTACCGCGAGACGCTGGGCTTTCGCTGCTCCGACGAATTCTATGCCGGCGACAAATCGAATGTCGTGGGGTCGTTCAACCGGCTCGACCGCGGCGACGACTATGTCGATCATCATGCCTTTTTCTGCATCCGCGGCGACAAGAGCGGGCTGAACCATTTGTCCTTCGAGGCCGCCGACATCGACGACGTGATGACCGGCCATGAGCATCTAGAAGGCAAGGGCTACCAGCATATGTGGGGCATCGGTCGCCATTTGATCGGCAGCCAGTTGTTCGACTACTGGGCCGATTCGTGGGGCCGGGTGCACGAGCATTGGGCCGACACCGACGTGCTGAACGCCAGCACCCCGCCCAACCGGCTGGAGCGCGGCGAGGGCACCGGCGGGCCCTGGGGCCAGCCGATCCCGCAGATCTTTATGGGCCACGCCTCGCTCTGAGCGGCGTCCGCATTGCCCCTCACCGAAGCCCTCTCCCCGCGAGCGGGGAGAGGGGCCGGATGTCATCGGTGCTGACCCGATTCGAGTGGGGGCATTCACCATGGCGCGGAGGCCAACGCCGCCGCTAGGTCATGTGTCCCCGTCGCACTGCTCTTGATTGACGTACAACCTTCGCATCGTATGTCAGCGCATATGACTACGAGCGCACCACCGTCCGTCTTCCGGCAGATCTTCTCGACCGCGTGCGGCGGAAGGCTGCGGCCGAGAGGCGCACCCTGACTGCGCTGATCGAGGATGGGCTGCGAGCGGTTTTGAACGAACATCGCAAGGCAGGCGCCGGCAGACGCATTCTGCCGCGGATCAGCAAGGCGCGTGGCGGGCTGATGCCGGGAGCCGATTTGACCAAGCCGTCGGCGTTTGAGGAGATGGATGATCTGCAACAAATCAGTCGGATGCGGCGGTCGGAATGATTCTGCCCGATGTTGACGTACTGATCTATGCCTTCCGGGCGGATTTGCCCAGCACCGGGTCTGCCGGCCTTGGCTCGCCACCGTGGTGTCGGGAGACCAAAGTTTCGGCGTGTCGCCGATGGTGCTGGGCGCTGTCGTTCGGATTACGACCAATGCGCGTGCGTTCCGAACACCAAGCGAACTCGACGAAGCGTTCGGGTTCTGCCGGGACCTGCTCAGGCAGCCGCATTGCCGGCCGGTCGAGCCGGGCGAGCGGCATTGGGACATCTTCCGTCGGCTTTGCATCGAAACCGATACGCACGTTCCGCGTGTCACCGACGCTTGGTTTGCAGCACTCGCCATCGAATGGGGCTGCGAGTGGATCACGTATGACGGCGATTACGCACGGTTCCCGGGATTGAAGTGGCGGCGGCCAAAAACATGACACGCGCACCTTTGGCAGGCTTCGCCTGCACGCTCAAAGCGCAGCCGGCGACGCCTGCCGAGGGATCAGACGAGCCATGACCAAATACGGTATCGGCCAGCCGGTCTCGCGCTTCGAGGACCCGCGGCTGTTGCGCGGGCGCGGGCGTTATCAGGACGACGTCAATCTGCCGGGTCAGGCCCATGCGGTGCTGGTGCGTTCGCCCCTTGCACACGCCCGGCTGAGAGCGATCGACACGGCCGAGGCAAAAGCGGCACCGGGCGTGCTCGCCATCTATACCGGGGAGGACTTGGCGCGCGACGGGCTCGGCACGATGGCGATGCGTTTGCAGCGCAAGCGCCCGGACGGCTCGCCGATGTTTGCGCGGCCGCATCCGGGGCTGGCGCGGGGCGAAGTGCGCTATGTCGGCGACCCGGTGGCGCTGGTCGTTGCCGAGAGCGTGGCCCAGGCAAAGGACGCGGCCGAGCTGGTCGCCGTTGCATACGAGGAATTGCCTTCGGTCACCGATACCGCGGCCGCGGCATGCCCCGGCGCACCCGCGGTCTGGGCGGAATGCCCGGACAATGTCTCGAATTTATACGAGGCCGGTGACAGGGCCGCGACCGACGCTGCCTTTGCCCGCGCCGCGCATGTCGTCAGCCGCCGCTATGTGATCTCGCGCGTCTTTGCCCATTACATGGAGCCGCGCGGCGCCATCGGCAGCTACGACGCGGGCGAGGACCGCTATACGCTCTATTGCGATTGCCAATACCCGCACCGGGTCCGGAATGCGCTCGCGCAGAACATCTTCAAAGTGCCGGAGAGCAAGATCCGCGTCGTCTCTGGGGATGTCGGCGGCGGGTTTGGCACCAAGGGCTGGCAATATGTCGAGCATCGCCTGGTGCTGTGGGCGGCAAAGCAGCTCGGCCGGCCGGTAAAATGGAGCTGCGAGAGGAGCGAAGCGGTGCTCGCCGACGAGCACGCTCGCGACAACGTTACGCAAGCCGAATTGGCGCTCGACGCCGAAGGGCACTTCCTCGGACTGCGGTTGCGCACCCTTGCCGGACACGGCGCCTATCTCTCGTCGGAGCGCAACCTGTTGCCGACTTTCGCCAATGTCGGCACGTCGGTCGGCGTCTACCGGATACCGGCGGCGCATGTCGCGGTGACCGGAGTTTTTGTCAACAAGAGCCCGGTCGCCCCCTATCGCGGCGCCGGCCGGCCGGAAGCGATCTATGTCATCGAGCGGCTGGTCGAGGACGCGGCGCGCGAGCTCGGCCGGGACCCGATCGAATTGCGTCGGCGCAACCTCGTGCCGAAGGCGGCAATGCCGCACAAGAACTCGTTCGGCATCACCTACGATTGCGGCGATTTCGCCGGGGTATTGGACGAGGCGCTCGAACGAGCAGGGTACGCCGGTTTTGTCGCGCGCCGCGCCAAGTCATCGGAGCACGGCAAATTGCGCGGTCTCGGCATTGCCTTTGCGATCGAGCGCGCCGCCGCCCCCGGTCTCGAATTTGCTGAGATCCGCTTCAACCCCGGCGGCACCGCAATGCTCTTGATGGGCACCAAAAACCAGGGCCAGGGTCACGAGACGACCTTCAAGCAGATCCTCAACGAGCGCCTCGGTCTCGACCCTACCGAAGTGCAGTTCATCGACGGCGACACCGACCGGGTCGCGTTCGGCACCGGCTCGACCGGCTCGCGCTCAACGGTGATCGGCGGCACCGCGGTGTGGCAAGCGGCCGACAAGATCATCGACAAGGGCAGAAAGATCGCGGCGCATCTCCTCGAGGTCGCCACCGCCGACCTCGATTTCGCCAAGGGCCGGTTCACCATCGCCGGCACCGACCGCGCGATCGCATTGAAGGAGGTTGCGCGCGCCGCCTTCCAGCCCGGCCGCCTGCCGCCGGACTTGGAAGGCGGGTTGTACGAGACCGGCACCTTCGCGCCCAAGGCCGATACTTACCCGAATGGCTGTCACGTCTGCGAACTGGAGATCGACCGCGAAACGGGTGCGGTCGAAATTCTTGATTACACGGTCGTGGACGATGTCGGCACAGTGGTCAACCCGACGACCTTGAAAGGCCAGATCCATGGCGGCGTCGCACAAGGGCTCGGCCAGGCCTTGATGGAGGAGGTCGTCTACGACCCGCAATCGGGCCAGCTCCTCTCCGGCAGCTTTATGGATTACGCGATGCCGCGCGCCGACGATTTCGCCAACATGCACGTCTATTCGCACCCGGTCCCAACCAAGCTCAACCCGCTCGGCGCCAAGGGGGCGGGCGAAGCCGGTACGGTCGGCGCGCTCCCGGCGGTCATCAACGCGGTCATCGACGCGCTCGCCCCCTTCGGCGTCACCGCCCTCAACATGCCCGCCAAAAGCGAAACCGTGTGGCGCGCGCTGCAGCAAGCGGAGAGGCACCGGTAATGAGCCATGCGGCCCTTTCGACAAGGTGATTTGTGGACCTCGCGTTAACGTTGCGGCGGATCAAGGAGGTGGTGGGGCCGGCGGGATGGGTCGCCGATCGGCACGACGAGGAGCCGTATCTCACCGAGGCGCGGCGGCTGTATCGCGGGGCGACGCGGCTGGTCGTGCGGCCGGCTTCGACCGCGGAAGTTGCCGCCATCGTCAAGATTTGCGCCGAGGCGGGGCTCGCGGTGGTGCCGCAGGGCGGCAATACCGGGCTCGTCGGCGGTGGTGTGCCGCCTGAGGACCGCGACAACATTGTCTTAGCGCTCGGCCGGATGAACCGGGTGCGGGCGATCGATCCCGTCAATTTCACGATGACGGTGGAGGCCGGCTGCATCCTCTCGCATCTGCACGATAGGGCGGCCGAGGTTGACCGGCTCTTCCCGCTGAGCCTCGGCGCCGAAGGCAGCTGCCAGATCGGCGGCAATCTTTCGACCAATGCCGGCGGCATCGCGGTCTTACGCTACGGCAACACCCGCGAACTGACCTTGGGCGTCGAGGTGGTATTGCCCGACGGTCGGGTCTGGGACGGACTGCGCGGTCTACGCAAGGACAATACCGGCTACGATTTGAAGCAGCTCTTTATCGGCGGCGAGGGTACCCTCGGCATCATCACCGCCGCCACCGTCAAGCTCTTCCCAAAGCCGCGCGAGATCGAGACCGCTTTTGTCGCGCTGGCGCGGATCGAGGATGCGATGGCGCTCTTCGCCCACGCGCGCGCCGCCAGCGCCGACCAATTGACCGCGTTCGAGCTGATCCCGCGCGCCGGGATCGATTTGGCGCTTGCCCACATCCCAGGCACGCTCGACCCGCTCAACGGGCGTCACCCCTGGTACGTGCTCCTTGAAATGTCGTCGAGCCAGAGCGACAGCGGTGCCCGCGCGCTGCTCGAGCGGCTCCTCGAAGAGGCGCTGGCCGCGGGGCTGGTGGCCGATGGCGTCGTCGCCGAGAGCGGGGCACAGCGGCTGGCGCTGTGGCGAGTGCGCGAGGCGATCGTCGAGGCCCAGCTCTATTCCGGCTCGATCAAGCATGATGTGGCGGTGCCGGTCAGCCGTGTGGCTGAATTCGTCACCCGTGCCTCGGCCGCGGTCTCAGAGCGCCTGCCCGGCATCCGGCCGATCGCCTTCGGCCATGTCGGCGAC